>JANPGH010000084.1:0-32458 GCA_031423795.1 Elusimicrobiota bacterium | reverse complement strand
TCATCGTTGCTTCTCGGTCAAATAGCTATCGCTATGCTCCCTCGTCGCGCCTTGAAATCGACTCATGCTCGGACCGCCAAATTGATCATATTATTGTGTCACGACCCCGTCTAACAGCCTCGTTTTTTCGAGAAAATGGGTGTCGAACTCCCCGCTCATGAACACCGGGTGGGCGACGACCTTGGCGTGCATTCCCGCTGTGGTTTTAACGCCCGAAGCAGAGAACTCGCCCAACGCGCGCAGCGAGCGGCGCAGGGCCGACGGACGGTCTGCCGCCGTGATGATGAGCTTGGCGATCAGGCTGTCATAGTAACTCGGGATTGTGTAACCGGAGTAAACGTGTGTGTCGACGCGCACGCCCGCGCCGCCCGGAAGTTCCAGGTGATCGATGCGGCCCGGGCAGGGCATGAAGTCGCGTTCGGGATCCTCGGCGTTGATACGATGCTCGATGGCATGACAGCGGATTTCGGATGCCCGCTCCTGATCGAACGGCAGTGCCTCGCCCGCGGCAATGCGGATCATCAGTTCCATCAGATCGATTCCGGCCACAGCCTCCGTTACCGGGTGTTCGACTTGGAGCCGCGCGTTGACCTCGATAAAATAGAACTTGCCGTCCTGGAAAAGGAATTCTACGGTGCCGACGTTCTGGTATCCGGCGGCCTTCGCCAAACGAATGGCCGCCTGCTGCATTTCACGGCGGATTTCCGGCGTCAGCGCCGGAGAGGGGGACTCCTCGATCAACTTCTGGTGCCGTCGCTGAACCGTACAGTCGCGCTCCGCAAACGCGACCACGTGGCCGTGTTGATCGGCGGCGATCTGAATTTCGACGTGGCGCGGGCGTTCGAGCAGTTTCTCGATGAACACCGAACCGTCGCCGAACGCCGCCTTGGCCTCGGTCGCCGCGGCCTGGAGCTGAGGTTTGAGCTCCGCGGCCGAGCGTACAACGCGCATGCCCTTGCCTCCGCCGCCGGCGGAGGCTTTGATGAGAACCGGATAACCGATGGCCGCGACTTCCGCGGTTACATCGGTTTTGATGTCGCCCTTGGTCCCGGGGACGACGGGAACGCCTGCGAGGGTCGCCACGGCTTTGCCGGCGCTCTTGAAGCCCAATTTGCGACTGGCGCTCGGGGGTGGGCCGATGAAACAGATGCCGACGCTTTCGCAGCGCTGCGCGAAGTCGGCGTTTTCGGACAGGAAGCCGTAGCCGGGATGGAGAGCGTCGGCGCCGGTGATTCTGGCCGCGGACAGGACCGCCTCTTGATCAAGATAGGACAACTTCGAGGGTGCTGGGCCGATACATACGGCCTCATCGGCCATCGCCACATGGCGCGATTCCCGGTCGGCTTGCGAATACACGGCAACGCTCTTAATTCCGAGCTCGCGGCAGGCGCGAATCACGCGAACCGCGATCTCGGACCGATTGGCGATCAGGATTTTCTTGAACATGGGACCTCGTTTAAGGAGTGGAGCCACTGATGGCAGCGCGCATTTGGCCGATCCAAGCCTGGTCGGCGGTGGCCGGGCACATCGGAGCGGCACGTTCCAGGTCCGAAAGGGCATTCCCGCGGCGACCCAGTTCACGTTGGACTTGGGCGCGGGCCAGCAAGACCGTGCATTGGTCTGCCGGCGAGATATTGGGAAATGCGAGCATCGCCGCATAGTGTTCAAGCGAAAGGTCCGGACGCTTGAGAGCGTGCTGGTAAGTGTCCGCCAATATTGCGTAGAGGTGGTACAGGCTTTTCGGGGAAAGGTTCGACGGATACGTACGCGCCAATTCTAACGATTTCAAACAGCGCGTCACCGCATCTGCGGGCAACTTGCGGTAGTAGGCGGCTTCACAGAGATAGCCCCAAGCCATAGGATCGCGCGGGTTCACCGTCGCGGCGGCTTGAGCGAGAAGAAGTCCGCGTTCCGGATCGCCCTTTGAGAAAGACTCCTCAACCTGCTGAATCAGTGTCCAGTTGTACGGTCGGGTCCAGCGCGAGCCTTCTTGCGTGAACAGAACGTAGTCGCGGCGGGCCGCAGCGCCGTCCGCTTTCAATTGATAGGAAAGCAGGATCGCGCCGGGTTCTTGATGGGCGACGCGCAAGTCTGACCATTCCCAAGAGGCGTCGCCCCGCGACGCGCGAAATTCCGCCTCGGTGCAATTGCGTTTCGCCGAGTCCGAAAACATTTCATAGGCGCGCGCATAATCGTGCGCACGCAGCGCGTTCAGGTACTCGGCTCCAAGCTTAGGCACGAGAACTTCCGGTTTCAGGGATTCGAGATACCGCCAGAGCCCGAAGCCGACGGCGAGAACGGTCAAAAGCGTCAAGGAAGTCTTCAACGCATTGCGTTTTTTTGGAGCGGCCGGCGCCGGCGCGGAAGATGCGGCGGGTGCCGACGGGGCATTCCAGCTGTCCTGGAGGGGCGTATAATCCAGGCTCCCGCCCGAAGTTCTGGCGGCGGGAAGCGCGTTGGCCGCCGGAGCCGGGGCAGCGGGCAATCGTTTGATCGCCGTTTTGGGGATGTCGACGACTGGTAAGCCGGGCATGGCGGTCTTTGGGGGCGGAGCGATGGACCCAAGCGAGGAGATCGGCTGCCCGCATTTATCGCAGAAATTTTTCGGGAGGGAATTTTGATTTCCGCACTGACCGCAAACGCGCGCGTTTCGACCGCCGCATTTCCCGCACTCTGCCTGCGGCTGCGCCGAGGCCGCGCCGCATTTCGTACAGAGGATCTGGGCGGACGCGGCCATTATTTAGACCTTCGGCTCCAGCAGGAACAACGGCCGTCCGTATTCGACGGCTTCGCCGGCGTCCGCGAAAATCTTCGCCACGCGGCCGGCGCACGGCGCCAGAACGGGCTTCGCCGCTCCGGATCCGGAGACGATCACCGCCAAGGTCGAGTTGGCAGTGACATCCCCGCCCTCTTCGCAGGTTCGCGGCTTTCCCGGGGCCGCCCATTGGAAGACCCCGACCGCTTCTGAAGACACCGGCACGAATCGGCTCGTCATTTGATCGCCCGCGGGGGGCGGCACGGGAGCGTCTTTCGTGCTGAAGGCGAAAGCGCAGTCGCCTTTTTTGTAGGAGACCTCGACGAGGTCGGTGGTCTTCATCCAATCGAGAATGGGGCGAATTTGTTTTGTGTCCATAGTTATTGGTATTTCTCGATCAACAGATCAAGCTTTTTTACGGCCGCCTTGTTGCGGAATTTCGGGTCCGTGAACAGCGCGCCCTTGAGCGCAGCGGAGAACGCAGGCTCTAAGGGTGCCGCGGCAATCCGCGGCACCGCGCGGCGCATCAGCGCCTGCGCGTTGGCCGAGTTTGCATGAAGATTCTCCACGACCATTTCGGTGTGGACTTCCTCGCCTTCCTTCCAACAATCGAAGTCGGTCACCATCGCCACTTGGGAGTAAACGAGTTCGGCTTCGCGGGCGAGTTTCGCCTCGGTTGCGGCCGTCATCCCGATCAGCGACCAGCCAAAGGAGCGGTGCATTTCCGACTCCGCGCGGGTCGAGAAGGCCGGGCCCTCCATGCAGCAATAGACGCCGCCAAATGACGACTTGATGCCAAGCTCCAGCGCGCATTCGTGCACGATTTTGTTTTGCTGCGGGGCGAAGGGAGGATTGAGCGACACGTGCGCAACCATGCCGCCGCCAAAAAACGTTTGCGCGCGGCCCACCGTGCGATCGACCAGCTGGTCCGGGAATACGAATGTCCGCGGGGGTAGCTCGATTTTGAGCGAGCCGACGGCGCTGAACGCGAGTACGCGTTCGACACCGAGGGACTTGAATGCCCACATGTTCGCGCGCTGGTTGATTTCAGAGGGCAGCAGGATATGGCCGCGCCCGTGGCGTGGCAGGAATGCGCAGGCCACACCTTCGAGATCGCCGAGCACGATCGGCCCCGAGTGCGCGCCGAATGGCGTCTTGATTGTGACCTCGCGCGGATTGCGGATCGCGTCGGAGGAATAGAGGCCGCTGCCCCCGATCACTCCGACCTGAGCCGCTAATTTCAATTTCTTCATGGGGCGAATCCGCCCAGGGGCAGAAGCTCGCCCATCAAGGTCTCCAGTTTCTCATAATCGACGGGTTTTTGCAGAAAGCGCGTGCGCGGTGATATCGGAAGAATAGATGCTAGCTTGTCGTAGGGGTGCCCGGAAATGAAGATCACGGGGATTTGGCTGGTGTCGGCGTCTTTCTGCAGGACTTGGTAGGCCGACGAGCCATAAGCGCCCGGCATCTGCACGTCGGTGATTATTAAGTGCGGACGACAGTCCGCCGCCTTCTGGGACAGCTGAAATCCATCATTGGCGGTGACGACGTGGTGGCCGCGGGCCGTCAAATAATCGCTCAAGACGAGCAGGAAGTCTGCATTGTCGTCGGCCAGCAGTATCTGGGCGATCATGCGGGCCGGCTCTCTTCGAGTTGTTGCGGGAACTTTTCCATCAGTGATGGGTAGATCGGGAAGCGGCGGCAGAGCCTTGTCGTCGCCTCCTTGATTCGTCGCAGCGCGGCGTCGTCGCCGCGGGCGGTCAGCGCTTCGTCGATTAACTCCGCGATAGCGTCCATTTCTGCTTCTTTCATCCCGCGCGTCGTGACGGCTGGGGTGCCGATGCGCACGCCGGACGTGACGAAAGGCTTCTGTGGATCGTACGGAATTGCATTTTTATTGACCGTGATGCCGGCTTTGTCCAATGCTGCTTCGGCGTCCTTGCCGGTTGCGTTTTTAGGCCGCAAATCCAGCGAGAACAAATGGCAGTCCGTTCCTCCAGATACCACGCGCAAGCCGCGATCGGTGAGCGATTTGGCCAGGCGCCGAGCATTAGCGATCACTTGGGTTTGATACTGCTTGAATTCGGGCTTCAGAGCTTCCCCGAAGCACACGGCCTTGGCCGCGATGACGTGCATCAGCGGGCCACCCTGTTCTCCCGGGAAAACTGCCTTGTCGAGTGCTGCCGCATGGGTGGTCTTGCACAGGACCATGCCGCCGCGGGGCCCGCGCAGCGTCTTGTGCGTCGTCGTGGTGGTAAAATCCGCGAGTGCTACGGGAGACGGATAGACGCCCGCCGCGATCAGCCCGGCGTAATGCGCGATATCGGCGGCAAACAACGCGCCGACCTCGTCGGCCAGCGCCTTGAGCCGTGCCCAGTCGATCACGCGCGAGTAGTTAGAGGCGCCCATGAAGATCAGCTGGGGCTTGTGCGCGCGCGCGTCGACCGCTGCCTTTTCGTAGTCGATCAGCTCGTCGTCGCGGCGCACGTCGATGGGAACGATTTTGTAGTACTTCCCGGAAAAATTCATCGGATGGCCGTGCGAGAGATGGCCGCCGTGCGCGAGGTTTAAGCCCATCACCGTGTCTCCAGGCTTGAGCACGGAGAGATACATCGCCATGTTGGCCTGCGAGCCCGAATGGGGCTGAACATTCGCGTGTTCGGCGCCGAATAATTTTTTCGCGCGATCGATGGCCAAAGACTCGGCGATATCGACAAATTCGCAACCGCCGTAGTAACGTTTGCCCGGGTAACCTTCGGCATACTTATTGGTGAGAAGCGAGCCCTGCGCCTCCAATACGGCTTCGGACGTGTAGTTTTCGGACGCGATCAATTCGAGGTTATCGGATTGACGCCGCGCTTCGGCGGCGATCGCATTGTAAAGTTCGGGGTCGAGTTCAGCGAGAGTCTTGAGCATAGGGAGTTCTCCGGATCAGGATCTTCAGCGCCTCCTCGATAAGGGAGGCGGTTTTTTCATAGGCGGCATCGGAGCCGCCGATCGGATCGTCGACATCATGAGGAACAAGGCCGGCCGCCTCGCGCAGGACGAAAATTTTATCGGCGTAGGCGGGGAATTGTGACAGCATTGCCTCGCGGTGGCCATGGGCTAACGCATACGCAACGTCCGCGTCGCGCAGCATCGATTCGTCCAGGCGTCGCGCGGCGTGATGAACGCCGGTGATTGAGCGAGCGGCGAGAGCTCGAATCGTTCCGGGCGAGAGCGGAGCGCCGGCGACGGCGGAAATCCCCGCCGCGGCGGCCGTCCAGGGCAGTCCGGCTTCGCGAGCGAGACGCTCGGTCAAAAAGCGGGCGAGCGGCGAGCGGCAGGTGCTTCCCGTGCACACGAAGAGGAGGCGTCGTACCTCCGCCTTGTTTTTATTAGGCATGGGCCGGTTCCGGATCGGGATGAAAGAGAACGACGAATTCTCCCAGAAGCTCAGCGCGTGCGGACAGGACGGATTTCACCGCGGCGACGTTTCCGCGTAGCCATTCTTCATGGACTTTCGACAGTTCGCGCACGCACACGCATTGCGCGTCGGCGCCGAAAACGGCCAGCGCGTCTTCGAGAAGCTCGAGCACTCGGAAAGGGGATTCGTAGACCGCCACCGTTCGGCCCAAGTCCTTGGCCGATTCGAAGGCTCGGCGTCGCTTCGACGCGGTCCGCGGCAAGAATCCGAGAAAAAGAAAACTATCTCCGGGCAGGCCGGAGCCGGCGATTGCGGTGGTCACGGCGGCGGGTCCTGGGAGGGCTGTCACCGGCAGACCGGCGCGGCGCGCGGCCGCGACCGCCCGACGTCCCGGGTCGGAGATCCCTGGGCATCCGCCGTCGCTGACTAAACTTACGGCGTCGCCGCGCTTTACGCGTTCGATCAATTTCTCGACGCAGCGCACGTCGTTTTCGTCATATCGCTCGAGGGGCGCGTTCAAACCGAAGTGCGACATCAGTTGCCGGGTACGACGGGTGTCCTCGCAAAAAACGACCGACGACTCGCGCAGGACGCGCAGCGAGCGCTGGGTCATGTCTTCCAAATTCCCGAGCGGAGTGGGCACAACGTAAAGCATCAGGATTTATTCTCCCCGTTGGAGCCCAACGTCCACTGCGCGGTTTCAAGCCTCAGGAAGATTTCGACGACCCGGGGGTCGAATTGCGTTCCGGCGCCTTTGCGCAGCTCGCTAACGGCGACTTCATTTCCGAGCGCCTTTCGATAAGGGCGGTCTGAGGTCATCGCATCCCACGCGTCGAGAACGGCGACAATACGCGAGCCTAAAGGAATTTGCTCGCCCTTGAGCCCTTCCGGGTAGCCGCGGCCGTCGAACCATTCTTGATGATACAAAACCATTTGCGCGACCGGACCGAGATATTTTACTGGAGCCAGGATTTGATGGCCGATGATCGGATGCTTCTTCATTTGTTCGTATTCTTCGGGGGTCAGCTTGCCTGGCTTGAGCAAAATCGCCTCATCGATCCCGATCTTGCCGATGTCGTGCAGAAGGGCCGCGTATTCGATGTAGCGGATCATTTGTTCCGGCAGGTTCATCTCCGCGGCGACCTTGCGGGCTTTGGCCCGCGCTCGGTCGGAATGCTCGTGGGTGTACGCATCCTTGGAATCAACCGCGCGCGCCAGCGTTTGGACCATTTCCAGGTAGAAGGTCTGCAGGCTGTCGAACAAATCCATGTTGTGAAGCATGACCGCCGACTCGCCGGCGAGGATGCCGAGAAATTTTACGTTGTAATCGCTGAAAGGCTCGGCACCATCCTTCGCGTGAAGATTGAGCACCCCGATCGGTTTTCCCTTGACCATCAGTGGAATGGAGACGAAAGGTTCGACGTCGTTTCGCGCGGCAGCGACGTAACGCGGATCGCCGACGGGATCCGCGATAAAAATCGGCCGTCCCGAGGAAAAAGCCTTGCCCGCGACACCTTCACCCGGTTTTAAAAAGAGCCGCTCGGTCTCATGGACCAGGCTTTTCGCGGCGACGATTTGAAGGCAGGCGCGTTTTTCGTCCCACATCATCACCGAGCCGCGGTCGCACTTCATCAGGCGACATGCGCAATCCAGGACCGCGCGTCCGAAATCCTCGCGCGAGACCGCACCGGAGTGCGAGACCCCGTGCTCTTGGAGGGACACAAGCATGGAAAGAAGTTCGTCGAGCTTGCCCCATCCCTCCGGCGCCAACGTCGCGGTTGTTTGCGCGCCTGCCGATTGCAGGGCGTAGAAACGCCGCAGAACGAGGATTAGCGCGACCGAAAGGCCCGCGCAAAGGGCCGCCAAGACCCAAAAAATGGGCGAAGGGAGCATCGGCAGAATTTAGCATTTCCCCACGGCGCACGTCCACGTGACGCGAAAGTTGAAAAATGCCTATTTTTTATTGACTTTATCGTCTTTGAGCAGAGCCGAGACTTTCTCCTCTCCGAGAAGGTCTACCAAGAGAGCCCGTGCGCCGCGACGCATCAGCTCATCGGGATCATTGCGGGCGTATTTTTCCAAGAGCGGCACGGCCTTCATATTATGGGAGGCGAAGACCGCCGACGCCCAGAGGAGGCGCGTTTTGGCGTCGCCAGCGCTGTCGTGCTTCGCGATTAACGCCGAAACTTCTCCGTCATCTGAGACGGCACCCACCTTCAACGCCAACTTGTGACGCACCTCCGCGTCGACGGTGGTGTCGCCCACCAAGGTGAGCATCGCGTCCCGGGTCGCGCGTGCTTCGGCCGGCTCGATGGGAGCGCCGGAGGCTTCCACCGCGCGCTGTCGGTCACCAAGCTTGGACGAACGCGACCACTGCGCGATGCGAGGCAACGTGCGACTCCAGAAAAATTGGCCCAAGAGGTGGGCGACAGCGGGGCTTTCCTGAGATTTTTTGACCAATAGCGATTCTGATTTTTCGCCTTGCCACTGAGCGAGCGCGGACAGGGCTTCGTATTGCGTCCACCATGCGTTGCGCTCGCTGAGCGCATCGATGGAGGCCGCGGCCGGAGCCTTAAACCGTCGCTGCGCGATGCGTCGGACCATGGGAAGGGCATCTTCCGAACGCAAGCGAAAAGCGCCGTTAATCCCGAACAGTTGGCTTTCCGGCTCGTCTTGGCGCAGGTAGGTCATGAACAAAGGCTCAAGCTCGGGCATGCCGGGATGGAGGCGGGCGAGTGACTCCATCGATTTCTGCCGCACGATTGCATCGGGAAACCGTGAAAACAAGTCGAAGAGGGCGGAAACGTCCCGCGCCGAGGTCGGGTTTGTCGCGGCGATCAGCTCAAGCGTGCGGGCGCGCTCCACGTCGTCGGTCGCGGCGAGAAAGCGCTCTTTGAGCGCGGCGACAGTGGAATTCGCTGGGGGCGCTGGAGTCGGGGGGACTTCGGCTGCCGCCAAACGGACTGACAACAACATTAGCGCGAGGATCATTTTCGTTTCTCCAAGGTGCGAGAGAGAGCCGCTTCAATGCTGACCAGGCGATAGCCGGCGGTGTCGACGACGGTCATAGTTCGAGGACAAAGTTCAAGGTCCCAAGACGAGCGAATCAAAACAATCGCGGTTTTTTTCGCGGCGATTTTCGACAGCAACTTGAGCGTCGCCGCCTGGCCGAGAAAACGCTTGGCCTCGAAGCAGAAAAAGAGAACGCGTTCGGCGCGTAAGACTGCAGCGGCCAGATTTCCCAGCTCGGTGCTTTCGATCGGAGCGGTGGCGAATGCGACGCCGCGTGCGCGGCGTTTTATTAAGTCTGACGGTCCGCACGGCCCGCCTTCAAACGTAAACCGCTCGCGGACTTCGCGAAAATCGGGGATAATGATGAGCGTCTTTTTATCAACAGTGAGAGGGAGTTTTTGCGCGCCGATTCGGGAAATCCGAATCGCGCGATCGGCGATGTCTTGCGCGAGATCAAGACCAGCGCTCAGCGTTGCGGCGCTTTTCGCGTGGCGGCGCGGCAGCAGGCGTTCGATACGCGCGGCAGCAAGCCCGACGAGATTCGGATTGGCGCCGATCTCGCGCAAAAGGTCGACAGCATCGCGCATGCCCTGAGTGTCGTGCGCGATCATCAACACGTCGTGCCCGGCGTCAAGGCATTTTAGCGTGGCTTGCGCGACCGGCCAGCGCTTCGTTACAGCGCCCATGCACAGGTCGTCGCTGACCACGAGGCCTTGGTAGCCGAGTTTTTTTCGCAGCACGTCGCGGACTATTTTCGTCGAGAAAGTGGCGGGAACTGAGTCGTAAGCGGGGAAACGCACGTGCGACGTCATCACCGCGTCGACCCCCGCTGCTACGGCGGCACGAAACGGCGCTAAGTGAGTTTTTTCAAACGACGCACGGGCCAGACGGATTGTCGGTAGATCGAGATGAGCATCGACGGTTGCCGCACCCTTCCCCGGAAAGTGCTTCGCGCAGGCCGAAACGCCGTTGTCCTGAAGTCCGCGGGAAAACGCCGCCCCTAATTTTCCGGCAATCTTTGTGTCATCTCCAAAAGACCGTATGCCGATTCCCGGATTGTAGACGGCGGTCGCGACGTCGAGCACCGGAGCCAGGTTCATCCGGATGCCCAGCGGGGCCAGTTCTTGCGCCATCTGCCGGCCGACGGCATAAGCAAGCTTCGGATCGCGCGTACGGCCCAGCGCGGCGTTGCCGGGAAACGCGGTGAGGCCGGACTTAAAGCGCAACACCCAACCGCCCTCATGGTCGATCGCGATCAAGAGCGGCCGTCCGAGCCGCTGCTCCATTTCTGTGATGTAGGCTTTCGTCTGCGCCGGCGTCTCGATGTTGCGGGCCAGCAGCAACACTCCCGTGGCCCCCGTCTCCTTGAACAAGGCGATGGTTTCGCGGTTGGGCTTGAGGCCGTAGACTCCGAACATGAACAGACGACCCGGGTCGATCACGCCGTCAGTCTAACAAAAGGCGTCGACATCCTTCACATGTCGCAGTCTGCTTTGAGCCCCGCGATGCGTTGGCGCAGCGTATCCCCTTCTTCGAGGAGGCTGCGCACCGCCTTCCAGACCGTCAAATAGGAGGTAGTGCAGGTCATCTGCTCGGGGCAAGCCCCAGACTGTTTGTCGTTACGGTATTTGACCATGGCACGAAAAGCTTGGCCCAGTATGTCCGGCGTGCTTCCGTCGAGGCCGACCAGCTGCTTCAGTTCCGAAGCCAGCGAATCCAATTGTTGTCGGCCTTGTGCAGAACATTTCTGCGGATCCTTGGCGAGGAAATCGAGCTGCTCCTTGAGGTGACGAAGTTTTACTGCCGCTTTTGCAGCGAGGGACAACGACAGATTCCCAATTGACGGGAGCTGTTCTTTGGGTGATTTAATAATGGGGGTGGCGATCGTGCCGTTTTTGGAAAAAAGGAAGAGTTTTTCGACAGGTTCGGTCACAAATTGATCGCTGGTCGCGTAGTCGGATATTGCTCCCGCGGGGGAAGCCGGTCGAGCCCCTAGAATTGCGATGGCGATTACTAGGCCGACGGAAGCCCTTTTCGGACAAGCACCGTTCATGGGCTTAGGGTAGCCCCGCCTCCCTAAATCGTCAAGGACCTATTGCGCGGGAAGCGGATGCGACAGGGGCCTGGAAATTTTCGCGCAAGAACGCTATCCTACCGGCCATGGACGCACTTGAGTTTTTGAGCAAGCATGTGCCGTTGTTCTCGGGGATTGCCGAAGGCGACTTGAGTCCGTTGGCCGAGGGCTCGACGCTCAGGAAATTCGCCAGCGGCCAGATCATTTTTTACGGTGGAATGTCGGTCGAGTTTCTGCACGTCGTTGCTACGGGACAGGCCAACATCCACGCAAAAGTTCCCGGGAAGGGGTTGATGTGCGTGGCGGAGTTGGGCCCCGGCGACGTTTTCGGCGAGGCATCGATTTTAGACGGGAGCCTGGCGAGTGCTACGGTCAAGGCCGGTGACCCCGGGGCGATGCTGCTGCTGGTCCCCGAAGATCGATTCCGCACCTTATACCGCACGCACGAAGAGTTCCGCGTCCGATTGGACGAGTTGATCGCCGGACGCCAAGCTCCGCCGAATTAATCCCCGTAAGTTTTATCTTTGAGATTCGGTAGAATCGGGACCATGAATCCCTCCTTTCTCCTTCTCGCCGCCGTCGCGTTCGCTCAAGCCCCTGAACTGAGCGTCCTCTCGGTTTCTCCCGCGGGTCCTTCGCACCAGGCGGCGGTGCCTGATGCGATCGTCGTCACCTTCAATCAGCCGATGGTCGCATTGGCCTCGCCGTCCGATATGGGTCGTTACTGTCCTTTGAAGCTGTCGCCGGCGCTCGCCGGGCGTTGCCGCTGGCGGGGAACGCAAATCCTCGCGTTCGAGCCGGAAAAACCGTTGCCGTTGGCGGCGTCGTTCCGCGCGGAAATTCCGGCGGGCACGCGCTCCGCCGTGTCCGGGCGAGAATTAAAGAACAGCCACACGTGGCAATTTGAAACTGGCCGCCCCGAGCTCGTCGATAGCCGCCCGCGTGACGGCGGTCATTGGATCGCTCCGAACGCCGTCATGTTTCTCCAGTTCAATCAGACGATGGATCCCCGCCGCGCGCGGGGGGCAATTGCGCTACGGGAAACCAAAATCGATTCCCCCGAGCCGGTCGACGAAATCTCCGTCGGCGTGCGCCGGGCGACTGCCGAAGAAATAAAGTCAGCCTGGTCATGGTCTTGGCACAATGTCCCGACGACCAGCACGGTTCTGGCGGTGAAGCCGTCGCGCACCCTACGTGCGGACCGCTCTTATACATTGGCGTTGAAGGACGGCCTGCGGTCGGCCGTTGGCGAGCTGGGAATGGCGCACCAAATCGGCGTGCGTTTTGAGGGAGTGCAGACGTTCCGCCTCGTTTCAGGCCCGGGCCGAGAGTGCCTTCCCCGAAATTACGAGTTGTCTTTCTCAAATCCGGTGAGTCTCGCCGAGGTGGCGGCGAACGCACGTATTGAAGGGTCGACACGGACTTTCGATGTCCCGGACGGCGCCGGGCAATATCTGGGCGACGCACGTCCCGATAGACGCCTAGTCGTTCATAGGCTCGAAGATCCGACGATGTCGGTCGATCGCGATTACGTGCTGGTACTCTCCTCCGGGCTGCGCGACGCGTTTGGCTCGGCGTTGGGCGTCGAAACGCGAGTGCCCTTCTCTAACGACGGGTTCTGTCCGCGGTTGGCGCCCATAGAACACTTTGGCATCCTTGAACAAGAGCTTCCAGCGCGTCTTCCGATCGTCGCCGTGAACGTCACGACGGTCACGTTGCGCAAGGCAATAATCGCCGACGACGCGTTCATTCCTTTTTTCCGGTCGAGCCATTGGGGTTGTCGGGAGCGGCTCGCGATTGATGCGCCGGAGAAGTCTTGGAATCTCGGTTTACCGCGCAACCAGCTATTGCGCACATTTATCGATTTGGGGCCCGTGTTCGCTTCATCCTCTCCCGCTCGCTCAGGCGGGCTGGCGGCCGTCGAGCTCCGAGACCACAAGGGCTGCTTGCGCAAGTCAATTCTTGATGTGACGCGGATCGGACTTCATTTCAAGTCTTCCCCCGACTCATCACTCGTGTGGGCGACGTACTTTAAATCTGGACGGCCCGCCATCGGCGTTCCTATCGAGTTACGCAATGACGAAGGCAAGGTCCTCTGGCGCGGAAAGACCAGCGAGCAGGGCTTGGCAGACGCGCCGGGCTGGAAGGCCTTAGGCATTACGGATTGGGACCGGTGGGCGCGCCCAAATCTTTGGGCCTTCGCCCGCGATCCAAAAGGAACGGCCGTTCTTTCCCTGAATTGGTCCGGACTCGAACCCTGGCGGTTCAATATTTCCAGCGACCGCCGACCGCAGCCGCGCCAGTACCGCGCAGTGATGTTCACGGAACGCGGAGTCTATCGTTCGGGCGAGACGGTCCATGTCAAGGCGATTTTGCGAAAACTCGAACGCGGCGATTGGCGGTTGTTGGGAGCAAGTGATCCGCACTCGCTCCTTTTAACGTTGAACGATTCTCGGGGGGCGGAGGTGGCGAAGGCGACGGTGACCGTTTCGGGCTTGTCGTCAGTAGATCATTCGTTCGACCTGAGTCCGACGGCCCCCAACGGCCACTGGACGGTTAGCTTGCGTGAGCTCGGGAAATCGGCCGACACCGTCGTCACCCCCGTCGCAGAAGACGACGACGCCACGGGCGGCGAAGTGGACGGCGGAAAGTTCATCCACGCTTCATACGAGTTTCGCGTCGAGGCATTCAAGCCGGCCGCGTTCGAAGTGAAGGCCGTCCCGGCGGCTGCTTCGTGGATGGCGGGCGACACGTATGAGGCGGGCATCGAGGGCTGGTGGCTATTCGGTGCTCCGATGGCCGGAGCGAACGCGGCTTGGAGCCTGCGCCTAGAGCCGTCCTCTTACGCGCCTCCGGGCTGGCCGGATTTCACCTTCATGCCGCCATGGCGCCGCCGCCAAGCGGAAATCGGGCGCTTGTTGGCGTCGAACGAGACGACTCTGGACGCGCAAGGACGCGCAAAAGCGACCTCGGTCTTGGATGTCCAAGATGCGACGGGCCCCTTGATGGCGACGTTCGAGGCGTCAGTGACCAGTCCCGAGCGTCAGCGCCTGTTCGGGCGCGCGTCCGCCGTGGTGCATCGCGCGGATCTTTATTTCGGGCTCAAATCCGATTCGAATTTCGTGGAAAAGGGCCAGACGTGGAACGTCGAAGCGGTGGCCGTCCGTCCTGATGGACGGCGGGTGACGACGCAGGGCGCGCACTGGTCGCTGCTGCGACGCGAGTGGTTGAGCATACAGCGCGCCGGCGTCGCCGGACGCTTAGAGTGGGTCAGCGAGGAACACGAAAGTTTCGTTTCCTCGGGAAGTTTCGCGGCTTCTCCTTCGACTTGGACTTTCGCGTGGACCTCGGACCGCCCGGGCGCATATGAGTTTGCGCTCGTGGGTCAAGACGAGCATGGGCGGCCGTCGGAAAGCGTGCGCGCGTTCAGCGTCGCCGGAGCCGGCGACGCGTGGTGGGCGCGCAAGGATGACGACATCGTCGAGATCCTCGCCGACAAGGAGTCGTATAAACCGGGGGAAACTGCGCGGCTCCTGGTGAAGTCGCCGTTCGATCGTGCCACCGCACTCGTCACCGTCGAGCGCGAGGGGATCATCTCGCGTTGGACTCAGGAAATCAATGGTGGCGCTTCGCTCGTGCGCGTACCGATCAACGATAGAATGATTCCCAACGCGTTTATTTCCGTAACGCTCGTTCACGGCCGTGCGGCACAGCCGAGCTTCGACGACGAAGGGCAGGATATCGGAAAGCCCCAGGCGAAGTTCGGCTACAAGGCGATCAGCGTCGATCCCGGCAGCCGCCGCCTGAAAGTTGAAGTTTCCGTTGATAAGGGAGAATACCGTCCGGGCGGGGCGCTCAGCGCCACGGTGAAGATCTCGCGGGGCGACGGACGCCCGGTTCCGGGCGAGGTGACGTTGTTCGCCGTGGATGAAGGCGTGCTGAATTTAACGGCATATGCCACGCCGGATCCTTTCGATGAGTTTTATGGCCAGCGTCCGTTATTGGTTGGCTCTGCTGATTCCCACGTCTTCGTAATCGGCCAGCGCAGTTACGGCGAAAAGGGTAAAAATCGCGGCGGCGGTGGTGACGGGAGGGGTTCTCCCTTGCCGGGCGTCGATTTGCGCTCGAATTTTTCCCCTACCGCATATTGGGGCCCAACCGTCGCGGTCGGCCCCGACGGCGTCGCCTCGGCGTCGTTCAAACTTCCGGACAGCCTCACGCGCTTTCGCTTGATGGCCGTTGCGCATGATGTCCGGCGATTCGGATCGGGCGAAACGCGCGCGGTCGTGGCAAAGCCATTGTCCATGCGGCCAAGCCTGCCCCGATTGGCGCGCGTTGGCGACGAATTCGAAGGCGGGGTGGTCGTCCACAACTTCACGAAACAGGATTCGACGGTGACAGTGGCGCTCGCGCTGGACGGAACCGCGATCGCCGTCTTGGGAGCAACCTCGCGCGAGGTTTTCGTGCCGGCGGGACGTGCGGTGGAGACGACCTGGAAATGCCGCGCGACGGGCCTGGGTAGCGCGGAATTCCGTTTCGCGGCGAAAGCGGGGACCGAGACTGACGGCCTGCGTTGGACGGTGCCAGTACGCGCGACCGAGCGGATGGAACGGGCCGCGACTTCCGGAGTGGTAGACGGCACAGTCATCGAGGAGATTGGTCGGCCGTCAAATGCAGCTCCGGGAACCGGGACGTTAGAAACCTCCTTCTCGCCCACCGCCTTGGCCGGACTGCGCGAAGGCGTGCGCTACCTGCTCGAGTACCCGTACGGTTGTTTGGAGCAAAGGCTTTCGCGGATGATGCCGGTCGTGGTTAGCGGCGAGATGGTGGCAGAATTCGGGTTGGGAACGTTGGACGCCCTCAAATCCGCGGTCCAAAAGGGATTCGAACGCCTTCCGGATTTTCAGCATCCGACCGGCGGTTACGGATACTGGCCGACGCCGTGGCAGCCGGATCCTTGGTTGACGGCGTACGCGCTCGAGACCGCGGAGTTGGCCCGTCGCGAAGGTTACGCGGTGCCGGAACATTCCTTGCGCAAGGCGGCGGCCTGGCTCAAGGCCTACTTAGGAAACACGAAGCTCGACTGGGCGTATCCGTACTCCGCGTCGGAAGACTACGCGTCGCGCGCCTATGCGGTATATGTGCTCGGTTTGCGCGGCGATCCGCAACCAGCTTATTTCCGCAAACTATACGAGCGTCGCGACCAACTTCCGACCCTTGGCAAGGCATATCTTCTGAAGGCGGCCAAAGCCGCCGCCGGCGAGCCGGAGTCGAAGGCGTTGGCCGACGACTTGATGAATCAGGCGCGCTTTGAAGCGCGCACGGTCCACTTCGAGGATGTGCAAGGGGAAAGCTCCTATTGGATCCACGACTCGAATGCACGCACGACAGCCGTCGCGCTGCAGGCCTTCTTGGAAGCGCGCGGGGGATTTCCCGGAGACGAAAAGGCGGTGCGTTGGCTAGTCGATGAGCGCAAGGCCAAGGGCCGCTGGCGGACGACGATCGAAAATTCCGCGTCATTGCGCGCGTTGCAGGATTTTTATCGGCGTTACGAAAAGGATGTCCCCGCATTCACCGCGACGATGAAAAAAGTCGGCCAATCCACGGACTTGCGCCGCGAGCGTTTCGACGGCCGAACGTTGACGACTCGTAGAGAAGCCATTGCGCTCAATGACGTTTTTGCGGGTGCGGCGTCGGCGAAAATCGAAATTGCCAAGCAAGGGCTGGGGCGGCTGTACTACGATTTGGTGATCGCATATGCTCCAGCGTCTTTCGACCGGCCGTCGTCCGAAGGCTTCGAGGTAAAGCGCAGAGTCGCTCCCCTGCACGGTGATTTGCGCGCGGGAAAACGAGCGGTCGTCACGGTGACAGTCAGCACGAAGAAAGACCGCACCTTCGTGGCCCTTGAAGATCCCCTTCCCGCCGGGTGGGAGATCGTCGACCCGAGCTTCGCCGTCGAGGGCGAGGAGGACGCACGGGCCGACTCATCCCAGGGCGGTTACGGAGCCGATTGGGGGACGTTCCAGCGCGCGGAGCGCTATGACGATCGCATTCAAGTATTCGCCGACTTTATGGCCAAAGGCGAGCACACGTGGTCGTACCTGATTCAAGCCACCACGCCGGGCAAATTTCACGTTCCTGCTACTGCGGTCGAGGCGATGTACCAGCCCGAGGTGTTCGGTCGCAGCGCGTCGGGTACGGCGGAGGTCCTCCGGTGACGCGCGCGGCGGCGCTTGCGATACTGCTCGCGGGATCCGCGGCGGCGCGAGCGGCGTTGGCGCCGCCACCGTCGATCTCAGTAACCGATCGTCGTGGGCAGGTGTTGCGCACGGGCTTGCCCGAAGATCTTTACTCCGTCCCGGTTTCGCTCGAGGAGGTAAGTCCTTGGGCGACCGTCGCCACATTGGCCGCCGAAGATAGGCGTTTTTACGAGCATCCCGGCGTCGACATCCGCTCCGTGGCTCGTGCGGCCTGGCAGGACGTTCGTGCTGGACGCGCGGTATCGGGGGGATCGACGATCACTCAGCAGTTGGTGCGCGCGCTTAAGCCTCGTCCCCGCACGCTTGCGGGCAAGATCACCGAGGCTTGGCGAGCGCTGCGTCTCGAGCGCGCAGTGTCGAAACGGGAAATATTGGAAGCGTATTTAAATCGCGCGCCGTACGGGCGCGGCGCGCTTGGCATCGAGGCGGCGTCGCGCGTCTATTTCGGAATTCCCGCCAAAGATTTGACTCTCGGACAGGCGGCCTTGCTCGCGGGATTGCCTAAGTGCCCGTCAAGGTGCAATCCCGCCAAGGATCCGGCCGCCGCCGAGGTGCGGCGCCGTGTCGTATTGGGACGCCTTTTCTCATGGGGTTGGATAGACGCTGGGGCCCGCGATGAGGCCTTGAGGTGGAAAATCCGCGTTGCCGATTCGGTTCGTCCGGAGATGGCCCCGCATTTCGCGCGCCGAGCGATGTCCGGGCCGGGAGACGCCGCCCGGCGCACGACCCTCGACGGAGATCTCCAACAAGAGCTCGAGGGATTGGTCACCACGCACTTAGCCACACTAACGAATTGGCACGTGACCAACGCGGCTGTCGTCGTCTTAGATAACGCCAGCGGCGACGTCTTGGCGTGGATCGGCTCGGCGGATTTCCGTGATTTCGCGCATTCCGGACAGGTCGATGGCGTCACGGCCTTGCGTCAGCCGGGCTCGGCGCTCAAACCATTTTTATACGGCCTCGCGTTCGAGCGCGGCATGTCGCCCGCGGACGTCATCGACGATGCGCCGACCTTCGCTCGCGGAGGATTCTCGCCCCGTAATTACGATGAAAAATATCATGGCCGCATTACCCTGCGCCAGGCGCTGGCTTGCTCGTATAACGCGCCGGCAGTCCGCCTGGTCGAGAGGGTCGGCATTCCCAATTTTTTGGAACGCTTGCGGGGCTTTGGCCTCGCTTCGCTGACTCAAGATGCGGAAAGGTATGGGCCAGGCCTGGCGCTTGGCGACGGAGAAGTCACATTGCGCGATTTGGCGGGCGCCTATGCGGCGCTGGCGCGAGGGGGACAATGGCAGCCGGTGCGCGAAGCCCCGTCCGATTCGCGCGGTCCGAGGCATCGTGCATTGTCGTCAGAAGCGGCGTACCTGGTGACGCACGTGTTGTCGGACAACGAGGCCCGTGTGGAGGCGTTCGGTCACGATTCGGCGCTCGCTCTGCCGTTTCCCTTCGCCGCGAAAACCGGGACCACGAAGGACTACAAGGACAACTGGGCCGTTGGATTTACGCGCGATTGGACCGTAGCTGTCTGGGTCGGCAATTTCGATGGCAGTCCGATGCGGCGCGTTTCCGGCGTGACCGGCGCCGCTCCGCTCCTGCGCGACGCGGCTCTCGCGATGGAGCGCCGTTACGGTTCCCGCGACTTCGTCCGCCCTTCCGGGGTGCTTGAAGTCGAGATCGATCCCGAAAGCGGCGCCTTGGCCGGGCCCGACTGTCCGGGCGCCGTTCGGGAAGTTTTCCGGCGAGACCGCCTACCGTCGGCGTCCTGCCCGCTCCATCGTCCCGGCGCGCCCGCCGCGCCTGGAGCGCGTGAAATCTTAATTGCTTTTCCTCGTCCCAATGACGTGTTCCGTCTCGACCCGTCGACACCGCGTGGCGCTCAGGCGGTTTCTTTGCGCGCTGAACCTGAAGATGCTGACGGTACCTTCGACTGGTCGGTAGATGGCGCGCCGCTGCCCGACAGCGCGGCAGTGGCGTTTTGGCGCCCGACGCCGGGTCTCCACCGGATCCGACTCGCGTTCACGCCTCGCCGAGGGACTGCGACATCCAAGTCCATTCGCATTCGGGTGGTCGATAGGGAAGGGCGGCCTTAAGCTCCCAGGGCGTGCTAGATTTTATAACCGGAGTCCTCTTGGGATGCAATTGAGGTGCGTCTAGCGGCTGCGCGCTGAGGCGGCGAGGATCCATGCGACCGTTTGATCAAGGGTTGCGGGATCGTTCAGCATTTGCACTCCGTGCCCTGCGGGAGCTTCAAAGGTTTTGACCCCATCCATGAGCGAAAAAGGGGCAAGCGTTTGGTAGGCGTAGGCGTCGGCGCGGGCGGCACCAACGAGAATTTTGATGTCACGGCATAGCCGCAACGGAACGCCGCGGTAGTCGGGTCCGGGTGAGAGCAAGAGCAGAAATGGCGCCTTCGGACTTTCCCCCGCTGCGGCTGCGGCGAGATTAGCTCCGATCGACGCGCCGCCGAAGGCGATACGGCTTTCGTTAATCCCGCGCGACTTGAGCCAGCGCGCGCCGGCCAGCAAATCCTCTTCCGCTTTCGGCCATTCGTCCGTTGCGTCAAAATCCAGAAAATCGCGCTGTCCTTTCGGGCCTTTGATGCTGTCGTGGTGGCCACGCAGATCGAGGGCGAGCGTGCCCACGCCCGCGTCCTGGAGGCGCTGCGCGAACGCCGTCCATTCCCCGCGCGATGACGCCACGCCGTGGGCCAAAACCACGACCGTACCGCCGCGTGTCGGCGGCCGATAATCCGCGGTAAGCGTCCAGCCATCGGAGGTTTTTACCGAGACGATTTGCGGCGCGGGAGAGGCGGCGACCCAGGACGCGAGGAGGAAGGCGGCGGCGATCATCGGCAGCGTATCGTTAAGTCGTAGGCGGCGTTGTGGACGGTGAAAAGCGAATCCTGGATTCCGACGACGCTGCGCATTAAATCCTCGGTCTTATGGTTGAAAAACTTGTCGTTGGCCCACTTGTTGTCGTAAACGATCGCGCGCGCGGCCAACGCGTCGAAGTAGAGCTGGTTCATCGTCGCCTGCAAGGCCTGTATTTGGCCGAGAATCAGCAGGCCAGCTTGGTACATCTCCTGGTCGGGCAAAGCCTGGGAGGAAGCCATGCGTTCGCGCGCGGTCAGGTAATACAGATTTTGGCGAATCTGGCCACAGCCGGCGGCCAGCGTCGATAAATTATCGGCGACCGTGGCCAAGCTCGGCTTCGGGTCAGGCTGATCGTAGGCGTAGCGGAGATTATCGCCCTGGGCCTTCACGTATTGGTCGATTTGGCCTAGATTGGCCACCTGTTGCGCGATTTGTCCCGCCACGGCCTTCATCACCGGCACCATCATCGGGTCGCTTTGCTGGCGCGCCGACTTGTCGCGCGCGGGAAGTAGAGCGTCCCAGAAAAAGCGCTCCTGCCACAGCGTCGGCGCCTGATCGAGGGTCGCAGCACCCGCGAGGCCTGAAGTTGCGACGACGAGGAGGGCCAGGAGGGTGCTGCGCGCGGTGCGGGTCACCCTCACAGTATAAGTCATGCCTCGAAATTATGGAAGGGCCACACACTGCTATAGTATCATCGGATAAAGTGATGAATACCGACGACGTCTTGGCTTTGACGGGCCGACTGTTTCTGGCCATCATATTCCTCGCCTCAGCGTTCGGCAAGATCACGAACCTCGAGGGTACCCTGATGTATATGGAAGCTCACGGCATGCCGGCTCCGACCTTTCTTTGCGCGGCGGCGATTGCCATCGAATCATTAGGATCGATCTCGCTCATCCTCGGCTACAGAACCCGTTGGGGAGCGCTCGCGCTGGCGGTTTTTCTCATAGCTGCGACGTGGGTGTTCCACTCTTCCCCTGATCAACGAATCCACCTGCTGAAAAATCTTGCCATCCTTGGAGGCCTGCTGAACGTGGTTTCTTTTGGCCCCGGCCGGATCAGCCTTGAAGACGGGGTCCGCGAGTGAGTGCCGCCGCCGTCCCGCATCAGGTTCTCGCGCGGAAATATCGCCCGCAGGGCTTCGAGGCGCTGGTCGGTCAGGATGCGGTGTCGCAAACGCTGCGAAACGCGCTGACATCGGGCCGCATTCACCACGCCTATTTGTTCACCGGGCCGCGCGGATGCGGCAAGACGACCTCGGCGCGCATCTTGGCCAAGGGGCTCAATTGCGCGAAGGGCCCCACCGCCGATCCCTGCGACGCGTGTGTTTCATGCCGGGAGATCGCGCTCTCGTCCTCCTTGGACGTCCTCGAAATGGACGCGGCGTCGAACACCGGCGTCGACAACGTTCGCCAGGTGATCATTGAAACCGTTGCATTGGCACCGACGCGAGACCGCTACAAAGTTTTCATCATCGACGAGGCGCACATGCTTTCGGCGGCCGCCTTTAACGCGTTGCTCAAGACGATCGAGGAGCCGCCGCCGTACGTGGTGTTCATTCTGGCGACAACCGAAGTGCACAAGATCCCCGCGACGATTGCCTCGCGCTGCCAGCGCTTCAAGTTTCGTCCAGTGGCTCCCGAACCCTTGGCCGAATATCTTTCGAGTATCGCCAAGAAGGAGAAAATTTCCGTAGCACCCGAGGCGCTGCAGCTACTCGCACGCGCGGCCGAGGGCTCCCTGCGCGACGCGGTCAGCCTGCTCGACCAATGCCGTTCGGTCGGCGACGGCAAGGTGACCTTGGAATCGGTCCGCGAAATGTTCGGGTTCGTGCCCCAGGAAATGCTGCTCGGAGCCGCACAAGCATTGGTGGCGCGGGACGCGAAGGCGCTGGCCGGATGGCTCAAGAAAGTTTACGAGGAAGGCGTGGAGCCCGCGCAATTTCTGAAGGACTTGCGCGCCGCGCTAGAAAGCGCGTATCTGGAAAAATTAGGAGCCGGTGCCGGCAAGATTGATCCGGTTTGGTCCACGGCGCTGGCCGACTCTACCGCCGACGCGTTGGGCTTTTTGCTGCGCCGGCTTAATCGAGCCCTCGAGGAGCTGCGCTTCGGCGACTCGCCGCGGCTGGCGTTGGAATTGGGCTTGTTTTCGGCGATCGAAGCGGCGCATGATTTGGGGGCGTGGGTAACGCGCTTGGAGGCGCTCGAGCGCCGCCTTTCCGCCGGCGGTGGCGGCCCCGCGCTTGTCGCGGAGGCTAGTTCTTCCATCGCGCCGGCGCCGGCGATTGCTTCCCCCGCACTTGCTCGCCCCGCCGGATGGCCGGCATTTGTCGAAGCCGTCGGCGGGGTCAAAATCGCATTGGGAGCGGTATTGAAAAAGTGCGCCTGGGATGAGTCGCCCGATGGCGGCGTGACAATTCACTTCGCCACCCAGTTCGACTGGGACGCGGCGGCGCGCGCAAAAGAATTTCTGGAGCAATGTGCGGCAGGCGCCTTCGGCCGCAAGACGAGTCTAACGTTGGCGCTGGCGGCGGCCGGCGCTACTCCCATCACGGATATCGTCGATTCAGCCATACCGCTGCCGCCCGGGGGTGCCCCTCCCGGAACCCGGTGGAAGGACGTGACCGACGGTAACAGCGGCGGCGCCGGCCTCAAAAAAGCGCAGGACGTGTTCGGTGGCAAAGTCCGCGTCGTGAAGAAATCAAGTTGAGGACGTTTATGAAAGGGTTCTACGCTCAGGAGAGCTTGGTTTGAAGAGCGTCGATAGACTGATAGCGGCGTTGAAACGGCTCCCGGGCGTGGGACCCAAGCAGGCCGAACGTCTGATGATCCATCTTTTGCGTGTGCCGCGCACCGAGGTTGAGAATTTAGTCGAAGCGCTGCGCGAGGTCAAGGCGGCGATGCGGACTTGCGCGCGCTGTGGAGACTTCACCGACCGTGAGCTTTGCCGACTGTGCTCGGATCCCGGGCGCGACCAATCCGCGATTTGCGTGGTCGAGGAGCCCCAGGACGTCGCCGCGTTCGAACGCACTCGTGCTTTTCACGGGACCTACCACGTCCTTCACGGTTCGCTCTCGCCCCTCGACGGGATCGGACCCGACCGCATCCGGACGCGGGAGCTGCTCGAGCGCGTGCGCGCGTCGCACGGTGGCGTCAAGGAAGTCGTGATCGCCACCGACCCCGACACGGAGGGCGAGGCGACCGCTTTGTATCTGGCCCAGCAGCTGCGGCCTTTCTCCATTAAAATCACCCAGATCGCCCACGGGGTTCCTCTCGGCGGCGATTTAGATTATATCGACGAGCGCACGTTGTCTCATGCCCTGTCCGGGCGCCGAGAAGTTTAGGAGTAGGAGTTAAAATGCGTTACGAGAATGTCCTCGAAGCCATTGGAAACACCCCGCTGATTCGCCTCAACCGCCTGGCCAAGGGCCTCAAGCCCCGCATTTACATCAAGGCGGAGTTCATGAATCCGGGCGGCTCGGTGAAGGACCGGATTGGGGTTGCGATGATCGACGAAGCCGAACGCAAGGGTTTGCTCAAGCCCGGCGGCACCATCGTCGAGGGGACTTCCGGCAACACCGGCATTGGGCTGGCATTGGTCGCAGCGCTGCGCGGTTATAAGCTCGTTTTCACGATCACCGACAAGCAGTCGCGCGAGAAGATCAATCTGCTCAAGGCGCTTGGCGCCGAAGTTATCGTCTGCCCGACGAACGTCGAGCCCGAGGATCCCCGGTCCTATTACTCGGTGGCCGAGAAGCTGACCGCCGAGATCCCCGGGGCCTACCACCCGAACCAATACGAGAATCCGGACAACCCAAAGGCTCACTACCTGTCCACAGGGCCGGAAATCTGGAAAGACAGCGAGGGCAAAATCACTCACTTCGTTGCAGGCATGGGGACCGGGGGCACCATTTCCGGGGTCGCCAAATATCTGAAGGAAAAAAATCCGAAGGTGAAGATCATCGGCGCGGACCCGATCGGCTCGCTATACTACGAGAAAATCATGTTCAACAAGCTCGGGAACGCGAAGCCCTACGTCGTCGAGGGCATCGGCGAGGATATTTTCCCGGGCACTATGAATTTGAAGTGCGTCGACGAAGTCCTTCAGGTCACCGATCGCGACAGCTTCCTGATGACGCGCAAGCTGGCCCGTCTTGAAGGCCTCTTGTCAGGAGGCTCGTGCGGCTCCGCGGTGTGGGCCGGCCTTGAGTATGCCAAGAAGCTTTCGGAGAAGGATTTTATGGTGATTCTCCTGCCCGATACGGGAATGCGCTATCTGTCCAAGATTTATAACGACGAGTGGATGCGGGAAAACCAATATTTCGAGAGCGCGGTGCCATTAAAGGCGGCCGACGTACTCGCGGCCAAAAAAGGCCGCGCAAAAACCAAGTCCTTTACCACTACAAAACCGACGGACTCTTTATTTTCCGCGATGGCGACGATGCGCAAGAAGGATATCTCGCAATTACCGGTCTTCGAGAAAGGGCTTCCCATCGGCACACTTCTCGAGGACGCCGTCTTGGACATGATGCTCAAGGGCCGGTCGATCAAAAAAATGATCGTGCGCGAAGCGATGGGACAGGCATTGCCTACCGTCGATCCCCAAGCGCGCATCGAGGCAATCTTGCGCCACTTCTCCCCAGAACGCCCCGCAGTGCTGGTGAAAACGGGAAAAGCGTCCTTCGATATTCTGACCAAGTATGACGTGTTGACCGCGGTGGCCCGCGCGTCCGAGGAATAAGAATGAAGGTACTTTTCATTGCCGTCGCTTTGTCCGTCGCGGCCTCGGCCGCCGATTCCGCCAATCCGGAGGCGATGCCAGACGCGCCGGCGATTGTGTCTGAGCCTGCACCGGCGGTCGTCGACCCCGCGCCTGCCGCGACGGTCGTCGAAGAAGCTAAACCGATACCCGCCGCGCCTCCCGCTTTGGCCGCCCCGAAAACCGAGCCGATCGCCGAACTGAAGCCGGAGCCGAAGGCCCCCGTCGCGGTCAAAGCGCCTGAGTTGGTCAAAAACTTAGGGCCCGAGGAGGAGTGGGCTTTTGTAAAATCCGCAGCGGAGGATCCCGACGCGGCCGTACAAGATGCCGCAATCGACGAGTTAAACCTTTTCGCGCGCCGTTTCCCCGACGCGCCGCAAGCCGCGGAAGCGTTGTCGGCGTTAGCGTCATTGCGGGCGAAGAAAGGCGATTGGCCGGCGGCACTCGCGATCTACCTGCGCGCGAAGTCTTCTTATCTGGAGCTTGTCGACAAGAAAGCGTCGCGCAAGCAGCGCCAGGCGCTTAATGATCTCGCCTCTACCATCGAGTCGGCCGCGAAAGCCGACCGCTTGTCCGACCTCTGGCAGCGCGCGGCGTTGATGGCGCCAGACTCGTTCTACGAGCCGCTGGCCGACGAGATACGGTCATTTTCGGCGCGATACCCGTTGCACGCCGAAGGCGATAAGTTGCAGGCAGCACTCGCGCGTGTGCACGCCGCCAATGCCAAGCCCGCGGCCGCAGCACTCGCCTGGCGCAAGTTGCTGGCGCTTTATCCCGCTAGCCCGTTGCGGCCGATCGCGCTTAAATCCCTCGGCGACCTTTACGCCGACGCGCTGCGCGATCCCAAGAAGGCCATCGATGCTTATCAGGATTTGATCGCGAATTATCCCCAAGCGCCTGAAGTGCTCGCGGCGTACGAGAGCTCCGCGCGATTGTTTGAAGAAAAGCTCAAGCAATACGACCTATCCGTCGATATGCACGAAAAAATCGTCAAAGGCTTCCCCAAAACGGCGGGATCGTTGAAGTCTTTGAAGGCGATCGCGCGGCTCCAGCGCGAGCGCCTGGCCAAGCCCGATGCCGCGATCAAGACGCTGCAGCGCCTGTCGGCGATGCACGCCGGGCAGGACGGCGTCGACGCACTGTTGCTGGCCGCCGATGTCGCGCGAAAGGACATGAAGAATTACAAGGCCGAGGCCGAACTGCGCCAGCAGATCGCTGCCGATTACCCCGCCGCCAAGGAGACGCCAGAAGCCTTATACGATGCGGCCGTCGTCTACGAAGAGGACGTCAAGGACGGGGGCAAGGCGCTGGAGACCTACCGCGAAGTTCAGTCCAAATTTCCCAACGACAAGTATGGGAAAAAAGCGATTTCACGAGCCGACAAGCTTGCCGCGGTAAAATAAGCGCGTTCTAACGCGTCGTTCGCATGCCGCCGGGTTGAAAACGGTCCGCCGCCGGCGCGGCGCACGCCGGCAAGTGCGCGGGCGCGGCCCCTTCCGGGTTGAACGTCACGACGGCATTGTCGTAGGCCATTAAAACCCTTTTTTCGAGTGCATTGTAGACAGCGCGCCTCAAATCCAAACCTGAGCAGATGGAAATCGCTTCGTCCGATTTCATCGGGAGCGTAAAGCCCGCATTGCTGATTTCTCCGGAACGTTCGTCCACGCACGAGATTTTCAACTCGAAGCGAGTCTTTTCCACGGTCGCAAAAGCGGCGAACGTACTGCCCACGCCAGGGAAGAATCCTTTCGGATAGGTGATCGCCTCAATCGGAATCTTTTTTTCTCCCAACACGACCGTGCCTAGGTCCGCTTCGGGATGGCCGTTCTCGCAAAAATTATCTTCGGCGGTCGCCGACAACAGCGAAAAGAACGCCCCGACCAACGCCAGGCAGAGAATGGCTATTTTCTTCATAGAGGGTCCTTGCGGCAGTATAGACCCCAACCCCACCGATTTCAAGTGGGGGGATAACCGTGGATTCGTCGACAGCTTCCAGACTAGTACTTGACGCTGCAGCCGTATGGCGTCGACGAGGGCGTCGTTACCGGCTTATTCGCCATCGCTTCGTCGAGTGCCAAGGAGACGAAGTTCATCGCGCCCTTGATGTCGGCGGCGTCGGTGCTGGGAACGTTGTCGATGCCGCCCATGTAGATCAGCGTGCCCTTAGGGTCGATGATGAACATGTGCGGGGTGGTCTTGGCACCGTACAAATGGCCGACATCGCCGGACTCATCTAAGAGAATAGCGTTCGAGGACATGGACTTCATTTGTTTCTGCGCCTTGGCCGGGGTCAGGTAGCCTTCGCCGCCCTTATGCGACGAGACGATCGAGTACCAGACGACGCCTTTCGCGCCATATTTCTTCTGTAGGCCCTGCATGTTGCCCGAGCCATAGTGCTTGCGTACGAATGGGCAGTCCTTGTTGTACCACTCCAGGACGACGTACTTGCCGCGCGCGTCAGACAGCTTCACCGGCTTGCCGTCTTGATTGTTCAGCGTGAAATCAGGGGCGGGCTTGCCCAGTTCCGGCGCGGCATGGGCGAGGGCGGACAGGCACAAAATCGCAGCGGCGATCAAAGTTTTCATGGTTTTTCTCCCAACGTTTCAAGCACGAGGTTTGGCGTCAAGATTTCCGGCAAAGTGACGGCTTCCCCGCCTTTCGGGTAAACGATATAAAGTGGGACCCCCGCGCGTCCATGTCGTGCGAGCTCCGCTTCGATGATAGAGTTTTTATCGGTCCAGTCCGCCTTGAAAGCAGCGCCTTTCTCCAAGGCGGCCCGAATTTCCGGCCGCGACAATACGACGCGCTCGTTGACCTGGCAGGACAGGCACCAGGCGGCGGTGAAATCGACGAAAGTGGTTTTTCCGCTGGCGCGGGCCTGTGTTACCACTTCCGGCGACCAGATCTTCCAAAGCGCGTCGGTCCCGACAGGGGCGGCCACGATCTGCCACAGTACCCAGATCAGCCATGCAGCCGTTGTGAACATCGGGATGGACAATACGCGCTTGAGCGTTTCCATCCAAGCGCCGGGACGTGGTAAGCGCTTGAGCAGCGCCGGCCACGAGGCTAGTAATGCATACGGAGCGGCCGTGCCCAAGCCGAGCGACGTAAACACCGCCAGCGCTTCTAGAGCCGGGCGCGTCAGCGCCCAACCGACAGCCGCTCCCATGAAAGGCGCGGTGCAGGGGGCGGCCACCACGACGGCGAAAACGCCCGAGGAGAACGCCCCGCCGCCCGTCTTGTCGCCCAGCGACATCAGTTTTGTTCCCACTTCGAACACGCCGAGCAAGTTGAGGCCGATCGCGATGAACAGAGCCGCCATCGCGCCGACGACCCAAGGCGATTGAAGCTGAAAGCCCCATCCGAGCGACGCTCCCACCGCTCGCGCGACCAGGAGACCTCCCGCGAGGGCCAGAAAACTCGACACGACGCCCAGCGTGTAGGCCAGCGCATGAAAATGAGGGGAGCGCTGGCCGCTTGCGGAAACCAGGCCGAGCACCTTGATCGATAAAATCGGGAATACACAGGGCATTAAATTGAGCAGCAACCCGCCCAGGAAGGCGAGCAGAAGATTGCGCGCACCCGCGCTTTTCGTGCCGACGGGCGTCGTGATCCATACCACTGCTTGGCCCGGTCGGATGAGTATTCCCGTCAGAGTTTCCAGATCCGGCGCGCCGGGGCCCTTGCTTAAGAAAATCTCGGTGCGATCGGGCGCCACGGTAACGGGCCCGCGCGTCCCTTCGAAGGCGCCGGGCTCCGCCGGGAAAAATTCGGCCAGCGGATGGCGGCCTGCGATCGCGACAATTACCTGGTCTTTACGACGGGAGGTGGAAAGGGCGGCCGCATTGTCTTGGCGGGGAAGTCCCGCGCGCGCCGCGGCAAGTTTCTTTGGATCGCCGGGCCGCGCTTGCAACTCCGCTTTGCCGGGAATGCAGATCGCGGCGCACTCAAGCCAATTCACGGTTACCTGCGTCGTCCCCGGCGGCAGTTCAACCGGGATCAATACCGTGCCCTCATAACCGAAACTGGTCAGCGGTCCCGCCACGAGGCGTTGCGGAACGGGGAATTCCAGCTTGCCCGGCTTGATCTTCGTAGCCAGCCCCGAATCGCCAGGGTTGATCCAATACGTGTGCCAATGGGGCTCGTGCACCAACCGCAGCGCCGCGTCGTTTCCGGCGACCAGAAGTGTTGCTTTCACGTGCGCAGCGGACGCGCAAGGCGCGAGGGATGCTAGGAGGCTAAAAGATAGGAAGGCGAATCTATTCATGGATGTTATTTGCGGCTTGCAGCGGTTTCGAAACGAATGTACTCCACTT
Organism: Elusimicrobiota bacterium; assembly: GCA_031423795.1. Lineage (GTDB taxonomy): Bacteria > Elusimicrobiota > Elusimicrobia > UBA1565 > UBA9628 > GWA2-66-18. The sequence continues at coordinate 3,004 of JANPGH010000084.1, read as the reverse complement.
TACGTCGGGCCGGAACAAGACGCAAGCCCACGGTCGCGAGGGCTTGGGCAAAATCAGAGTCGTCTTTGTGCCATTCCAGATCGATGAAGTATTCCCCCGAAAGTCCGGTATCGTCGATTACCGGCCGCCCTGCTGTGCCCCACAGCGCGCGAGCGAAATTTGCCATCGTCGCCTTGCCGACGAGTCTTCCACCTCCAGACGACATAATTCCCGTCTTGAGTCCTAGGGTTCCAGGAGACGGGCGCGGTGCCTGCGCCGCGGTAGACAAGGCGAGGAGGTAAACCTCGGTTTGCTTAGATTCCGGCGTTGCGGTAACCCCGAAGGTAGATTGTATAGCGCGTTTCATCAAATCTCGCGTCATCGCGAAAGTTTCGGACGACGAATGCATGCGGAAGTTCAGTGACTCGACGGGAGGGTGTTCCGCGATGATTTGCGTTTCGTCCACGTCCCATATGCTCGCGACGGCTCCGATGAAGGAACGCGAATGAGCTTCCAGAGTGTCGCGCCCAGTCATCCAAATGGTTTCACCGGAAGGAGAAGAGATCGATAGCTCAAAAAGGCTTTTCGACGGCGTCGCGCCGAAATTTGACGGGCTCATATCGACGCCGCCGATCGGGGGCGCTGATTTCCCCGCGATCGCATCGCGGAGCTGGCTTTCTTGAAGGTGGTCGGGGTATATCCGCGCCAAGAGCTCGCCCTTTTTGCCGATGAGAAAGCCTTCCGGTCGAGTGGTGACCTGGTAAGCCTTGAACGAGGATTTCGCCTCATCGACGCCGACCCATGTCTTCATCTCATGGGTTTTGAGATAAGGGCCGATCACATCGGGCGATTCGTCGGTTACCGATATAAATATGACGGGTTGATCTTTAAATGATTCCGCAAGCCGATTCATGCGCGGAATACCGGCGACGCAGGGGCCACACCACGTCGCCCAAAAATCGAGGAAAACGACCTTGCCCCTAAGATCGGCTAGGCTTTTAATCTCGGAGACCGGGGCGTTATAGACCTTGGCGATTTTAAAATTAGGAGCTTTGTTCGCGGCCGATGCGCCGTCCGCGAGCAAAGCGATTGCGGCTAAAGCGGCGATGACGACAGAGGAGAGCCTTCCATCCATATCTTTGATCGTATTACATTGTCGAGGTAATATGGGGTTGACAAATATTGTGATGGCCTATACAGTTCACCTATGAACGCGGCAAATTCAGCCCCTCAAACCTCCGATATTCCCGGTCCCCAGGAATTATACGTTCCCAGCACTTGGAATAGATTGTGGGCAAAAATGGTGGATGGTTTGATCGTTTTGGTTCCTATGAGTTTTTGGATGGTGCCCATCTTTAGGACTGTATTGCGCACAGGAAAAGTAACGATTCCATGGTTGGAGATAGTGCTAACCTCAATTATTGGCGCTTTATACCCATGCCTGTTTATTAAATTGAAGAACGCCACTCCCGGCAAGCTCTTGTTTCGGCTGAAAATTGTCGACTACGAAACGGGCTCCGACAGACTTACCTGGGCGCAAGTTTTATTGAGGGTTTCCGCCGAGTATGCATTAACGCCGCTGTTCTCATTGGGACCGATGGCCGTCGCTTTTTTTCGGGAGGATCGCAGACATTTGATTGATATTATTGCGAGAACCCGGGTCGTTCAAGATTCTCCACGGCGCAAAAAGGCGGAGATCCGGCGTATTTTGGGCACGATATTAGTCCTCTATTTTGGGGTCGGAGCTCTCTATAAATTATTAGGGCACAAATCTTATAACTACACCCGCGAGGGCCTAGTCATGAGCCTGCCCCGATCCCCTGCAAGAAAATAGGAGGGCTGACGCGGGGTTGAGGGGCGGCGCGGGATTTCCTAGAATCATCGCATGCCCCCGAAGTCTTCGGCAAAATTTCCCGCGAAGCCTTCCGCGAACAATTCGCGGGAGCTCGGCGCGCAAAAATCGCTTCAAATCCACGAATTGATGGTGCGCGCGCGCTTGCTTGAAGAGCGTCTGATTAAAATGAGCAAGGGCGGCGACGGCTTCTTCTGGATTGGCGGGCCTGGCGAGGAGGCGTTCAATGTGCCGCTCGGCCTCCAGGTCAAGAAGGGCCACGGCGTCGAATTTGATTTCTTGCACCTACACTACCGCTCATCGGCGATCGCTTTGGCACTGGGCGCGCCTGTAATCGACACGCTGCGCCAGATGCGCTCGGTCGCGACCGATCCGTACTCGAAGGGGCGCAATTTCGTCAATCATTACGCGATTCCTGAGTTCAACATTGTCCCCGTGTCGCCGACCATTGAAACGCAGTACTCGACGTCCATCGGCACGGGTATCGCGCAGGCACGCAAGAAAACCGACGCGATCACCATCGTCAACGGCGGCGACGCTGGCACGGCGGAGGGGGATTTCCATTCCTGTCTGGTCTGGTCGAACCGGCCCGCGTTGCCGCTGCCGATCCTGATCATTGTGGTCAACAACGGCTACGGCATTTCCACCAAAGGCGAAACCCAGCACGGCGAAAAAAATATCGCGGACTGGGCCAAAGTATTTCCGGACATGCCGGGCAAAACCATCAACGGCAATGACGTGGCCGCATCCTGGTCGGCGTTAATTGAGGCATTCGCTTACGTGCGCAAGAATCGTCGGCCATACCTGCTCGAAGCGCGCTGCAGTCGGCTGTACGGGCACTCCTCATCTTCCGGTGCCAACCGCATCCCGGAGCCCGATTGCATCGCACTTTTCGAAGAGTCTATGGTGAAGGGCGGTCTCGCCAAGCCGGACGCGCTCAAGAAAGTGTGGGAACGCGAGGCGGCCGCGATCGACGCTGCCCATCAAAAGGCGAAGGCGGAGCCGTTCTCGGCGGCGGAGACGGCGTGGGAAGACGTGTTCGCGGATGGCCTGCCTCCTTCTTATCCGACAAAGGGCGGGAGCTGAGATGGCGAACATGGCCCAGGCCATACGCTTGGCCCTTCACTACGGCGAACAGAAGCTCGGCGTCACCGAGATTTTCGGCGAGGACGT
>JANPGH010000083.1:0-1612 GCA_031423795.1 Elusimicrobiota bacterium | reverse complement strand
GAACGCTGGATCCACAGCGAGATCTTCAAGGCCCGCCCCGATGTGATGGCCGTGGTGCACAACCACTCGCCGGCGGTGCTGCCGTTTTCCATCGTCAAGGGCGCGCGGCTGAAACCGGCCTGCCACATGTGCGGCTTCTTGGGTGAAGGCCCACCCGTCTTCGAGATTCGCGACAGCGCCGGCCCGGCCACCGACCTGCTGATCCGCAACGTGGCGCTCGGCGCTGCACTCGCCCAGTCGCTGGGCAGCGGCCGCGTGGTGCTGATGCGCGGCCACGGCTGCACCATCGTCGCCGAGTCGGTGCGCGTGGCCGTCTACCGCGCCGTCTACACCGAGGTCAATGCGCGGCCCTTGCTGCAGGCGTTGCCGATGGGCGAAGTGGAAACACTCACCGCAGCCGAGGCCGAAGCCACCCGCATCACCAACGAAGGCCAGGTTGACCGGCCGTGGAACTTGTGGAAGCAGCAGGCCGAGGCCGCCGCGCTCTGACACCGCACTCTGACACCGCGCTCTGGAATACTCGCGCCCCATGAACAAACTCCAACTTTCCATCGCCATGGGCGACTACGACCGCACCCGCGCGCTGCTTGACGGCAGCGTGCAGATCGACGGTGTGGCCCCCGTGTGCATGACACTGTCGCCAGAAGAAACCTTCTTTCGCGCCTTCCGCGGTGTCGAATTCGACATCAGCGAACTGTCCTTCTCCAGCTACCTCGTCAAGGCCAGCAAAGGCGAAAGCCCGTACATCGCCGTGCCCGTCTTCCTGAGCCGCGCGTTTCGCCACACCAGCATCTGGGTGCGCAAGGACCGCATCAAGAAGCCCGAAGACCTGAAGGGCAAACGAGTCGGCGTGCCCGAGTACCAGCTAACCGCCAACGTCTGGGCCCGCGCGATCCTGCAAGACGACTTTGGCGTCAGCCCCGCTGACATCCAGTGGGTGCGCGGCGGCATCGACACACCGGGCCGGCCGGAGAAAATCAAGCTGCAGTTGCCGGCCGATGTGCGCCTTGAGAACGCACCCGAAGGCATGACCATTTCCGACATGCTGGACCGTGGCGACATCGACGGCTTCATCGCACCACGCCCACCCAGCGGTGCGGCGCTGCACAACCCGAACGTGGGCTGGCTCTTCGACGACCCGACGGCCACGGCAAAGGACTACTACCGGCGCACGGGCGTGTTTCCGATCATGCATGTGGTGGGGGTGAGGAAAGAACTTGCCGCTGCACACCCGTGGCTGCCCGGCGCGGTGTTGAAGGCTTTCACGCAGGCCAAAGCTGTGGCTTTGGAGAAGCTGGCGGATACGTCGGCGACGAAGGTGACTTTGCCTTTCGTGGAAGAGCAACTGAAGGCGGCGCGGGATGCGATGGGGGATGACTACTGGGCTTATGGCGTGGCAGCGAGTCGGCGGACGTTGGAGACGTTTGTGCGGCATCACTTTGCGCAGGGGCTGTCTGCGCGGTTGATGTCGGTGGATGAGATTTTTCATCCGGCGACTTATGAGACGTACAGCATTTGATGGAGCGTTTGGTTTCGCGCGGCAAAGGCGGGCCCGGGCAGGCTTGAGCGCTTCGCTGTGGCGGCCTTCGCTGCGCTACGGCTCCCTTGCGGT
>JANPGH010000082.1:0-26199 GCA_031423795.1 Elusimicrobiota bacterium | reverse complement strand
TAGCCCAATAGTTCGCCGCTACGCGGCGGCGTTCGGGGGCGCAACGATTTTGTCCGTCCACTTCGTCCGCGCAAGGACGGGTCGCCGGAAGCGACCGGCCGCCTCCCGACGGAGTTGCGCGTTGCCGATTCGTCAGGGCTGGCCTAGAGTCGCCGGGGTTGACATCGAACAATTGTTCGAATATCCTCTAGGTATGGATACGCCCACGGGACGGGGGACCGGCCTCAACCCCGCGAATCGTTTCGAAGAGTTGGCCTATGAATGGGAGGAGTCCATCGATCCCGCCGAGAAATCGGCTCCCAAAACTCGATTCTTTCGCGACCGGACTCAGTCGTTGATCGTGCGCAACGACAGCCCCGACATTCCTTTCACCTGGAGCCTCAACCCGTACCGCGGTTGCGAACATGGCTGCGTCTATTGTTACGCGCGTCCCTATCACGAATACTTGGGGCTTTCCTCGGGACTCGATTTTGAGTCGATGATTTTCGTGAAGGAAAACGCCCCGGACTTATTGACGGCGGAATTGGCCAAGCCCTCGTGGAACGCAGAGCGCATCGCCTTAGGTGGCGTCACCGACTGCTACCAACCGATCGAACGCGCCTTAAAAATCACGCGCCGGTGCTTCCAAGTGCTTGCCGACGCGCGCAATCCGTGCGGAGTGGTGACGAAGAATCATTTGGTCACGCGCGATATCGACGTCTTTCAAGAGCTGGCGCGTTATCAATGCGTGAGGGTGTACGTGTCCTTGACTACGCTTGATCCGGAGCTGGCGCGGCGCATGGAGCCGCGCGCGTCGACGCCGCCTTTACGCGTCGAGGCGATCCGTAAGCTCGCGCAGGCAGGGATTCCGGTCGGGGTCATGACTGCGCCGATGATTTTGGGGCTGAATGATCACGAGATGCCCAAGCTGCTTGAAGCTGCCGCAGATGCCGGAGCGACGTCCGCCGGCTACGTTCCCGTGCGCCTGCCGCATCAACTCAGCACCCTCTTCGAAGACTGGCTAACACAAAACTATCCGGATCGCAAGGAAAAGGTCCTCCATCAAATCCGCGAAATTCGCGGGGGAAACCTCAATGATCCGCGTTTCGGCTCACGAATGCGCGGGCAGGGTATTTTCGCCGAGCACCTGGCCCGGTTGTTCGAAATAACATGCCGGAAATTAGGACTTAACCGAGAGCGCGTAGGCGGATACGACGCGCGTCATTTCCGGCGCCCATTGGAACGCGGGCAGCTGCGGCTGGTTTAGCGGCGCAGCAGGGCGTCGCGCTCGCGGCCGTAGAGGTCGGCGAGAACGAAGGGGCGGTCCACCCACACCGTGAAGCCGCCGAAGGGACGGGCGGTAACGTTGACGAGAACTGGCGAAGCGGCGAGCTTGCGCAGCTCCAGGCGCAATACGGCGTCTCCGGGACTTTCGAGGGGGGTGAGCTTTACATCGGAACGGCGCGCTTGTTGCAGGAGCATCCAAGGGCGAACCAGCTGCCGCAAGGCCTCGGGAATTTGTTCGGAGCCGGCAACGTCGACGGCGAGCTGCGGGATCGCGCAGTCCCGCAATGCTGCGCATCCGGCGCCGGGAACCGGGTTCATGCCGGGAAGCTGTTCCACGCGGAGCTTGCGTCCGCCGTCATCGGTCAGCGCGTCGCGCAGGTTGGGATCTTGATTCTCAGCGCGCAATAAATCTTCCCGCTTTGCTGCGGCGACGATCTTGGTCCGGAGTGTCTTGTCTGATGAAACGAATTTACGTAAGGCGTTTTCCGACTTTGGTCCGCCGGACAAGCGCAGGCTTGATTCGGCGGCAACGGCGGGGGGTGCGAGGGCCAGCAGGCACGCGATCAGCGGGAGCCTCATACCGTTATTATAACCCGATTATGGGGCCGTCGGAGGAGGGGCTTTCACGACGGAAGGGGAGGAAATTTCCGGGGGTTGGAGGGAGGCATGCAGCGACCTTTCCCCAATGAAGCGCTCGATGGCCTTGGCCATCGTCGCCGCCAACTTGTCTTGCGACAGCGGATCTTTCAGTCGCGCCCACTCCGCGGGATTGCTGAGATAGCCCAGTTCGATGAGGATGCTCGGCTGGGCGGGATTCTTCAGCACGTAGTAGTCCGACTTGTCTTGTTCGACGCGCAAACCATCCTCGCGCATGGTTTTCACCATTATTGCCGCCAACGCGTCGCTTTCCTTCGCCGCGATGCGGGGAGGGGCGGGCATTGGCGGGACCTTGGGATGGCTGTTGCGGCGGCGCCAAGACCGGCGCGTTTCGGGACCATAGCTGTAAACGGTCGCCCCGGAGAGTTTCTTGCTTTTGACCTGGTTTAAGTGAAGCGAGATGAACAGCGCTCCTTCCCAGTCGACGGCTAGAACAAGACGTTGGTCGAGCGTGACGTAAGTGTCGGTATCCCGCGTCAGAGCGACGGGCATTTCGTCCTTGAGACGATCGCGTAGTTTCAGCGCGACGGCCAGCGCGATGTCTTTTTCCTTCACGCCGTTGATCACCGCCCCCATGTCTTCTCCGCCGTGTCCTGGATCGATCACTACGGGTGTCATCGGCATGTTTTCACCGCGAGGCAGCGGCGACGCCGTAGGCATCGCCCAGGCGGTTGCGCCCGGGCACAGTAAAAGGAATACGGCGACGGCAATTGGAGTCACGGGTTGATTTAAGAACGTCCTGCGAGGTTATAGCCGTCGGGCGCGGCTCTGTCAATACGACGACTTACGCCCGTAACTGAAAAGGCCGACCCGAAGGCCGGCCTTCTCGCGGAGAAATCGCTTTGATCGACATTTTGATTATAGGGGGATCGGAGGCTTTCGTCCTGAGTCTTCCCTCCCAGACCGAGCTGGGACTAAAGGCCCTGCCCTCCAACCCAGCCACATCAGCAGAAATTGGCTGGCGCAGAAGGCCGACAGCCAATAGAACGCCTTGTCCATAAATCCGTATGAGTGCAGGCCGATGCCGAGCATATTGACGCCGAACCAGGATAAGGCGGTCACGATATTGCCGAAAACGGTCATCACCATCACGCCGCGTTCGCGCGCGTAGCCAGCCAATCGCGCGTGTAGAATAAGCGCGTTCCACAGCACGATGAGCAGCGCCCCATTTTCCTTGGGATCCCAACCCCAAAAGCGTCCCCAGGACTGGTCGGCCCAGATTCCGCCGAGCGTGGTTCCCACGAAGCTGAACAGAAGGCTAAAGGCCACGATGCCATAGGCCAACGAGACGAGCGATTTCGTCATTTCGGGATCGGGGGAGGAGACGAATTGGCGACGCAGCACCCATGCAATGCCCAGCGCGCCGGCCAAAAAGGTCGACGCGTATCCGATCGTGACCGTCACCACATGCGTGCCCAGCCAAAAATTAGAGTCGAGAACCGCGCGCATCATTTCCATGGTGTCGCCGGAAGCGCTCAGGTGTTGTGCGATTAGTAATGTGCAGAAACCTAAAAGTGAGCCGCCCGCCATCGCAAAGCCTTTTTTATGGACGCGTTCGGCCAACAAGCCGAGCAATGCGCCGACCCAGCCCACGAAGACGGCGGAGGAATAAAGATTCGTCACCGGGGGGCGGCCCTGCAGCAGGATCCGTGCCGATAGGCCAATCGTGTGGACGAGAACCGCGGCGAAAAGGATTCCCTTGGCGATCGCCTGCGCTTCCGGGCGGCGCGTCGCCCACCAAGCGAAGACTGCGAGCAGGACGGCGACATACAAGCCCATTCCAGAGATAAATGGCTGGGCGGTATTGAACAGCGCCTCATAGCGCGCCTGCGCGGCGACGCTCGGTTGGACTTGGCGGTTCCAGCGAGACAATTCCTGAACGGCGGTTTTTACGGACGCGGGATCATTTGATCGATAACCGTGGGCCAATAGCGCGTACGAGGCGAGTCCCGGGTGTGGCTCGCGGCCGCCTCCAGGTGTAAGCACCGACGCGCCGATCGAGGACCACGCTTCAGTACCCTCGCCCTCGCGCGGTGGCAGCGGGCGGAAAGCGGCGGCGCGCGCGAGGAACCGATAGCGCTCGAGAAGTTGCGCCAAGACCTTCATCGCGACCCGGTCGTGCGGCGAGGCGGATTTCGGGGCATGGATCGACCTCAGCGCCGCGGGCAACGTCGTGGCGAATGCGGTGAGATCGTCGATCGGATCTCCGGACGCCGAGATCATGAGCGTGTTCTTGATTTGCTCATACAGATCCAGCCGGTGAGAGAGGCCAACTATCGCGGATTGAAAGCGGGAGCGGCGCGATGCCACAACCGCGCTTGCGCGCTGGGCTTGATTGCCGACTTCGTCGCGCTTCGGCTCGATTTGCCAGTAAGCGAAACGACGTTCTCGGCCCTGTTGGAGTCCGAGAAGACCCAGGACATCGGGATCGTCGATCAGGAATATTTTCTGGGTATCGGCCTCTTCCGGCCGGAACATCGCAGTCAGCAGCCATTCGACGGCTGACACGGTCCGGCCGCTGAGGGGCAAGGATTGGGTACCCCGGATCAGGAGCAGGGAATTGCGCGCGAACGAATCGAGCGGCTTGACGCGTCCTCCCTCCAGCACTGGGAGACGGGCGATCTGGGCAAGCGGGACGTCGCTTTTCGGCGCGGGCGCAAGCCAAGGCCATGAGGCGATGAACAGGCTGATCACCAAAGCGCCCCAGTAAAAACGAGTGGACTTTTTCATCGGGCGCTGCGCAACGAGGACGACAGTTTGATGCCAAAATGGAGGAGCATCCCCAGGGCGACCATCACGCATGATAAATAGGGGATCAGCCAGCCGGGGTTGCGCACGACTTGAAAGACGGACAGACGGTCGTCCTTGCCGAAGCTGGCTTGATAGAAGGTTTTTCCGCCGTAACGCAATGGATTATTCATGTAAATCAGGACGTCGCGGTCTTCCCCGGCGCCGGCGTCGCGCAAGCGCACGAGGCTCGAAAAATTCTTTGGAATGTCGGTGCCGAGATACACGTCGTGCCTAAATTCTTTCAGGGTCAGAGAAAACGGGAGGTAATAGCGACGCGGACGTAGGGCAAATTTCCAGTCGCGGCCTTCGCTTGAAAACCCTTGGGGAGCGCCCAGGCTATTGGAAACCCAGTAAACACCAAGGGACTGCGGCCCCAAACGGACATCGACGAGTGCTGCCGCCGAATTGACAGCGTCGTCGACCGTGAACAATGGAATTTCACGAACAGACACGTTCGTGCCGATGCCGGCCGTCGCTTCAGATGGGGGGTCGGTTGGCTGTCGCATGCTTAGCTCCGAATTTTCGTAGAACCGCTTTACCGTCAAGGTAAAAGGAAGCGCTGGATCGGCAAGCGTCTTTCCTGGCGAAAATAACGATTGTGGAACCGTGGTGACGGTGTCGCGCTGCGGATGCGTCGTGTCGGAGACCGCCAGTTCCACGAGGCGGATGTCCTCAGAATAATCCCGGGTTTGGCCCACTTCGATGGGCATTTGACTTTCGACTTGGAACAGCGCGGTCGAAAATTCCCCGATGAAAAGCAGCGCCAACCCGAGATGCGCGATCCAAATCCCCGCCTTGCGGCGACTGCGCTCGAGTTTCAGAAATTGGGCGAACAATAGATTGAGCAAAAGCACCGTTCCGACCAGGCCGCCGCCGGGAAAAACGGGCACGCGAAGCTTGCTTCCTTCGGGTGTCCACCAAACGACGAAGGTGCGGATCGTGCGCTCGACGGCCAGGTGCGTGCCCAGCGGCACTTGCAGTAAGGTGCAGGCGACGACAAGGACCATCAGCAGGGACAGGCACGCGATGGTGAGCTTCATCGAGCTCAAACCGGCAACGATACGGCCACGGAAGTCCTTACGCTGCATCGCGCGTTAGCCCTTCGAGTAGTTTCCGGAATTTCGGTTTGGCGGCTGCGACGGCAATGTCTGTGCCCATCAGCTTAAAAAACCAGATCATGCCGTCGGCTTGGATCATTCCCGCACACAAGCGCGTCTTCGTCGCGCCGCCGCCGGTGAAATCATACGTCGAAACCGGGCCAATTTTGCTCCGTACGATTACGCGATGAGCGGCGAGTTGCTTTTCCGTCATCGGCGGCAGGGAGATTTGTCCCCGCCAGCGGTTGACGTTGGCAAGCTCACCGCCTACATCGCCCGGGAGGGCGATGACTGTTACTTCGGCCTTGCCTGGCCCGGAGGGGAGCTGGAATGTCGCCACGCGCATCGCACTTCCCGGCAGCTGCTTCCATCCGGAGGGAGTTGTCCAATGGACGCCGTGGGCGGGAGCCGGAGCCTCTCCCGGCGGCGGAGCCGAGTCTTCTTTTGCCACTTGACGAGTTTCAATATGATCGCGTTGGCAGGACGCGGTCAAAAAAAACGAGAGGAAAAAGAGAATCTTCACGGATTGAATTCTAACATTTCAATCCGATCGCTTTCGGGCGGCCGAGCTATCGATGGTATAATGCGAAGGGTGAAATATTTATATCGCGCGGCAGCCGCCGGGCAATATTTTCCGGCGCTCCTGCGCACGCCATGTCGGCCCGATCGCTGCCCGTCGCTCTTCCGACCGGACATAATCATGCCGAAGTGCGCGCCCAGCTCGCTCCAACTTCCATCCGCATCTTCGAGAGAATTAGCGCCGTTTGGAACGTCCCCGCTGATCGCAGGCATGAGCTGCTTGGCGTTGACGCGCCGACGTACGTCGCATTGAAAATAGATCCGCTGATAATCGGAGACGCGCAGATCGAGCGCATCGCGTTGATCGTCGGCATTTATGGGGAGCTCGCGACATTGTTGCCGGTCGACGAAGCCGCCGATCAGTGGGTCAGGAAAGCCAACGTCGTCTTCGATGGAGGCTCGGCCTTGGATTTGATGCTTTCACCGGACACCGCGGGTTTGCGGCACGTACACAGTTACCTGCGGGGGATCGTCGGAGAATAGCGACGCGTTATGGGACCGACGCCTGCTTTGCGAGTAGATCGTAGCGGCGCTCGACGGCATCGACGAATTTTCGCTTTTCGGCAAACGAGCCGTGGAAGAAGGCGCCCTTAAATCCCGCGACGATGAGGCGCTTAAGCTCTTGTTGAGTGACTTTTGCGCCCTCGACAACCAGTTGGACCTCGCGGCTGACTGTGGTGTTTGAGACCAGACGGTTGTCCGTGCAAATCGACACCGACAGGCCGTAATCGATCATTTTGCGAATCGGGTGCCGGTCGATCGACTTTAGCGACGGGATGGTCTGCAGGTTGCTCGTTACGCAGACCTCGACGCCGATGCGCTGGCTGGCCATGTAATTGGCCAGGTCTTCGACGTAGCGCTTGCGGTTTTCGATCTTCGGGTCTTGGATCATTTCCGACGCGAACAGGAATGTGCCGTGGCCGATGCGATTGGCGTGGCATTGCGTGATCGCCTGCCAGATCGACTCGGGGCCGTACGCCTCGCCGGCGTGCACGGTCTTGCGGATGAAGTGATTGTGGGCGTATTGGTAGGCCGCCCAGTGGTCGGCCGGCGGAAATCCGGCTTCCTCACCCGCTAAGTCAAATCCCACGACGGGCAAACCTTCCTGAGCCAGCTCGACTCCAGCGCGCGCGAGTTCCAGCGACGCGGCCGCAAAAACCTCGTCTTTGGGCGCATGCTCCATCAGCCGAAGCATGTCGGCAAAATACGGCGACATGCCTTTTTTGAAGCGCCTCATTGCGCACAGAACCATGCCGAAATGGAAGGCAACATCCTCGCCCGATTTCACTGCCCGGGAGGCATTATGGGCCTTGGCGCCCGCCGCCAGACCCGCCGCGACCGCGCGCACTACGTCGCGCACGGCAATTGTCGGCGTTACGTGCAGCTGGGGCGCAAAACGCACCTCGATGTAGCGCACGCCTTCGGCTGCGTTGTCCTCGACCAGCTCTTGGGCCACGCGGGTGAGGTTGTCCAAGTCCTGCAGCACCGCGCAGGTATACATGAATCCGTGAAGGTATTCGGGCAAATCCTTGTAGGCGTCTTTAAAGACGAGCTTGCGTAGGCCGGCCTCGGTGTTCGACGGCAACTTAACCTTGGCTTCACGCGCCAGCTCGATTAGCGTTTTCAGCCGCAGCGACCCATCCAGATGGAGATGAAGGTCGGATTTAGGGATCGCGCGAATAAATTCGGGGGTAATGCCATCTTTCATGCGCGACAGCCTATCAATTTAGGGGCGGGCCCGCAGGCCCTGCAATTATTCCCTAAAGACCCATGCGAGGAACGCTCAGATTAATTATTATTCTTTAAGGCACAGGAGCAAACTCATGAAAAATATATTTTTCGGGCTGGCCGTGTTTACCGCATTGACCGCTTCTATAAACGCGTTCGCGGCGTCTCCTTTGACTGTAAAATTCGATGTGATTCAGTACAGCGGGAAAAGTTCTCCGCAGGTTTTGACCGCGCAATCCGTCGATGACTGGAGTATCGGGCAGCTGAGCGATGCGGTGTTCGATATTGCAAAACAAGCACGCGAGGCCAATCTTGCCACTCAAGCAGCCGTAACACTTGACCGAATCGCCACGGCACTGGGCACGAGAATGGTAGCAGCCATCAATGTTCCCGGGCTCAACTATGACGTCGCCTTCCACGATATGTCTCGGAATAGTCTGTTGAATTCAAAAATAATGATGCTCCGCGACACGGCGCGCAGTCTCCGCCTTAGATAGGAGTGTCTTTCGAGACGACGACAACGCCGCTTTCCGTGACGAGGAAGCGGGCGCGGTCGGCGGCGGTGTTGTAGCCGATGACGGCGTCGGAAGGGACGTGAACGTCCTTTGAGATAATCGCGCGGCGCACCTTCGCGCGCCGCCCAATATCGACGCCTTCAAATAGGATCGAGTCTTCGACATGGGCCCAGCTGTGGACGTTCACGTGGGGAGAGAGAATCGAGTGGGTCACCGTTCCTCCGCTCACGATGCATCCGGGCGATAAAGTCGAGTCGAGCGCGTTCCCGGTGCGGCCGTCGATGCGGAAAACCGTTTTCGGCGGCGGCGCTTGGATGGGTGCTGTGCGGATGGGCCAAGTGCGGTCGTATAAATTGAGTATCGGATCGACCCCGATCAGGTCCATATTGGCCGCGTAGTAGGCATCCAGCGTTCCCACGTCCCGCCAATACTTCGCCGTCTTGCGGTTCTCGTCGATAAAACTATGGGCGTAAACACGATGCTCGGACACCATTTTCGTGATGATGTCTTTGCCGAAGTCATGGTTGCTGGAGGGATCCGTCGAATCGCGGCGCAATATTTCCGCCAGGACGGTCGGTTTGAATACATAAATGCCCATCGACGCGAAACAGTTCGCCGCGTTGCCCGGGATAGGCGTGGGGTCTTTCGGCTTCTCTTGAAAGCCGATGACTCGGCCGGAGGCGTCTGCCGAGATGATGCCTAAACTCGCTCCTTCCTTGAGCGGAACTTCGACCGCGCCCACGGTCAAATCGGCATTTTTTTCGAGGTGCGTGTCGATTAGCTTGCGGTAGTCCATTTTATAAATATGATCGCCGGCCAGAACCACGACGTGATCAGGAGCCTCTTGTTCGATCAAATAGAGGTTTTGGTAGATTGCGTCGGCGGTGCCTCCGTAGGATTGGTCGCCGACGGCGTACTGGGGAGGAATGGTCTCCAGGTATTCGCCCCGCGCCGTCGAGAAATACATTTCCCAACCGTCGCGCAGATGCCGAATCAATTCTGCCGATTTGTACTGCACGAGCACGTAGATATTGCGAATGTCCGAATTCAGGCAATTGCTCAGGGTAAAGTCGATGATCCGGTAAATGCCACCGAAAGTCACTGCGGGCTTCGGGGTAAAGAGGGTTAGCGGCTCGAGCCGTTGGCCTTTTCCTCCCGCCAACACAAACGCCAACGATCGGTCGCGGCGGTTGGACGGTTCTCTGTAATCCCGCATGGGCTTACTTTAGCGCAACAGAGAAGACCAAGCAAGACCGGGTTGCCTTAAGGGACCTATTCATCCGAGAAGATGGAGGTTCAGTCGGGGACGCGAATGTCGATAAACCAGCGCACTAGATTTTCGAGGAAACGGGCGTAAAGATCGCTGACCTCAACCCCGTTGGCTCCGGGAGCTTGCGCCTTTATCCGACGATCGCCCCAATCAACCAGAGGTCCGACCCAATGGGGGGCCACGTCAGTCATTAGCGCGGCGGTGAGGCCGGCGCCAGCTTTGCCGATCACCAGCAAGGGGTCGACGGCATATTCTTTCAATATCGTCCGTCCGGCGACGACGCGCGCGCGGCACCGGACCACGTTCAAAAGTGTGCGCGCGCCGGGAGCGGTTTTGACTCGGTTGAAGCCGCCGATGCAGGGCGGACGATTTTCCCAGGGAAGTCCATTTAATATCGGATGGGATTTTTTATCGGGTCGTTGCACGAATGCGGCCTGATCCCAATTGATGCGGTCGTCTTCGGCAGATATTTTAACGGGCAGGATTTTTCCTACGGGATTTGCGTTCCAATGTCCGTCCAAGCCTCGGAAGGAACCCCAGCCGCCGATCATCAAAAGTCCGCATCCCGAGTGCACGGACTCGACGAGTTTCTCTGCGTGGGAACCGAGAGTCGAGGCGGAATAGTCGCTGAGGATAACGAGTTTACGCCGTGCGAAGTCCTCCGAAGGCGGAACGCGGACGCCGCTGGGCAAGTAGTCGAAACGCAGTTTTGCCCGATGTATCACCCCGGCGAGGTAAGCGGCCGCGCCGTCGAGCCGTGTGTCCCCCAAGTAGAGAATCGGGGAGGGACTTCGGCTCATTTCAACGATACTTGTTCGGGGAGGCTGGCGGGAGTTTTCCGCCGGCCGTCGGCGTCGAAAAAATGCAGGCGGGTGAAATCGCAGCGGATATAGGCTTCCTTCGAGTTCGTCGGCCATTGCAGCGTCGTGGAGCAAGACAGGGCGATGTCGCCCAATTCCAAGGTGAGCAACGTTACCGCGCCCGTCGGCTCGCACAGTCGCACGCCGCAGCGGATCCAGCCGGAGCGCGGCTCGCGCGAGACCGAGACGTCCTCGGGGCGAAGGCCGCAGGTGAACTCCCCGTCCAGTCCTGCCAAGAATTTAGGGGCGATGCCCAATAGGCCGCATTTGGCCCGCGGTATTAGATTCATCGGCGGCATGCCGATGAATACGGCGACGAAGGTGTTGGCGGGTTCGCGGTAGATTTCGTCGGGAGTGCCGATTTGCTGGATGACGCCGTCTTTGAGCACCACGATGCGATCGGACAAGGTCATGGCTTCGATTTGATCGTGGGTGACGTAAATCACGGTTCCGCGGACCTTTTTAAACAGAAGCTTCAGCTCACCCCGCGTCTTGTCCCGCAGGCGCGCGTCCAGGTTACTCAGCGGCTCGTCGAGCAGAAAGACCTTC
The DNA here is from genome assembly GCA_031423795.1 of Elusimicrobiota bacterium. Classification (GTDB taxonomy): domain Bacteria; phylum Elusimicrobiota; class Elusimicrobia; order UBA1565; family UBA9628; genus GWA2-66-18. The sequence goes on along the minus strand of JANPGH010000082.1, from coordinate 14,888 downwards.
GGATTGCGCACCAACGCCCGCGCCAAGGCGACCCGCTGGCGTTGGCCTCCGCTCAGCGCGCGTGGCTGGCGATCCAGGTATTGGGTGATATCGAGCATGGCCGCGGTTTGCGCGACGCGGCGATTGATCTCGTCCTGGGGAACTTTCCGCAACCGTAGGCCCAACGCGATGTTCTCCCTGACGGAGAAGTGCGGGTACAGGGCGTAATTCTGGAAAACGAAGGCAATGTCCCGATCGCGCGGGCTCGTGGAGGTCATGTCCTCGCCGTCGATGAATATGCCGCCGGCATCACAGCTTTCCAAGCCGGCGACGATGCGCAGGAGCGATGTCTTTCCGCACCCCGACGGCCCCAAGAGCGAGACAAATTCCGCATCGCGCACGGTAAATGAGATATTTTTAAGGACGCGTTGAGAGGCACTTCCGTAGGTTTTGTGGATGTCGGTGATCTTAACTTCGGACATGGGTTCGCCCCTCAAATTGGATCCAGGCCCGATTCCAAGTTTCCCCTGGTCCATGTTCGACTTCGAGCACCGTTCCTTCAACGCCCGGACGCAAAACGGCGCTGCCCCGCTCTACGCGCACCGACGAGAACGAAGCCCCGCTCAAGGTCACTAAATCCTGCCGTTCAGTGGCGCTCGTCCATTCCAGCATCAAACCGTTATTAAGGGACTGAACGGAAAAGATTTCGGCCGTGGACCAGAGCAGGCGCACGCCCTGACCGACGTCCAAAGACAACGGCGTGACCAACGCCGAACGCCGCTCCATGCGGATGGGGAATACGATTTTTTTTCCGTTGAAAGTCGCCATCACCGAACCCGAGACCGTGTCGTCATGGAAATTTCCCAAATAAAGAAATCCGGAGTCTTTCGACCTCCGGATTTGGGCGACGAGATCATAAGTTCCGCAGTCGACGGTCTTGGAAACTCCCAGTTCCCGCAAAGCCTCGTCCACGCTGGATTTGAAGTAATCGAATTTGTCGTGGACGGGGAAGCCCAAAACGCAGACCGCACCTTTGCCGACATGTCGCACAAAGCCGCTCGGTCGACCATTGATGCGCGCGATCACTTTGTCGCTGGCTTTCAGTCCCTCGAACACGCTTGCGTCTTGGTTGGCGACGAATGCCTCGAGGCCGAAGAGTTCAAGCGTGCGGACATGCTCGACGCGGCCGGCTTTAAGATCCAAGCCGTCCAAAAATTCCGTGCAAGTCCGGCCGTTCTCGTCTTCCAGCAACACGTCGCCGCAGAAAAGCAGGCGTCCGCCGCCCTTCACATAGTCCAAAAGGCGCTGCTGGGTCTTTGCGTCCATGAAGCGGCGGGAATACACCGCCAGCGCCGGCAAACCCGCCAGCTCGTCCTGCAGTAGGTCCGCTACCCCTGTTTGGTATCCCGCGGTGTAACAGAGGCGCGCCAAACCGTCGAAATAATACTCGTTGCGGTGGTTATACATCTCGTCAGCGCGGCGGCCTTCGAGGTAAAGGGTGTTGTAATAGGGTTCGTAGTGGCCGAGGGCGACGTCGACGACGTTGGCCATGCCCGCCACACGGCTACCCAACCCGTTGACGAAGCGGCCGAAACGAATTAGACTTTCGTATTGCGGCCGAAGGCGGCCGTCCGCAGCGACCGGCGCCTGCCATTCGTGATAACGGCCGAATTGGCCCAAGCCGTCCTCATTGGTCCCGCCGGCGAACATATAGCCGTTGAGGCCGTCGAGGCCGCTCATCAAGGAGGTTTTCAGGTTTAATTCGACATCGGCGGGATAGAGCCGGGGTCGGTCGCTAAGCACGCCGGTCTGCAATTCAGCGCAAAGCACCGTGGAGCCCTTGGGGGTGATCGAGCGCACGACCGCCGAAGTCAGCGGGATGTCGTGGAAGTTCTCGTAGTCGAGCCGCCGCATCTGGTAGGCCCCACCGAAAACGACCGTGGGAATCTTTTCGCGGAAGCGGGAAAACATGGCCGTCGTCGCCGGAGAATAGATGCCCCGGCCGCGCATATCGAAATCGTAAAACTGCGGTATGTTCGCGAGAACGGGGGTGCGCACGCCGAGGCGGCGCGCCAGCGCGTAGATCTTGGCGAAGTAGGCGGCGTAGTACTCCTTGTAATAATCGCCCCAATCGAGCAGCGACTTTAAGTTGCCCTCCACGAGAAGGTTCTTCGGTTGGCGCATCTCCGCGAAAGATTTATATTTTGTTCCGTAGGCGGCGTTCAAGCGCGCGACCGTGCCGTGGCGGGCCTTCAAAAAATCTCGGTACGCGCGTTCGGAATAGTCGGCGTAATCGCCGATCTTGCCCAGCCAGTTGATCATTCCGATTTCGTTGCAGAGCTGGAACAGGACGATCGGGCCCGACGGGTATTGCTCGGACGTGAGCAACGGGAGAAGACGCTCGTACCACCGCGCGACTTTCTCCAGGAAAAGGGGATTATTATATGCGGGAGGACTTTGATGATGGATAGTGGCTGTGCCGCTCTTCGGAAGAAACGTTTCCGGGTAATCGCGCAAGAGCCAGTCCGGAAGGCCTTCACCCATCATCTCACCATTTGACACTGGTCCGACCCGGGCGATGAAATAAAGCCCGTGTTCGCGGACTTTGCGCAAGAAAGTGATCAAGTCCCGGCGCGGATGCGTGTGCCCGGAAAAATCAAACTTGCCCTCGCGCGCCTCATGCCAGCGCCAAGGAATATAGGTGGAAATCGTATTGAGTCCCGCCCGGCGCGCTTGATCGAGCCGTTCATCCCAGTAGGACGGATCGATGCGGAAATAGTGGAGTTCCCCGGAATTGAGGACCGTGGCCTTCCCCTTCAAAATAAACGCCCCGTCCTTCATTTCCGGCTTGGTTGCCGCGATCGCGCGGCGCTTGGCGGACGGGACGGCGAGTCGGGGCATTAGGCATTCTCCACGGTCACGCGATAGTCCTTGGTTACAATGCCCATAGGTTTTTCGATCGTGATGCGCTTGCGCCGGCCGCGAACGATACGCTCGACGACCACGCGGTCCCAGTGGGCGGGAAAATTCGGCTTGACGACCAATTTGCCGTCAATGACGCTCACGCCCAACAGGTGCTCCCACGCCGCCTTGTACAGCCAGCCGGACGACCCCGTGTACCAAGTCCAAGCTCCCTGCCCTTCCCTGGGAGATTCGGGGCCTTCGATATTGCCGGGCGTGACATAAGGTTCGCCCCGATAACGCTCGGGAGCTGCGTTCGACAGCAACGGCGGGCACAGGCGCTTGAACGAGTCGTAGACCTTTTCCGTACGGCCCGCGACGGCTTGGGCCCAGATCGCCCAGGTCGCCGCATGCGTGTAGACGCCGCCGTTTTCGCGGATGCCCGGAGCGTAGCGCGTCAGATATCCGATGCTTTTATCCTGTTTTGTATAAGCCGGGGTGAAGAGGAGGATTCCATAGTCCTTGTATAAATATTCTTCGACCGCGTCCAGGATGCGCCCAGCCTCGGGGCCTTCGACCACGCCGTGGATTACGGCCCAGGTTTGGGCGTTTAGATAAATCTTGCCTTCCGTGCATTTCTTCGAGCCCAGCACCTCGCCATTGTCTTTTGTCGCGCGGATAAACCATCCGTCCTCGCGCGCGTGCTTGAGGATGGCCTTTTTAAGGGTCTCGGCCGCGCGCTCATAGCGCACCGCCGTCTTTTTCTTGCCCATGCGGTGGCAGACCAGGGCGAAATCGCGCAGCACGCCCACCAGGAAATGGGAAAGCCAAATGGACTCCCCTTTCCACTTCACACCCACCCCGTTGAGCCCGTCATTCCAATCGCCCTCTCCGATGAGGGCCAGACCCCGGCGGCTCAGCCTTTGGAGCGCCTTATCGAGGGACGCTTGGCAATGATCGAAGAGAGAACCCGCGCCGCCGTCGAGATAGGGCGCCTTGGTCTTGAGCAGGGCGTCGTCTTGCGTTTCATGAAGATAGTTGCAGACCACGAAGGGCAGCCAGACCAGGTCGTCCGAGATATCCGTCAACCGGCCTTCTTCGGAGATCGGGTGCCACCAATGGTCGACCGTGCCGTCGCGTTTTTGATGGGCCGCGTGCATCAGTATTTGGGCCTTGGTTTTGGCGGGATCCAAGGTCAAATAGATCTGGCTGTCTTGGAGCTGATCGCGAAAACCGAAGGCTCCGCCGCATTGATAGTAGGCCGTTCGTCCCAATAGGCGCCCGGCGATGGTCTGATATTTGAGCCAGTAATTGAGCATCGCATCCACGGCGGGGTCCGGAGTCTGGACTTTTGCTCGGCCGCAAAGTTCTCGCCAATGCGCGCGGGTTTTATCGAGAAGCGCTTGCGTTCCGCCGTGCAAAGCCTTGAGGTGGCGGGCAAAACCGGCATTAAAACGCTCCTTGGGCAGGGCGCCCATCATCCAAGAAAGCTCGCGGCTTTCTCCGTCAGCCAACGCAAGATCGTACTGCATGCACATGACCGGGTCGTAACCGGCGCCCATGCGACCGGAAAGCTTCGCGCCTGCGCGCAGAGCTTTGGCTTCCTTCCAATCGTTGTAGGAGCCGAATACTTCCTCCCGGTCGCAGGTCAGGCCGGCGGGCTTGGCGTCACCGGCGAAGAAGAAGGTATAGGGCCACTCCTTATTCCAGCCCGGGTCTGCGGGGATATGGGCGGTCCAGAGGGTGTTGTCGGCCACCAGCGCGCGCGAGGAATCCTCGGTGCGGGTCCGGATGAAAAGATTGAGGAACTCGCGATGCCAGTCCGGGAAGGCGCCCAAGAGCAGTTCAAAGTACGGCATCATCGTCAGGCGGCGCGCTCGGCCGGAGTGGTTCGTCACGCGCACTTTCCAGACCTCGGCGGAGAAGCCTTCTGGGACGAAGAGGGTCCACTCGACCTCCACACCCTGGAAGCGGGTGGTGAACGTTGTATAACCCAGGCCGTGGACGCAGCGGTAGCTTTCGTAGTCCGGTTTCAACGGCTGTGGGGCCGCGGACCAAGAGTCTCCAGACTCGTCATCTCGCAAAAAGAGGAATTTGCCGGTGTTGTCGCGCAGGATGTCTTGATTCCAGCGCGTCGCCCGGTTAAGCATCGAATGCACGAGCCACGAATAACCGCCTCCGGCCTGGGAGATGGTGGCACCCCACTCGCCGTTGGAGAGCACGTTGATCCACGGGCGCGGAGTGCGCCAATCCGTGATCGTATAAGATGCCCCGCCATCGGAAAAATAACCGTATTTCCCCTCTAAAATTTTCCCCGTTTCGTTGGTATTGGCCATTTCGGAAAGCATCGGCATAATTTACTATTTCACTCCTTAACAGCTCCAGCAGCGATGCCCTGGATATAGTGTTTTTGAGCCAACAAAAAGACCGCGATGGCCGGAAGGACGACGATGACCGCGCCGGCCATCAGCAGGCCCCAGTCGGTGTTGAATTGCCCGTTAAGATTGGCTAGGGCCACGGGCAGCGTGTAGCGGTCTTCCCGGAGCATGATGATGAGCGGCCAAAGGAATTCGTTCCAAGAGCCTATGAAGGTAAAGATGATGAGGGTCGCGATGATCGGCCGGCACAAGGGAAGCATGATACGAAAGAAGATGACCGCTTCTGAGCAGCCGTCCATCCGGGCCGCCTCCAAGATCTCTTCCGGGATTTCCAGCATGAATTGGCGGAGCATGAATATCGCGAAAACCGCCGCGGTTCCGGGCAGAATAAGCCCCGTGAAAGTATTGAGCAGCCGCATGTATTTGAGAATCAAAAATACCGGCATCATCGTTACCTGGCCCGGCACCATCATTGTCATCAGCAGCAACGTGAACAGCTTCTCCCGCCCCGGGAAGCGTAATTTCGCGAACGCGTAGGCCGCCATCGCGTTGAAAAGCACTGAAATTACGGTTGTTCCGAAAGCATAAATGATGCTATTGAGCATGTGCCTGGCCATCTCCAAAGCGGCGAACAAGTTCCAGTAGTGCTGCCATGTCCAATGGCGCGGAATGATCGTGGGTGCGCGGGTGAATATTTCGTTGGGGCTTTTCACGGAAGTCGAAAGCATCCAAATGAATGGGAAAAGAGTGATGGTGACGGACGTGATGAGAAATACGTAAAAGGCGATCTTCTGGGTGGCGCTAACCCGGCGAATGTAGCTCATCCTATCGTCCTCTCGATTCTTGCGTGTATCTTGCGCTGGACAAAGGTGAGCAGGAAAATGATCAAAAATAGGACGTAGGCCATCGCCGATGCGTATCCGATGTTATAGAACTTGAAGCCTTGAAGATACATCCACAGCACGACAGACATAGTCGAGTAGAGCGGGCCTCCGGCGGTCATAATGTAAGGCTCGGCGAAGAACTGCAGGTAGCCGATGGACGTCATGATGATGACGAAGAACATCGCTCGGCGCAGCATCGGCAAGGTCACATACCGGAACTGCTGCCAGGAAGTGGCCCCGTCGATTTCAATGGATTCGTAGAGCGCATTCGGAATCGCCTGAAGTGCTGCGAAAAAAATGATGGTGTTATAGCCGAAGCCTTTCCACAGCGCCATCAAGATCAGCGAGGGCAGCGCCAGGTGCGGATTGGTCAGCCATGCTTGCGGAGCCAGGCTTAGTTTCGCGAGGACGATATTAAGCAAGCCGTATACCGGGTTGTAAAGCCAGCGCCATATCATTGCGACCGCCACCATGGTCGTGATCACCGGAATAAAGTACGCGATGCGAAAAAATGGCTTCCAGCGCAGAAATTTACGGCGCAGGACCAAGGCCATAAATAATGACAGCCCGACATTGAGCGGGACGCCTAAACAGGCAAATAGGAGGGTATTGCGTAGGCTCATCCGAAAAACCGGATCTTTAAAAAGGCGGAGATAATTCTCGAACCCGATGTAAGAGACGAGCCGAAAATTGTTGAGGCCGGAGAGATTTAAATTGGTCAGGCTTGCGATAAAAGTGGCCAGCACTGGCAAGAAAAGAAAGACGATCAGCACGCACATGGCCGGCAGAAGAAACCAGACCGGGACGGTCGGAAATTTTTCCGAGACCTTTGATTTGACCCCGCCGCCGAAATACAAGAATAACGGGATCATCGACGCGACGACAAGGCCGATGGTCACGAGTAAGCGGAAAAGGCCGCTTTGCGAGGCCGAGGGCTTATCCAAGACGCGGCGTATCTGCGTCGTGAACGCCTGTCGCGCCTCGCCGACGGGGATGCGGCCGTACAGGACTTGTTCCATGACGCGGCTTAAGACTTCGGCGACTTCTTCCCATTCCGCGATGGGGGGAGGGGACTTGGCGTTTTCCAGCTGAATCTTAAAAGGAAGCAGCAGGGGATCGGAAGCCAGGGCGGGGGTTTTCCAAGCCGCCTTGACCGCGGGAAGATCTTTTGAAATTTCATACCAACGTAGCTGGTTTTCGGGGAGGCTCATGAACCGGATAAATTTCCATGCCTCGACCTTATGCCGGGATTGCTTAAAAAGAACTAGGTTGCTGCCGCCGATGAAGGAAATCGAGGCCTGAGAGGCCGGCAAAGTCGCCGTGGCCCACTTCCCGGCCATCTGCGGCATATTTTTCTGAATTTCCGAGATCATCCACGGACCGGAAATAAAAATTGGCAGGTATCCAGTTTCGAAAAGGCTGAGGAGATTGACGGAATTGTTGTCACGATCGGAATCTTTAGGAGAGAGTTTCTCATCGAAAAAACTCTTGAGATAAGACAGCGCGCCTTCAAGTCCGCCCGGGGCAAAGGCATCCCCACTGGCGCCGTGCGGAAACATCTCTCCGCCGTTTTGCCAGAGGAACATCAGGAGCACCTGCCAGTCGTTGTTTGGCAAGGTAAAGGCGAAGGTCGGTCGGCCGGGGCGACTATTGCGGCGCACGAGCTCGACGCAGAGACGGTGGAATTGCTCCCAAGAGGAGGGAAATTTTGGGTAGCCAGCCTCCGCAACGAGATCGCGGCGATAATAGATGACGCGCGTGTCCACGTACCAAGGAATGCCGTAGCGTAGTCCGGAGAACATTGTCGACGTGAGCGCCCCCGGGAAGAACCGAGAGGGCGAGAAAACCGGGTCGCGGGCGGTTTCAGGATCGACCGGCGCCAGCACGCCCATTTTCTGGAATTCCGGCATCCAGGTCGTTCCCATCTGGGTTATATCCGGGGCCATGTCAGCGACGACGGAGGTAACCAACTTTTCGTGGGCCGCCTCCCAGGGGATGGCCTGCGTAAAGACCTTAATCCCGGGATTTTCAGCTTCGAACCTGTCCGCCATGCGGCGAATGAGATTGCCTTCCGCGCTCATCGCCCAGACGGTGATGGTCACTGGGCGTGGCGATGATTGGGCGCCGACGGCATGTGAAGCGAGCATGCACGCCGTGAACAAAAGGACAAGTCGTTTTATCAAGGAGAGACCATGTCCGGAGCCGTTGGGGCTACTGCCCCGGCTCCTTATAAACCTCTAACACATATTTCCATTGACGAAGAATTTGGTTGGTTCCGAACCCGACGCCCATATTGTCGTCGTTCGCGTCGCGGGTTGGGGTCATATCGGCTCTGCTAAAAAATTGGACGGGCGGAATAACTTCGGTGAAATCAATGGAAACGCTCGGAGCATTGGCCTTCCACTTAGAGGTACCACCATTTAAAACCATTTTATTGGTCGGATTTGGGGCGTCAAATATCGGGACCGATTTCCGTTCGCTAGCAATCTTACCACCTCTAGTCTCGATTTCTTTCAACTGCGCATCGGCCTGCGCTGCGGCGACATTGAACGGCCACTGGTTTTCTCCAATGGTGACCTTTGTGGAGTCCCAATTGTTCTCGTCCATATGCATCGAAGATAGAAAAACGGGCTTAAAGGCGTGCGCGTTTACTTGGCCCAAACGCGCGTCGGGATTGATGACCTTCATAAACACATCCGCCCGGATGCAATTATTCTTTCGGCCTCCGCTGCAATCCTTTCCTGGGGGATGGATCGTGATCGTTCCTTCCACGGCCAATTCTCCGACTTTGGCTTGCGTGATCTTAAGGACGATGCCCTGAGATGGATCTTTCGACAGGACCGCTTCCCCGGTCAAACCCGGAGCGTTCGCGCCTTGATAAAACTCGGGCTTCTCCCTTTTCATGCCCCAATAAATAGGCAAGACCACTATGGAGGTTCCCCAACCTGCACTCGGACCATACACCATACGGAAATATCCGCTGTAGGGGTGGAGCACGGCGACCTGGTCCTGATTGTAGAAGACCTCAACTGCATCCTCAATGACCTTGTCCTTGCCGGGAACGCGCATCACGCTCCATTCGGCTTTAGGAACTTCCTTCCGGGAGAAGGCGTCCGCGGTTTGTCGCATGAGGCCCGCTGCTTTAATATAGGCGCATTCTAAACTCACGCCCGAGCGGCAATCCGGTTGCGCCTTGGCTGCACAATCAAGGCCCACAACCAACATGAAGACGACGATCAGTCTTTTGATCATGACGCGTCCTTACATAACGGAATTACGATTACGCCAATCCTTCCAACGCTTCTGGACCGAAGGCAAGGTCAGCACCTCGGCCGTGAAGAACGCCGCGACGAACGCATACAGAGCGCTCGCGAAGTTGAGGTTTACGATCTTCGGTACGGGTCCGGCGCCGGCGCCGAACGGCACGGTGACCTCGCTGGTTAGAACCACCGGAACTTGATCAAACATAGTCCCCCACCAGTACCCAAATCCGAGCACCAAGGCGGCAACCAACGGATAATATTGAAAGATTTTTTTATGTGGAATTGCGGCCATGTACATAGCCGCGGGGCCGGCCACAAAACTGAGTAAAAGCACTCCCAGCCCGGTCGGCAGCAAAATGGACACGGGAACCAGGTGGAAGGCGATCAGCGGAAGAGAAACCAAAAAAATCCCCAGACCGATCGCGACATTGAGTTTGAAGGCGCGGTAATGCTCTTCCAGCGATATCCCTTGGGTTTCGGCGTTCGCCAAGGCGGAATTGTCGCTATTTCCTTTGTTGGTAACCTCGGTCCAGGGGACCGTGACCCCGTTTCTATCGGCGCGCAATATTCTGATGGGATCGACCGATCCCGTGATAATGTTGTTCAACGCCGACAAGGTGCTGTAAGTGGTGATAGCAAGCCCTTCGTTCAACGTGGCATAGCACAGGGGCAGCAGTTTTTTTAGCCCCAGTCTCTCTCCGACCGCACGCGCTTGGGTCAGCTGATTTTTTAGATAGAAAAATGGCACCAGGAATTTATCGACCCCGATCACGCCCATCAACGTGAGAACCATTAAGACTTGAATCGCTGCCGAGGAATGCGCTGCGGCTAAACCCGTGATCGCGGCCATCTGCAAAAGCACAATCGAGGCCGCCAAGGCGATATTTCCCTGAAAGCGGGGGCGAAGACTTTTGTAGAGGTGAAACCTGGCGCGGGCGAAAACAGCGTCTATATACTGAACGAAAGTTTTGATCATGTGGAGGTCGCCGTTCATCCACCGCCGATCTCTTTTCAGCCGGGCAAACCAGGAGAGAAGGTCCCGTTCACCGATGACCGCGTTGTCTCCAAGAAAATGGCTCAAATCGGCATCGATGAACTCTCGAAGCGGACGCTGGTCGGGAAGGACGTTTTCAAAAGTTCGCACTGGGACGAAATCCCCGCCCTCATATTGGAGCAATTGCGCGTCGGCGCCTTCCTGGACTACCTGGTAAAGCTCGGTCGTCCGGCCTCGGCGCACATGGACGAGAACCTCATGCGCGGACAGTGATTTATGTCGAATTTCGAGAGTCGAACCCATCATGGCTTCGGTCCAAATGAGAACGCTTTCAATCCAGTCGTGGGAGAGCTTCGCGTATCTTGCCGACAATGTTCGATTACGCCCCATGACCCGTACCCAATCGGCTGTTCGGACCATGCCTTTCCCGTAAAAAGGTGCCGCGTTATCGTAAATCCAGTTCATCGCGCGACCTTCGCTCCAATTATTGGCCGCGCGTGCCATCGTTTCCGCCATCAATGTCACCGACTGGATTGGACGGCCGTATTCAGTCGGCGCGGTAATCTCAATGTTCGGCGTCGCAATCATCACCGCTTGGTTGTTCGGGTGCTCCAACATCCGGAGCATTTTTTCGACGGTGCCTGACTCGATATGGTTCTTATCGTCATGGACCAAGGTAAAGGGGGGGGGTAGGGCGGGGTCGAAGACCAGCTGCTCGCCGTCCATTATCGCCTGACGCAAGTCCTCTTCGTTCGTCGCGGGCCGCAGCGCCTCGCTACCATTGCGAATTTGTACTCGCCCGGGACCGCCAAACATTTCAAGTATTGGTCCTCCGAGCATATTATAGATGGGTCCTTTTGGCGCGACATCGTCACCCAAGATCAATTCATTGGAATAGCCAGGCCATAAAGTCCGCCCATCGGCGATCAAATTCATCGCGGCCAATATATTGCCGACTTTATTGAACCACGTAACGCGTCGCAGATACAGAAACGATATTTGACCGCCGTGGCTGGGGCCGAATTCGGCGTTCAGAGCGTTTATTCGAGACAACTCATGCGCCGCAATGCGATCGCCGGCTGCGACGTCATTTTTATTGCTGGTATTTGACGCGCAAATAAAAACGACGCGGAAATTGGGGCCAAGAAACGCCAGGGTGTGCCTCAAGTTCTGAATATCTTTGCGGACGTAATTTTCCCAATCCGCGAATTGCTCCACGTTTCCGGAGTATTTGGGAGCGAGGATCGCGAGGGTATACGGGACCCCAGTCCGGCGAACGTGCTCATCCACGGTTGCTTTAAGCTCGGCCATCGTCAGCATCCGGTGTCCTTCCGGATCGGTCGTCGAACGGAGGATGGTGGTGACGATCTTTTGCATCACTGGCCAACTGGTGTAGTAGTTGACAACTGCCACTGGAACCGCGACTAGCCACGAAACGCTAAGCGACCAAACGATGCCGGCAGCGAAGACCGCCTGCAAGGCTTTCATCAAAAGTTCATAGGTGGTGGACTTCACGGATGGCGTCATACCTTTGCGTAATAACCGGCCTTCCACGTCAGCCCTGATATCTGCCGACAAGCGATCCAATTGGGCATCAATGCCGCCCTTGGCTACTATCTCTTCCTGATAAGTATGATTTCGATTATGGAGGAGAAGTGCCTGTTGAATGGCGGCCGTTTCAGCCCCGTCGTAAATGGCAGTGAAATGTTGGGCCGTCTCCACGCGTGCGCGCCGCGTCTGTTCGAGAGTCTGCTGTCTCCACTCGTGGCCTTTATCGGACTTTAGCTCTTGGATTTGAGCGAGGGAACCTTCGAGAACCTGCTGTTGGAGCGCGAGGCGGGCTTCCAGAACGGCCTGCTGCCTGTTTTTGAGCTCTGTACTTTTTGCGGTCAAGCGGCGAGGAAGTTCCTGGTCCACAACGTCTGATCCGGCTTTCTTAAACACGGCCGTCGTTAGTTCATTGACCTCACGTTGCGTCGCAGCCTCTTTCCGGAGAGCTTCCTGTAATTCCGGTATGCGTCGTTCGCCCCTGCGCACGACACTCGCAATACGCGCTCGGAGCTTGAGTGTCGTCACCCGCTGGTGAAGTGCGATGGGAGCGTACCCTTCCTCGGGCTTAAGCAACCAATTAAAGAGGAATGGCCTAGACTTCGGAAGGTGGCTGAGGTGGCGAGAAAGCCAACGCATATCCCCCAACGTCAGGACTTCATCGATGGGAGTCCTCTCGATTGCCGCCCGAAGAGCCGCAATCTCTCGGATGACCGGATCTGCCGCATGAGTTAAGCCGGGAACAAAGCCGGTAGTGGCGCCGTTGACATGACCGAGGCCTTGAGGGCCTAGGGCGGCCGTTTCTGGGACTAAATCCGCGTTGGCGGTTGCCCCAGTCTGTGCTTCGTGTGTGGTACTTACGCCATTGACTGGCGGCGCGAGGGGCTTGAGCTCGGCCGATCCTGCGGCGCCGCCTTGATAAATAAAATCGCCAGGGTTTAAAACCCCTGGCGACACTGAAATTTGCTGCCCCTCTCCCGCGCCGGGGAGGTGCAGTCTAACCGGTGGTCCCGGATGCGCGGGATGGGATGTGGGAACTACCGGCTTACTGCTCAATGCCGCAAAGGCTTCCTGCCCAGGAATGGCTAAAATTAATGAAGCCGACGTTAAAACAGCAGTACAGGCCTTGCAAAAAGCGGCACTAAATCGATACTTAAATTTCATACCAATTTTACTTTGATAAAATTTTAAAAGGTCATTAGCGATACGCAGTGAGATGATAACATAGACGGAAATAACGCGCATGGGACCTTTGACCCAGACTGCTTGAGCCCTGACTGCTGGGCCCTTCCGCGTCCCAGCGGACGCGCGCCGCATATAGTAGAGTGACTCATGCGATTTTTGGCTACGGTGGTTCTTTTGGTGGCGGGGGCGTCGGCACGCGCGGCGGCATACTCTGGGGGCGACACCGGAATGACCCAGCACGGCACGACTTCGATCGGCCCGCGTATGACGTTTTTTAATCCGGAGGACGCCGATCACGGGCGTTGGGCGCCGGGCGGTCAGCTCCGGCTACACATGGATTCGGCCTACGTGCTGGAAGGTTCGATGGATTACGTCCGCTACCAATCCAACGGCGTCACCGTCCACACAACACCCATTCAAGCCACACTCATCGGTTTTTTCGCCCCGAACGCAAGTTGTTCTCCTTACTTACTGTTTGGGGGCGGCTGGTATCCGACCCGCGCCGACGGCCCTTACCGTAAGTCGCGCCTGTTTGGGCCGCATGCGGGGGCCGGCCTGGAATTGATCCTGGGACCCGGCTTTTCGCTCGATGGATCCTATCGGTTCCTCTGGTCGGAAACGGTCAGCTTGTCCAACCCCTGGAAGATTTTCGGCACGAATTTCGAGATTCGCGGCCAAATGATCACGATCGCCCTGAATTGGCGTCTTTAAGGAACAGCAACGAAGTCGAGCGGCAGTAAAGATCGGGAGAAGTCGGCGATTACGCTGATAATTATACGCAAGTCCGCCTTATATAGCTTCAGCTTTTTGAGCAAAGCCTCGGTCGCCTGCTGAATGCGCGTATTCATGCTCGGCACGGTCAGCGAGCTGAGAAAATTCGGGGTCACCGGGGATAAGTCGATCGCTTTAAGGGGGGCGGTTGCTTGGCGGAATGTATTCCGGCGCGGTGGAGCCAATTCTCCGCCGAAAAAATGCGTTCCCGGAGCAGGCATCTGCTTTGTTAGGGCTTCATCCGGTTCCGGTCCGGCAATGAATGAGGCGAGACTTCTTGAACCATCGATAAAATCGGGGAGCTGTTCGGGAGCTTTTGCAACCGCCTGGCCCATGGCTTCGAGTGTGCCGCGGCTAGAGAGCGCAGCCCCGGCTCCATTTGGGAGATCATCGGTGGGGACCGGCGAGACTAAGAGAGATTGCTGGTCCTCGAATGGGGCGGCGCCCAATAAATTTTCTCGAGGCGTCTGAGCCGATGGAAACAATCCGACAGGCGCCGCATTTGGCGCGGCGGCCAATCCCAGTTTCATTGCGCCTAGTGGAGGGCTTTGAAGCAGGTTCCCCGGGGGTAAGCTCTGCAACGAAGACGGAAGCGTTGAGGCCATCCGTCCGACCGGCGCCACAATTCCGCCCGCCGGCCTGACCACCTGCGACCAAGAAACGGCTGCAGGAGCGATCAGCAGTGCGCTGACGAGCAAAGCCTGGATTGCGGTTCTGGACTGCATAGGGAAAGTGTAGAAGTGTCCCACGAAACACGCCAGAGCCTATTAGGCCCAGTCCGGCTGGGTCATTTGGCCTTATTTTTGCCGGGCCTTCATCGGTCGCAAAATAGGACATAAGACTCTTAGAAGTCATCCAACAACCCGCTTGAGCGCGATGAGCGCGCAGGCCATATGAATCAAACCCAGGAAGATCAACGCGGATCGCTCGTAGCGAACGACGAGGCGGCGGAAGTTCTGGAGCCACGCGTTGGTCCGCTCTACAA
>JANPGH010000081.1:0-11677 GCA_031423795.1 Elusimicrobiota bacterium | reverse complement strand
TAGCCCAATAGTTCGCCGCTACGCGGCGGCGTTCGGGGGCGCAACGATTTTGTCCGTCCACTTCGTCCGCGCAAGGACGGGTCGCCGGAAGCGACCGGCCGCCTCCCGACGGAGTTGCGCGTTGCCGATTCGTCAGGGCTGTTAAACGCTCCCGACGCTTGCGCCGGCATCGGGGATCGGGTATCCTTCAGCGATGAAATTCATCGCGATGGCATTCGTGGCGGCGCTGGTAGCAACGACGGCAGCCTGCCGAGGCACCGTGCCGTCGCGCGATGCGCCTCCTGAAGACACGATGTCCGGAATGTTGATTTCGGGTCGGATGATACTTCCCAGCGGCGAGACTCACGACGGCGCGGCTGCGATTAATTTCGAGATCGATGGCGGCAAATCCCGGGTCTACCGCCTCCCGGTGGTCGGAGGTGAAAGCGCCTTCTTCCTTATCAAGCCCGGAACTTACCGGTTAGCGCGCACCCGCTCGATTTTCGGCTCCTATCAACATGATATGTCCGTAACCATCGGAGGACGGCGCTACCAAGTCACTTTCCCGACGGAGATCCTGCGTCAGTCGAAATATGTGGTCCGCCCCAAGACGGTCATTTCGATTGGCGCCGTCGAAGTTCGCGCGATGCCCGCTCTCCCGGGCCAGACGCCGGAAATTCGTGTCCGTTTGGACGACAGCTTCGCGACCCGGCGCAAACTGGTCCAAGACTTGATTCGCGTCTTGTCCGATCCGAAGCGCTCCTTTGACGGACATGGTGACTCGATCTATTGGAGCCGCGCCCTGCAAAATTCTTTGATCGGAATACTCGCCGAGGAGCACAAGCAAGCGGCGCCCGCCGAAGAACCATGACGACGCGCCTTGGCGTAGATCTCGGGGCGACGTGGCTGCGGGTCTGCATGGCTCGGGACGGCCGGGAAATCTGGACGAGCCGAGCTCCCGCCACCAATTGGCGCCAACTTGAGGCCGCCTTGCGCAAAGTCCTGCGCGCCAAAGGCGTCATGCGCGTCGACGCGATGACGGTCGGGGGCACTCGACTGGGTGGAGCGCAGGACCGTAAGACGCTGCGCCGCCGATTGTCCGCATTAGCGGCCCACGTCGATGTCCGTCCTGATTTTGAAATCGCGCATCTCGCCGCATTCGGCGCGGGGCCCGGCGTCGTGCTGGTCGCCAGCACCGGTTCCCTCGCATACGCCCGCGACGCCGACGGAAAGTCTCGGCGGGAGGGGGGACTAGGGCCATTTTTCGGTGACGAAGGCTCCGGATATTGGCTGGGACGCCAGGCCGCGGGAGACGCGCGATTGCGCCGGACACTACGCTTGCCGCACCCGCTCGATCTCACCCACAGCGAGAATCCGATTCGGGCGATCGCGTCGCTGGCGCCGCGCGTGCTCGAAAAATGTCCAGGTCTGCGTCGCGAAGCCGCCGCCCACTTGGCGGCCTTGGTGCGAGCGGCGACGAAGAATTCGAATTTTCCCCGACCCGTGCCGCTTGCTCTTCATGGAAGCTTGTTCCGCGATGCGCGTTTCAAGGCAACGGTGCTCCGCCGACTCGGCCGCGGATGGCGGCTTGTGGCTCCGCGCCTTGCGGCCGAAAAAGCCGCCGCCGGCCTTTAATCGCGACGAGCCTCCGCTTGTTGTAGAATATCCCCATGAACATCGCTCTCGCCTGCGACCACGCAGGATTCCCACTCAAATCTTTCCTCCACCAGTGGCTCGAAAAACAGGGCCACACCGTCCTCAACTTGGGTGTCGATGACGGCTCGGTTCCCGCCGATTATCCGGACTACGCCCGCGCCGCGTCCGAAGCGGTGGTCCGCGGAAAGGCCCAACGCGGTATCGTCGTCTGCGGGTCGGGTGTCGGCGCGACTGTCGCCGCAAACAAGGTGCCCGGCGCTCGCGCCGGGCTTTGCCACGACACTTTTTCTGCTCACCAAGGCGTCGAAGATGATGACGTCAACATTCTCTGCCTGGGCGGGCGCGTGATCGGCAGCGAACTGGCACTCGAAATCGTGAAAGTCTGGCTGGCGGCTAAATTCACCGGCGCCGAACGCCATCAGCGCCGCAAAGATAAGGTAATCGCCATCGAACGCGCTTATTCGAAATAAGGAGTCGACATCATGACCCACAAAAACCCTCTTCGCGACTTACACCGTTTCGGTGTCTCGGTCTGGTACGATTATGTCAGCCGCTCGCTCATCGCCTCGGGCCAACTCCGCCGTCTGATTGAGGAGGACGGCGTGCGCGGAGTGACCTCGAACCCGACGATTTTCGAAAAAGCCATCGGCGGGTCCGCTGATTACGATGACGCGATACGCCGTCACGCGAAGCCGGGAATGGCGCCGGCGGAGCTTTTTGAGAAGCTCGCCGTTTCGGATATTCAGGCTGCTTGCGACGAATTCCGCGCGCTCTATGTAGAATCCGCGGGTCACGACGGATTTGTCAGCCTGGAAGTCGCGCCCTCGCTCGCGCGCGACCCTGCAGGAACCGTCGCGGAAGCCAAGCGTCTGAGTGCCTTGGTTGATCGCCCCAATTTAATGATCAAGGTCCCAGGCACGGTGGAAGGCGTGCTCGCGTTCGAGGAGCTCACCGCCGAAGGGATTT
Organism: Elusimicrobiota bacterium; assembly: GCA_031423795.1. Lineage (GTDB taxonomy): Bacteria > Elusimicrobiota > Elusimicrobia > UBA1565 > UBA9628 > GWA2-66-18. The sequence continues at coordinate 9,076 of JANPGH010000081.1, read as the reverse complement.
CGGTCAACGTCACCTTACTTTTTTCCCAAGAGCGTTATGCGGCCGTCGTGGAAGCGTATCTCCGGGGCCTGGAGCGTCGGGCCGCGGCGGGCAAGAATCTTTCGAAGATCGCATCGGTCGCCAGTTTCTTCGTGAGCCGGGTCGACAGCGCAATCGACGCCATTCTTGAAAAGCGCCCGGAACCTGGGGCCAAGCAGCTGTTGGGCAAAGCCGCCATCGCTAATGCCAAGCTCGCCTACCAACACGGGAAATTCGTCTTCTCCTCTCCTCGTTTCGCAGCACTCGCGGCGAAAGGAGCTCAGGCCCAGCGCTTGCTCTGGGCTTCGACCGGAACGAAGAATCCCGCCTATCGAGATGTCCTCTATGTCGAGGAATTGATCGGCAACGACACGGTCAACACGATGCCGCCGGCCACCGTCGATGCCTACCGCGATCACGGATCAGGCCGTTTCAGCCTCGAAGAACGAGTCGATGAGGCCCGAACGCAATGGAATGACCTGGCCAAGCACGGCGTCGACGTGGCGGCCGTCATGACCACGCTGGAAGCGGAAGGCCTGCGATCCTTCGAGAAATCCTTTGAAACGTTGATGGGAAAACTCGTCGCCAAGAAAGCCTTACTCGACGCAGAGAACGCCTGCGTCGACGCGAGCCTCGCCGATCTCGAGAAACATCGCTTTAGCGAACGCCTCTGGGCCAAAGATGTGGCGCTTTGGAAGGACGACGCCGGACATCAGAAAATCATTAAGCATGCCCTCGGCTGGCTCACCGCGCCGGAATCATCGGCGCTGGGCCTTGGCGCCGTGCGAGCCTTCGCCGATGAAATCGCCGCCGAAGGTTTTGCCCATGCGGTGGTCCTCGGCATGGGTGGATCAAGCCTTTGCGTTGAAACTCTGCGACGCACATTGGCGCTAGCACCCGGACGGCCGCAATTGCACGTCCTCGACACAACCCACCCTGACGCGATCAACGCTCTCGTCTCAGACATCGACCTCGACAAAACGCTTTTTCTCGTCTCCAGCAAATCGGGGTCGACAATCGAACCCAATTGCCTTTTCGAGTTTTTTTGGGATATCGTCGTGAAGCGACGGGGTGCTAAGGCCGGCCGCCAGTTTGCGGCGATCACCGATCCCGGAACCTCCCTCGAAAAATTGGCTCAAAAGTCCGGCTTCAGAAAAACGTTCCTTAACCCGAGCGATGTCGGCGGCAGGTTCTCGGCGCTCACTATGTTTGGACTCGTCCCCGCGGCGATCGGCGGCGCCAATGTTACCGCGCTGCTGGAACGTGCCCGCGCCGTGGCTAAAGCCTGCTCGCCTCGCGCGCTCACGCGAGATAATCCGGGACTGAGACTTGGCGCCGCCTTGGGTGGACACGCGCGCGACGGACGTAACAAACTCACGTTGATCATGGATCCGCGCCTCGAGACCCTGGGACTCTGGATCGAGCAACTGATCGCCGAATCCACGGGAAAGGAAGGCAAAGGCATTCTTCCGATTCTGGGCGAACCCGTAGGCGCGCCCTCCGGATACGGCCGCGACCGACTTTTCGTGCGCGTCGGCTTGAAAAATCGTCTTGATGCGACGGTCGACCGGGGACTCGCCGAACTCGAGGCCGCGGGCCATCCTGTCGTACGCTTAGTGTTGGAAGACGAGGACGATCTTGGTGCGCAATTTTTCCTATGGGAAGTCGCCACGGCGACCGCGGGATTCCTGATGGGAGTCAATCCCTTCGACCAACCGGATGTCCAATCCGCCAAGGACCAAACCAAAGCCCTGCTGGAGAATCTTCATGACGGCCGGCTCCCCGCAGAAAAGGCGGATTTTCGCGCCGGTGGACTCTCCGCTTTCGCAGACACAGCCCTGATCGCCTCCCTGAAAGCCGACGCCGGCCAGGATCGCCCGCTACGGGAAGTGTTGTCGGCGCATCTTAAGCGGATCGCCGCAGGCGATTACGTCTCCATACTCGCTTACCTTGCGGATACCGATGAGAGCCGCCGTGCATTGGACGAATTTCGGCGGATGATTCAAAAGCGAGCTGGCGCGCCCGTGACCGTGTCTTGGGGTCCGCGATACCTCCATTCCACGGGGCAGCTTTATAAGGGAGGGCCGACCTCCGGCGCCTTTGTCATCCTTTTCGATTCCGGAAAGACCGTGTTGCCCATTCCGCGCAAGGAGTTCACCTTCTCCACCTTGTGCCGGGCCCAAGCCCGAGGCGACGCCGACGCAACACTGGCGGCCGGACAGAAGGTCTTGCGCCTGGATCTCGGAGACCGCGCTCTTGACGGCCTGCGAGCGCTGGGCAACGCGCTGAGTGACGCCGCTCCGGCGGCTCGTTGAAACTCTCGACCGCCGCGCGGCGGCAGCGCCTGCGGAAAATTCGTATCGTCCTCACCGACGTCGACGGAGTGCTGACAAGCGGCCTCATTTACCACTTTGTCGACACCGAAAATGAATTGGTCGAATTTAAGGGAATTCATTCGACCGACTCGATCGCCATGGCGTGGCTGGCCGAATCCGGACTGACAACTGGCGTGATCAGCGGCCGAATTTCGAAAGGAACCGAGGCGCGGCTGAAAATACTGAAGGTGAAGCATATCTATCAGCACCGGCTCGACAAGGCTGCGGTTTTCAAAGAAGTGCTCCAGGCCGAAAACGCGAAACCCGACGAGGTTCTTTATATCGGCGACGACCTCCCCGACATCGCCGTGCTCAAGCGCGCGGGGATGGCCGCGGCCCCCGCGAATGCGCGCCCGGAGGTGAAGGCCGACTCCCATTGGGTGACGAAAGCGCGTGGGGGGGAAGGGGCGTTCCGAGAAATCGTCGAAGAGCTTCTGAAAGCGCGCGGACTGTGGGACGCGGTCCTCGCACGTTATCAATGAGGAACGCGTTGACGCCGCCCTATCTCCAAGGGTAAAATTCAATTGATGATTGATCTCTTCGGCTTGCGCCATAAAGACTCGCCGGATCCGGTGGACTCATTTGACACCGCTGCCCAAGACACGCCCGCGCAAATTCCTGCGCCGACAGGATCGCATCGCCTTTGGGCGATGCTACTGGTATTGGACTCGATCTTTGTGATCGTCTTCAGCGGTGCTGTCGCCGCTAAGGTCTACCATTATTTGGAAACCCCGCTTGCGGCGGTGCCGTTTACGCATCGCCACCAGACCGTCAAATCCGCTGCGCCCACCGTGGCCGCCGCACCGATCGCTTCCACGGTCACCGTGGCGGCGAAACCTCCCGAACCCGAGGCAAAACCACCGGAATCGCTGCCGGCTGCGAAACCGGAGTCTGCCAAGGCCTCGAGCAGGCCGGACACGATCAAAACCGCCGCAGGCGCGGCGACCCCGCGGCCGCCCAAGCCGTCGATGCTGACTGAGTCACCGAAGCCCCATTCGCCTCCGTCTCTGGCCTCCGCCGGCAGCGCGCCGTCGAGCCCTTTTCCGATCGCCGCGGCGGCCGGCGCCAAGCAGAAGGCGGCTCCCGTCGTTTTCAAGATCACGGCGCCAAACGCCCGCAAGGTTTTTCTCGTTGGAGCCTTTATCGTGCACGGCGGACGCAAGGAAATGACCCGGGATGATGGCGACGTCTGGTCCGTCAGAATTTATCTCAACCCCGGGCAATATCGTTATTTTTTCGCCGTTGACAAGAAAAAGACGCTGGACCCCGAAAACCCGCAAACAGACCACGGTGCGTCTTTGATGTCGGTTCCCTAAAGAGGGGGCCAAGCCGCCTCACTTGTCCTGCCTTGTTTTTGTAACACGGGTCCATTACAATCACGACGAAGAATGGACCCACAGGACCCCACACCACCGCCGATTCCGCCTGTTCCGCCCCGCGCGGACTGGTTGACTCCCCGCGCGCCAACGCCGTCGCCTGACGCCGCCTCGATGCTGGATTTTTTTCAGCGCCGGATCGAGACATTGGAGGGCGAACTCGCCCGCGAACGGGAACGCACAGTGAGCGCCCAAAACGTGCTGGCCCAGCAAGAGGGGCTACGGTCCGAAGTCGAGTCGCATCTCAAATCCCTGAACGACCAAATACGCCGCGAAAAAGCCGAGCGCGAAGGTGACGAATCCCGCTCGCACGCCCGCGGCCGCATTGAAGCCCTCGAAAAGCGCTTGGACGGTATGACGGCAACCCTTTCGCAAGTCCTCACGCAGGCTGTATCGACGCGGGGGGACTCTCCCGTCGGCGAGGCTCTCGCCGCGGAACTCGCGGCTTTTCGCAGCGCGCTCAAAGAATCTCTCGACGGGATCGCGCGTTGGCGGGTCGACGTTCGCGAGCTCTCGACGTTGGTCCCCCAGGTGAAGGGACTTACCCAACGACTTCCCGACAACGAAAAAGCATTCGAGGAAAGCGTCGGCCGACGCTTCGACGAGTTCACCGGCCGCATGGCGCGGACCATGGAGGAGTGGCGCCGCGCCCACGATGCCGAACGCCTGTCGCTCAATGAACGGATCGAAACTGCCTCGCGCGAACGCTCGGAGTTGGCCCGGCATTGGGAAAACCAGGCGCGGGCGATGCGCGATGAACAGGCCAAGGACCGCGTCGCACGCGAAGCCGAAATGGCGCGGCAAATTTCCGAGCTCGCCACGCGACTCTCCGAATTGACAAACGCCCAAGCCTTGGTTGCCAGTGGCCATGACTCCGCTTTGAAGGGCCTTGACCGCGTGCTTTCGATACTGAGTGCCACACCCAAGGCCAAGGACGAGGTGATTAAGGCGCTCGAGGCGGAAAAATACGAGCTGGTTCAAATCGCCCGCGACCGCCAAGAGGCGTTGACGCGCTTTATCAACGAGCGCCGCGACGTTGAACGCTCAATGGGTGAAGCACTGGTCAAGTTGACCGGCGAACTGGAGGAGGAGCGCGCCCGGACCCGCGCCGCCGATGCGCGCACGAACGAGGAGTTCGGCGAGATTGAGAAGATGAAGGCGCGATTGACGGACTTGGAACGCTCCGTGTCCGACCGCGACGAGCGCATACGACTCCTCGGTGTGGAACGCGATGAATTAGTGCGCGCGCTGGTGGCCGAATCCGACAAGGTGCGCCTGGCATTGACCGACCGCCGTACTGCCGATGCGGCATCAGAAGCCGCTCTTGCGGAAATGCAGCGCCGCCTCGACGCGGAAGTCCAGCGTCGCACGGCGGCCGAGAGTCTCACCCATGACGCCCGCGCCCAAATGAGCGCCTTGGCAGAACAAACCGGTCGTTCACTCCAAGAGCGCGACGCAACCTTGGCCCGATTTTCGGATTGGGAGAAGGAACGCCAGAAGCTGGCCGATGTCATTCGCAAGAAGGACGAGATGATCTCGCTACTATCGGCGACGTTCCAAGGGGCGCTGAACAAAGGCACCTGACGCAGCCGCATGGCGTTTGCTAGGATGGCGCAATGAAGGCCGTCGTCCTAAAAGCGTTCGGCGGACCCGATAACCTGGAATCCACCGTCCTCCCCGATCCGATTCCAGGCCCCGGCGAAATTCTCCTGCGTGTGCGCGCAACCGCGGTCAATCATTTGGATTTGTGGATACGTGCCGGGCTACCCGCGGCGAAAATCAAGTTCCCGTTTATTCTGGGCTGCGACGCCGCCGGCGAGGTGGCAGCCCTCGGGCCCGGGGTCGTTGACATCGCCCCCGGAGCGCATTTCGCGGTTCACCCTGGACGATGTTGTGGCGCCTGCGCGGCGTGTCGCGCGGGACGTGAGCCTGACTGCCCTGACTACGGCATCATCGGCGCTTACGGAGGGCGGCCTGGAGCCTACGCGGAGTTTCTCGCGGTTCCCACAAAACATTTGCTCCCGATGCCGCAAACCCTAGATTTCGTGCAAGCCGCCGCAGCCCCACTCACATACCTCACCGCATGGCACATGCTGGTCACGCTCGCCGACATCAAGCCAGGAGAGACTGTTCTAGTGCTCGGCGCAGGCGCGGGAGTCGCAGTAGCTTTGATTCAAATTGCCAAGTCTCGAGGTGCGCGCGTGATCGCCACTTCGACCTCAGTGGAAAAGCTGTCGCGCGCGAAGACCTTGGGTGCCGACATGACGATACTTTACCCGCCGGAGGACCTGCCTAAAACGGTGCGTCGGCTCACGCAGGGGGGGATGGTCGACGCCGCGTTCGAACATATCGGCGGCGACATCATCGGCGACGCCCTCAAATGCCTGCGCCGCTCGGGTCGGCTCGTGACCTGCGGCGCCACGGCAGGTCCGATCGCGCCGATTGATTTGCGCTACGTCTTTGATCGTCAGCTGGAGCTGCTCGGCGCGAAAATGGGTAGCCTAGTTGAGATGCATGCCGTCTGGGAGCGGATTTGCGACGGCACGTTGCGTCCCGTCGTTGATCGGACTCTGCCCTTGGAACAAGCACGGACCGCCCACGAGCTGCTCGAGGCACGGCAGCAATTCGGGAAAATTGTGCTGACGCCATGAAGCCCTCACCCTCCCTGCCACTGTGGCTGCTGGTGGCAACCCTGACGGTTCCTCTGTTGGGACTCACCTCACCACTGATCGAGGTTGACGACGCGCGGTATGCCCAGATTCCGGCAGAAATGCTGCGGTCCGGCGATTGGGTGCTGCCGACCCTCGACGGTACTCCCTACGTCGAAAAGCCGCCGCTATGGTATTGGAGCGCTGGCGTCTCGTATCGGATATTTGGAATCAACGAAGCCGCGGCGCGACTGCCGATGTGGATTCTCTCCTGCCTCGGCATACTCGGCGTGGGATGGCTTGGAACATGGCTTTATTCTGTTCAGGTCGGACGCGCGGCTGCGGCGGCCACGGCCACGGCCGGACTGTGGCTGTTTTTGACGCACAATCTGACCCTCGACATGCCCGTCAGCGTCTTTCTCCTTTACGCGACGGCGTTGGCCCTGCGCGCGATGGCGCGGCCGGACGACGCCCGCTGGGCGGCCCCAGCCACCTGGGTCGCTGCCGCCCTGGCGTTCCTGAGCAAGGGCTTGATTGCGCTTCTCCTACCCGGGCTCTGGGTGCTGGGACTTTGCGCGTTGTATCCGCCTTTGCGCAAAGGTGCCCGTCGGCTTATATCACCACTCGGGGTCGCGCTCGCGACCCTCATTGCGGCACCATGGTTTGCCGCCATGCAGGGCCGCCGTCCTGATTTCCTGCATGTTTTTTTCATCGAGCAACATTTCGAGCGCTACCTGACCCCGAAATACAACCGAGGCGCCCCGTGGTGGTTTTATCTGGCGGTGTTGCCCGCGGGCCTCATGCCTTGGACGTCGGCGTTTCTCGCGGGACTGTGGCGGAGCATACGCCAACCTTTCGGCACCGATTACCGCGGACCGGCATTGTCGTTTTGGACTCTCGGCGTCGCCGTGTTTTTTTCCACATCGCATTCGAAATTAGCGACGTACGTGTTACCGGTCGTCCCGCACGCCGCCTTGCTCGCCGCGGTCGCCCTCGATCAAGGCCTACCCTTCTGGGCGCAGCGATTTTCGCGCACCCTCGGAATGATGCTACTCGCTGGCGGTGCCCTCGCAACCGCGACCCTAGCCTCGGGCCGGCTGCCGCCCTCTTGGTGGCCACCTCCAGGCTTACCCTTGGACGCATTAGCGCCCGTCATTTTACTCGCTATCGCCTTCTTCCTGGTATTAGGAATTGCTCAAATCGCCGCGCCTTCGTTAAAACACGCAGAGGTAGCGCTCTCACTCGCTGGCCTGTGCGCCGGAATTTTTCTTTTTTGTGGGTTGCGTTACGTCTCGCCTTTGATTAGCGCGCGCGATATCGGCACGGTGGTCCGCAACGAAATCCAAGCGGAAGACTCGCTTTGGACCTATGGTTTCTATTTACAGGGCCTCCCGTTTTACGCGCACCACCCAGTCGATAAACTGGTGATGTTCGAAGGCGAATTCCATTACGCGATGCGCGATCCGCAGTTGAAAGAGCGATTTGGCAACGATAATCATCTTAAATCCGCCCCTGCGCCGGCGACCCGGCGCTTCGTCGTGCTGCGCTCGAAAGAGCGCATCCACTTCGAGGACTGCGCGCGTCAGCGACAGCAGATCGATTCCTGGCGCGAATTCGGTACGTGGTCGTTGGCCGTCGTCCGCGCGCGTCCCGGCGGCCCTAGGGCCCGGAGGTTCGGACTCGCGTGTGCCGGCGGTCTTTAGCCGCCGCCGTGACCTGCCAGCGGCGATTTCCGGCCTCTAAGATAAAGGGTGACGGCATGAATACCTTGAGCATGCCTTGGCGAAATACGTCGATGTCGCCGCTGGCTTGAGCCAGATCCTGCACAGTGGCCGCATACACCCCATGCCGGGCTTTGTAGGCTTCTTGGATCTGGGCGACCACGCCCAACCCCTGTTCAGCACGCACGACCGCATCGATGTCCCGCGGCGTCGGCCGCAAAAGGCTCATCCAATAATTCAAGGTGAACAGCCCGATTGCAGACAACGCGCCGACAGTGAACGCCAAGGCTCCGTTCGATCGTCGGGGTCCACTCTCGACCACGCAAGTTCCCGAAGCCAAATCATGCAGAGTACGAGTCCGATGATGGAATAAGGCGAACCAAAATCCGAAGTTCGCGGCAGGAGTGCTCAACACGAGCCACGTCAGCGCGCGCCAAATCGCGCGCCCCGGCCCCAGCCCGGTCCCATCTGCCGCGACGACCACGCGCAAGCCCATCAACGACTTACCGACCGTCGCCCCGTAGAGGTTGCCAACGAACTGCCACAGAACCGCGAGCGCAGTCCAAATCAAGCCGATCGCGTAAAGGCTGCGCTCATCTAATACGCGCTGCATCGGCCCGCCCCAAATCCAGACGCTCGCGACCGCGCCGACGCTAAAGGGAACGGTGTCGACCAGGTAAGCTACGAAGCGATCGCTGAACCGTCCGGGAACGAGGGCGTAAGCGCGCTCTAAATCGTCCATGGACTCCAGTATATGCAGCCGAGCGTGAAGAAATCAAGCTCCATTGCTCCACCTTTTTGTAACAGCGCGCTCATCTGAAGTAGGCCGCTGACCAGATCGGTAGGTTAATCGGCCGCGGCTTTGAGCTGTGCTTGGACGACCTTGAGCGAGAGGGTGCGCATTTCCGCGACAATGCGCCGCAATTTGCGATCGTTTT
>JANPGH010000080.1:0-3225 GCA_031423795.1 Elusimicrobiota bacterium | reverse complement strand
GGACCACCTAAGGCCGTCCTCTCTCGCTTTCAACGTCGATCAGAATTCTTCTGGCGTCAGCGTTGACTATCTTGACGCGCGCACAGGCAAGGCGACCAGGACTCATGGGCGTGCTGCTATCGTTTGCCTGCCGCATTTTGTGGCTGAGAGAACGGTGCCGGCCTTAAAACAACAGCGATCTTCTGATCTGGCGGCGGCTTTCCAGTATTCACCTTGGATGGTCGCGAACTTGACTGTTGAGAATCCGCCGAGCGGGACGGGAGCGGCCCCCGCGTGGGACAATGTTTTATATGGCAGTGAATCTTTGGGATATGTCTCAGCCACTCACCAGAGTTTATCTCAGGACAGAAGGGCATCTGTTTGGACTTACTATCGGCCCTTCCCCTCCGGAGATACTCACGTGAACAGGCAATGGGCCTATCAGCAATCTTGGGAGACCTGGGTGGACCTTATCCTCAAGGACCTCACTCGTGCCCATCCGGACATCCGGCCACACGTGCGCAATATTGACGTTATGGTGTGGGGGCACGGAATGATTCAACCCCGCGTGGGTTTTCTGTGGGGCGGCCAGCGCCAAAACACATCGCGTCCCATTGGGAACATTTTCTTCGGCCACTCCGATCTCAGTGGTTTTTCTATTTTTGAAGAGGCACAATACAGGGGAGTCCATGCAGCTGAATCAGTGCTGGCGAGTCTGGGGCACCCCTATCATTCGAGTTTGTGATGTGGCTGGGCGTCAGATTTTGCGGTTGACAATATATAACTCATCTGTTATATTATAAATGAGCTTCATAAAGATATGCTTTTACCCGGAGGGCAGTTCTGGTCCTGTAAAGGACTACTTGGACGAGTTGGCGGCGGAGCGTCCGGCGGCCTACGTCAAGCTGGCCTTGGATTTGGAGATTCTCGGGGCGGAGGGCTTAAGATCGAAGCAGATCACGGTTCGTCCTCTGGGGCAGGGTTTGTGGGAACTCAAAAGGCTGTTCGAGGGAACTCAATATCGGATATTTTTCTGCGTGGAACGAGGGTGCGCTTGGCTGCTCCACGCCATTGAGAAGAAAAGCGCCAAGACGCCGTTAGACGACATGCGGCTGGCTAGAAAGCGAATGAGGGGGATATGAGAAAAGTGACCCAAAGTGGATTCGATGCGCATCTTCAGGAGATGCTCGCCAAAAATCCGAAACTTGCCGAAGAGTACACCAGGCAATTTGCGGATCTCCCCTTGCCCACCCAGCTCTCCGTCATGCGGCGCAGGAAATGGCTGTCCCAGAAAGCCGTGGCTAAAGCGCTTCGGGTGAAGCAGCCCCATGTCGCTCGGATGGAAAACTCCAGCCATGATCCTAGGCTTTCCTCGGTGGTCAGCCAGGCAAGGGCTCTCCACTGCCATTTGATGGTCGTCCCTGACGAGCTGCTTGCCAAAGTGGCCCAGCTGGTGGCCGCCAACCAACAGGCTCATGGGAGCCGTTGAAGTGTCAGTGGGGTTTGGTAGCAAAACCGTAACCAAACCGCTGCCGTCCTCGTCGAGAGTGTACTGCCCGTGGGAGACGATCAAGATGGTCCCGACCGTTAGCGTGTTCGGCCATCAGACTTCGCTCAACTCCCAGCCCAATGCGGAACACCCTATTTTCCACAAGCTGGAGCTTTTGCCAGAGGATGTTAAGACGCCCGCCGTCGTCGAGGGCCATCTTCCAGCTCCAGTCCTGCCGATGCCGGTGCCTGCGGCAATCCCGCCGAAGCCCGCCGCTCCGCTGCCGCCGACGATGTAATCGTCCGTGACGTTACTAGGTTCACTCCTAGATATGAAAACTGTCAAGAAAGTAACGACCAACTCCAAGACAGAACCGCGCCTCATCTTGAAGTACTTGATCGACGCTCCGCCAGAGCGCGTGTTCAACGCCTGGATCAATCCCAAACAATTCGCCGGCTGGTGGGGTCCGCATCACTTCAGCGCACCCCAAGTCGATCTTGATGTCCGACTGGGCGGAAAAATCGACGTACATATGCAGGGGCCCAAGGGCTCGCCGTGGGAAAAGCCCTATCTGATGGGCGGAGTCTTCCGGGAGATCTCACGTTACGATCGGCTGGTGTTTACGACGACTTTGCCCGATGGAAAGGGAGGCGTCGCGCTTGAAAATCTCAACGAAGTCTCTTTCGCGGACAAGGGAGGTAAGACCGAGCAAATTTTGAACGTGACCGTGCTCAAGCACACGCCCGAAATGGAAGGGGCGTTGAGCGGGATGGAGCAAGGATGGGACCAGAGCCTTGAGAGACTCTCGACGCTGTTCGGTGGCGGCGACCGTATCGAGAAAATCTTGGAACTCAGCGCGACGCCTTCCCGAGTGTGGCGTGCGTTGACGGACCATCGCGAGTTCGGCGCGTGGTTCGGCGTGAACCTGGAGGGCGCGTTTAAGCCAGGAAGGACCGCGCGCGGAAAAATCACTCATCCCGGCTATGAGCATCTCGTCATGGAAGTCAATGTTAAGGAAATGCAACCTGAGCAACTCTTTTCCTTCACGTGGCACCCCTACGCTATCGACCCGAAAAAAGATTACTCGAAGGAGGCAGCAACCGTGGTCGAATTCCAATTGCGGCCTTCGGCGGGCGGCACCGCACTGCAACTGAGCGAGTCTGGCTTTGAGAAGGTTCCCGCCGTTCGGCGCGCCGAAGCGCTGCGCATGAACGACGGCGGATGGACGCAGCAGATGGAAAATATTGCCGCACATCTTGTGAAGAATCCCTAAAATAGAGCAAAATCAGCCATGCTCAAGTAAATTGTCGCCGGACTAGCCGCCGCCGTCCTCATCGTTCTAATCCTTGCCGCGCTGAAGCCTAACACCTTCCGAGTAGCGCGCAAAATTGTCATTTAGGCTCGGCCGGCGATGGTATTCTCGTGGCTCGACAGTCCGAAACGAGCCATCGAATGGTCGCCTTGGGAGAAGAAAGACCCGAACGTGAAGAAGACCTTTAGCCTGAAGTTCCCCGCTGGGTCCAGCGACATCTGCTGAGAAGTTCGACATAATTTAATAAATCGACGTGCGCCGTTCTGTCTACACCGAGATTGCCTCCAGCAGATTGTACGCTCGCTGCTGCTTGGCGCTCGGCGTGGTGACCACGTCGAAAGTCGGCGCATTCGGGCCGCTTGCGGGAACGCGGCAACGATTGCGCACGATGGTGCCCAACATCTTCAGAAAAGTTTGGAAGCTGTGGACTGCGCTACCGTCAGCA
>JANPGH010000079.1:0-14995 GCA_031423795.1 Elusimicrobiota bacterium | reverse complement strand
AACTTCAATAACCGCAAGCCTGACCCCACTTCCACTTCACCGCAGGCCGGGGCCGTGAAGCGCTAGGCGGGTGCCCGCGAGCCAATACGTTTTGCGGCTGCGCGCGAACCCGCCGATGAAGCGGTAGACGTCGCGGTGCTGCACGTTGAAGTCGTGCCAGACGATGACGCCGCGCTCAGAGAGCATGGCCAATGCGCTCTCCGTGTCATGAGCGACACATTCGAGCGAATGGCCGCCGTCGATAAAAATCAGGTCAATGTTGCCGCGATAAGGAGAAAAATCGAACGTGCGGGAGTCGCCGAATAATTGGACGACCTTGCCGGCGGCGGGCGAAGCCCGGACGATCGAGCCCACGCCCCGTTTTTGCAGCTCGCGATGCGTTTTGTTGTCGCTGAAATACTCGCTGTCGGTTCCGCGCGTGAGGTCGGACGCGGATTCGCCGGCATCGATGGGAAGGTTCAAGGTGAAGACCTGCGCGTCGACGGCCCCGTTCATCGCCATGTGATAGGTCGAAAATCCGTCGAACGTGCCGATCTCAAAGACGCGACGCGGCCGCAGCGATTCGGCGAGGTAGCCAAGCGCCAAACTCTCCTCGAAGCTGACGTTTCCGTAGCGCGCGCCGAAACGAAAGCGAAGATTGGGATCAGCTCCACCGATCCGTTCCTGGAGTCCGACCCAATCCAATCTTTCGACGCGGGTCTGATACTCTTTTTCCAAATTGATCGCGTTGGCCACGAAGGCCCGCCACTGCTGGTAAAGAAATCCGCGATCACGCCATGCGTAATAAGGTAATAAAAGAAGATTAAGGACGACGCGAACGACGATATAGGTTTTCGATACCGCCAGCGACGCCCACATGCGAAGGTTCAAGCGAAAAATTCCTGGAACATCTGGAATAAAACCGCGGAACCGGTGCGAAACGGCATCATTTTGCGCACGCCGCCGATGCGAACCGGCTCGGACCCCGGGATCTCGGCAATCTTGACCCGAGACTTGGCCGCCCTCATGGACAGCAAGGGCTCGATGCTGACCAATCGTCCGATGCGGCGGTCCCACAATGCCGTGTGCCCGCCTTCGAGGATGCCCAGCCTAGCGAGAGCTTCTTTGGTGTAGCCACGGTAGATCACCATCGCGTCGGTGTATCTGCCGCCGAACATCAAGTTGATCGCGGTGGTGAAAAACCAATTCCCGAAAGTCGTCAAAAAATCGTCGTCGAGACTTTCCGCGCCGTCGAGGTAGCGAGACACGATCACCATGTCGTAGCCCTCGCGCATTTTCGCGGTCAGTTCCGGGATTTTTTCCGCGAGCGAGTTGCCGTCCGGGCTGAAAGTGATGATGATTTCACCTCGGCACAGCGGCATCACCTCGATATAGCCTTGCCGCAGTCCGCGCTCCTTTTGGATGTAGACGTCGTAGCCTTGTTCCTTGGCCCACTCGACAGTCCCATCCGTGGAACCGCCGTCCAAAATCATGATCTGGTCGACCCAGCCGCGCGAGATATGCGGCATGATCGCCTTCATGCCGATAATCTCATTGAGCGTGGGAATGAGCAGGGTAACTTTCACGCCGGCATGATACAAATTTGTGATAATCCCCTTTCGTCATGAGAAAAAATAGTCCGATTTTCCTGGCGGGGCACCGCGGCCTCATCGGATCGGCCATACTGCGCAGGCTTCGCGCCGAAGGGTGCCGCCATATTTTGACGCGAACGTGCGCGCAGTTGGACTTGCGCGATGCCCGGCGCGTGGAGGCTTTTTTCTATAAAGCACGACCGAAGGTCGTGATCTTGGCGGCAGGCCGGGTCGGTGGAATCGTGGAAAACTCGGTCCATCCTGGAGATTTCTTGAGCGATAATCTGGCGATGCAGACGGCCGTGCTCAGCGCCGCGCGCCGGCATGGAGTGGAAAAGACTATCTTCTTTGGATCATCCTGCATGTATCCGCGAGTTTGCCCCCAGCCCATGTCCGAGGCGCACTTGGGTACGGGCCCGGTCGAGCCCACCAGCCGCGCCTACGCGGCGGCCAAGACGGCGGGAGTGGAAATGTGCCTGGCTTTCAACGCGCAGGACCAAAACACCCGTTTTCTACCCGTGATTCCAAACAGCGTCTACGGACCCGGCGACGATTTTAATCCCGCCACCGCCCACGTCTTATCCGCGCTGGTGAGCCGGATGTCGAAAGCCAAAAAGACCGGCGCCCCGAGCGTGCGTCTCTGGGGCACGGGGAAACCGCGCCGCGAGTTCCTGCACTGCGACGATCTGGCCGACGCCGTGTGGCGGCTGTTGAACCGCGACGCCTCCCGCCTGGAATGGCCGATGAATATCGGGTCGGGCGAAGCGGTAACCATCCGCCAGCTCTCTGAGCGCGTCCAAGCCGCCGTCGGTTATCAGGGGCACATCGCTTGGGACGCGTCGAAACCCGACGGCGCGCCGATTAAGGTGCTGGACAGTAGCCGGGCGCGCCGCGCCGGCTGGCGTCCGCGCGTAACCTTGCGCGACGGCCTGCGGCGCACCGTCGATTGGTACGAGTCGCAGACATGAGCCGCCTCGACCTTCTCCTCGTCAGCCCGAACGGCCGCCGCCAGGTCTACCAAGATCTGGGCAACGAACTTGCCGCGGTCGAAAATCCCGTCTGGGCCGGAATGATCGCGGCTTTTGCTCTTAAAAAAGGCCTCTCGGTAAAAATCCTCGATTCCGAGGCCGAAGGCTTTAGCGCGGAGAAGTCGGCCGAGGAGGCCGCGCACTTGAATGCGGTTTTGACCGTCGTGGTCGTTTACGGCCATCAGCCGTCCGCGTCCACGCAGAACATGCCCGCCGCGCGCGAGTTCGCCGCCGCCTTCAAGCGCTTGGACCCGACGCGCAAGCTGATGTTTCTCGGCGGCCACGTCGCCTCGCTGCCCGAACGCACGTTGCGCGAGGAACCGGCCGATTTCGTTTGCTCCGGCGAAGGCCTGCACACGGTGGTGGCACTCGTCGCGGCACTGAAGGCAGGCGCTTCCGATCTCAAGCGCGTGCCGGACCTTGGGTTTCGCGATGGTGAAGGCGTCATCATCACGCCGCCAGCGCCGCTGGTCATGGATCTGGACCGGGACATTCCGGAAATCCCGTGGGACATACTCCCGATGAAAAAGTATCGGGCGCACAATTGGCATTGCTTTGACGGTCTCAAGCGCCAGCCCTATGCGTCGATATACACTACGCTTGGCTGCCCGTATCACTGCAGCTTTTGCTGCATCCAGGCCCCGTTCAAGGGCGGCGAAAAGGCAGCGGGCATGAAAGCCAGCGTGAACAGCTACCGGATGTGGAGTCCCGAGTCCGTGCTCAAGCAGCTGGAGACGCTGGTGACGCGCTACGGCGTGCGTAACGTCAAGATCGCCGACGAGCTCTTTGTCCTGAACCCCACCCATGTCCAAAAAATCTGCGAGGGAATCGTCCAGCGCGGCTGGGACCTCAATTTTTGGGCGTATGCCCGCGTCGACACGGTCCGCGAAGGCCACATCGAGCTGCTGAAAAAAGCGGGCGTCAATTGGCTCGCGTTCGGCATCGAGGCCGCCGACGAAAAGGTGCGTGACGACGTGCAAAAGGGCTTCGACCAGGACGACATCGCCGCGACCATCGACAAAGTTCGCAAGGCGGGCATCCACGTGATCGGCAATTACATCTTCGGGCTTCCGGAAGACGACCTCTCGACCATGCAGAAGACTCTCGACATGGCGCTGGACTAGAACTGCGAGTTCGCCAACTTCTACTGCACGATGGCCTACCCCGGCTCCGCGCTGTACGAAACTGCCGTCGCGCAGTCTTGGAAGCTACCCGAATCGTGGAGCGGCTACTCCCAGCATTCGTTCGACACCTTGCCCCTACCCACCCGCCATCTGAGCGCGGGCCAGGTCCTGACCTTCCGCGATCGCGCGTTCGACGCGTATTTTTCCAATCCTCGATATTTAGAACTCGTCGAGCGCAAGTTCGGCGCGGCGACGGCCGCGCACATCCGCGCGATGACGAAAACCAAGCTCGCCCGCAAATACGCGGTTTAAGATCATGAACTTAAAAAACCTGGGGCGCCACGCTGCCGTCGTGGGGGCGTATACCGCGCTAACTTTTTATTTCTGCCGCCCGGTAGGATTGCATCTTTTCGACCGTCTGCTGGGCCCGGGCGGGGATGCTAGTGTCACGCTGTGGAATATCTGGCATTTCCGGCATTCCCTAATGACACTCCACTCAAATCCCCTTTGGACCGACTTCCTGTATTGGCCCTCCGGCGGCAATCTGCTGATGCACCAATACACCCTGTTTTGCGATCTCGTCGCCCTTCCGTTGGTACCTAAACTCGGACTGGTAGGCGCCTACAACCTGCACATGATCGCCTCGCTGGTCTTAAACGGATACTGCCTCTACTTGATGGCCAAGGACTTCGGTATCAGCGCGGGATCGGCCTTTGCCGCCGGAGCGATGCTGGCGTTCTCTCCCTTCATCGGATTCATCATCGACAGCGGCGACGGCGTCTGCTATCAAATCTTGTGGCCCGTCATCTTATTTTTCTGGATGTTCTTGCGCGCGGTGCGGGAGAATCGGCTGCTGTACGCGGGCCTGGCTGCGGTCGCACTCAGCATCGAGTGGGCATATAGCTACTACTACTTCCTGTTTTGCGTGCTGGCCGTTCCCCTGACATACCTATGGCTGGAACGACCCGTGACGGTAGAGTTGACTCGGCGGCCTTCCCTACCCCGCCCCCTCACCGTCGTCCTCAACGCCCTGTGCGTCGCCGCCGGCCTCGGCGCACTGGCCGCCCTGCGGCGCGGACAGGTGGAATTCCACGGCCACGGGTCTTTTCGCGTTCTGGCCGCGTACGTAGCGCCATACGTCGGGTTTTGGGCATTGCTGGTGGCGTGGGCGGGGATGCACTGGAAGGCCAAGGTCTACTTGAACCCGCGCATTCGCGAATGGTGGGCCCTCAAGCCTTATGCCGCTACGCTCGGTGCCTGGGCGCTGCTCAATCTTCCGCTCGCCGCGACGATCGTTTGGAGCATGGCCAGCGGGGATTATGGAACTACGCCGTCGTCCTGGCGCGGCGGCGGAAACCCGACGGATCCATTGGAATTGATCCTGCCGGGGACCGCACACCCACTGTGGGGCGGCGCACTCGCCCACTTGTACGCGCTTGTGCATATTCCCCCCGCTGGGACCTCCTGGTTGGGGCTCGTGCCGCTGGCGGCCATCGGATGGCTTTGGAAGCACCGCCAGGAACATGAAAGCGACTTCTTCCGGTACTGGTTCGCCGCGTTCGCCTTCTGTTTTATCTTCACGCTAGGGCCGTGGTTCAAACTGTACGGAGTTCACACCTATCTGCCGCTGCCTTTCTACGCGGTTCACCTTCTCCCCGTGTTCAGCAATATCCAACACGGCATGCGCTTCGTCGCATTTACGGCGCTGTTTCTGGCGATGCTCTTCGGCGTGGCACTCGACAGGATGCGGATCGTGGCTGCCCCGCGCTACCGCCGCTGGATCGTGCCCGCAGCACTGGGGCTTCTCGCGCTGGAATATGCGCCGCCGCGCCGCCAGTTATGGGCGTTCAAGGTCCCCCCGATCGTCGAGCGCTTGGCCGCCCGCGCCGACGGGCCAATGCTCACCGTGCCGGTGGGAGCGAACTTCAACGGCATCAGCGGCGAAGGCTGGCGCGGCCACATGATGCTGGACCTGGCGCTGCAATCCGTCCATCATAAACCGATCGTCGGTGGCTACTTGGCCCGCGTCTCGGCCCGGACGTACCGAACGTTCATCGGCAACCCGTTCTTGACGGGACTGATGACCGCCCAGGACGGCGGCACCCTCCCACCCGGAGTCTCCGATCCGGACCGCGCCGGCAAATCGCTGATCGACCTCGGCGTGCGCTGGGTGATGATTGACCGCTCGCGCATTCCCGCGTCACTCACAAAGACGATCGCGTCGTGGCCGCTGCATCGCGTTGATGCGGAGGACTCGTTTGTCCTATATGAAATGCGCCTGCGCTAGCTAGAATTGGGACAAGGGCAGCACGACTTCCTCGAAGCGGCCCGGCGTGTAATCGCCGTGGCTGACGGCCTTGTTCCCGCGCCGGACCCGGACGGCATAAATGCCGGCCTTGCGCGCCTCAAGTATATCCCGGTCGCCGTCGCCGAAGAAAATCACGAAGCGGCTGTCCTGGAGGTGAAGATGGAGCTCCTGGGCGTTGGGGACGAACACAAACCCGCGCGGCGACAGATGCCGCCATTCTTTTTTAAGCGCCTCACCGCCGGTCGCATCGCGCTGGGCGAAGATAGTGATCCGGAAACCGAAGCCGCGCAGCGCCCACGCGATCGCGTAAGGGATGAACTTCGGCGTCTCCAGGTCATAGGCGTTATTGACGACCTTCCAGAACTCTGCGCCGCGGCTTTGCCGGCCCACGCCCTCAGCTTTTTCGAACGCCGGCGCCGAGTGGACGAGCGTGTCGTCGTAGGTGAACGCCGCTCCTAATCGGGAGATGGTGACGAGGCTAAAGATCAGCCCCCAGACGCTCATCGCGGCGAGTATCTTTTTGGTCGTCGTCCAGGTCTTCTCGACTTTCTCACGGACGTCTTTTAGAACCATATCAATCCCCCAAGGGTTTCAGTCGGCCCGCCGCCGGCGGCGCGATCATCTTTTGTTTTTCGGCGCAGGAGCGCAAGACGTCGCGCGCCAGCGTTCCCGTCTGCACCGGCGAAGCCGCGACGAATTCATCGTAGCGGTCTCCGCCGGTGACCATGAAATCGAGCGTCGTCACCGAGTATGTTCGTTCGTCGTCGAGCGGCGCCCCCGCAACAGTGACGGTCTCCAAGCGCATGCCGCTCGGCGCACCTACATGATAACTGGCGGTCAACCCGCCGACTTGCACCGGTCGTGCTGCGCCCATTGCGTGGTCGAGCGCGGAGCGCAGCTGCTTGCCCGTCATTTTCATTGTCACCATCATATTGTCGAAGGGCATCACATTGAACAGGTCCCGCAGGGTGACGGGGCCCGCCGGGATGGCCGCGCGGATACCCCCCGTGTTCTGGAACGCAGCGTCGGCGCCGGCCCAATCCCGGTAGCAATCCGCCATCCAAGAGCCAAGTCCTGATTCCGGGCCGCTGCGCGGCTTTTCCAGAGATGCGGTCGCTGTCGCCACGACCAATTTAAACTGCTCTCCGACTTCTTCTTGTGCGGCGTCGACGAGGCCCTTTACCGCGGGGTCCTGGCCGACGAGATCCGCCCACAGATCTAGGAGTTCATCCTTCGCGGCGATCACTCGGCGACTTTTCTTGTCGATGGTCAAGGTTGTGCGCCCAACTTTCGTCAGATACGAGCCCGCCTGAACCACCAGCGTTCCGTGGTTCGCGTCGCGCCACGCCCGCGTCAGTGCGGTGTGCGTGTGTCCCCCGACGATCAGATCGATGCCGGCGACTTCGCGCGCAAGCGTCTGGTCCCCCTCGAAATCACCGCCGTCGGGGGTTTCATAGCCGATATGCGTCAACGCGATGATGACATCGGCGCCCTCTTTTTTGAGCAGGGCTACCTGGTCGCGCGCCTCGAGGACTTCGCGGCGGAATTTAATCCCTTCGATGTTCTTGGGAAAAGCCAACCGGTCCATATGAACCGTCAGCAGCCCAAATAGGCCGACCTTCACACCCGCGACCTCTTTTAAAATGTGCGGCTTGGCCCATGGCGTGTGTTTGCCGTCGGGTCCGTATATGTTTGCCGCCAATGCCGGCATATTCAATTTTCCGACCAATGATTTCAGGGCATCCACTCCGGCGTCGAACTCATGATTGCCGATTTCAACTGCGTCATAGCCGACCGCGTTAAAAACCTTGGTAACCGCCTCGCCCTTGGTGAGCGACCCTTCGGGGGTCCCTTGCCACCAATCTCCCGCATCCACGACCAATTTTGCCCCGGAATCCTTGTTGACCAACGCCTTCAACGCGGCAGCACCCCCCACACTGCGGGTGGGCTGAAATTTATCGGGACGAGGCATGATCCAACCGTGCACGTCGTTGGTGTGATAAACACGGATGACAAGGTTTTCCGAGGCGCCGACGGATGCAGCCGCGAAGAGGACGCTTAGCGTCCACAGCAACCTATTCATTCGCCCAGGCTCCCCGCCCACGCGTCGCAAGCCTGCTGCAGGCCCTCGGCGGCGGCCGACAACCGCGCGGCGATCTCGCTGCGCTTGACGTACTCTATGAAGAACGGGGATTCCTGCGCGTTGGTTTGGAGTTCGCGGCACGCGCGCTCGACGCTCGCAGCAAATCTCTTAGCCTCGATCACGCCTTCGAGCCTCTGGGTTCCTTCGGCGTCCGCCGCGCGGGTCAGAGCCTTGGCGCCGTCGCGTAGGCGCACACACATCGAAGACAATTCCACGTCCGCCGCCACACCCCACTGCGCGGCGTCAGACACGGCCTCGACTGAATTCTCCACAGCCTCGCGCAGGGAGAAAGAGAACTCTGCCAGGTCTTTATTCGCGTGTCCGCGCGATTTTTTCATCAGTACGATCGCGTCCGCGCGCCAGGCTCGGGCGCGGTTGCGGGCGCTGCGGGCGTCGGTCAGGCACGCCGGCTCGGGACGGAAAAACCATCGCGCGGCCGCGTCGGCCGCATCGGCTAGGGTCCGCGCCTGGGCGCGCAAGGCCTCGGGAGTCTTCGGGAGCATCCGGCCGATTCTACGATATACGAGGAGCCGCGGCCATGCGCTGCGCGTCGAGAAATCCCATGCGATGGGAGAAGACGAGGTAGGATGGGCGGCCTTCAAGCCCCGCGCGGATCGTGCTCAGGTCGTTGTCGGAAAAACCGCCGCTGCGGGGGCCGAGGGGCCGCGCATAGAGAAAGGCTCCGCCCTTCGGAGCCCGCGACTTGAGTGGATCGAAGGAACGAATGAGTCCCAGTTCGCCGGCGACCTTGTCGCCCAGCGGGGTGTTCCATTCGCGACTGAGCGGATGCCAGACCAGCGGAACGCGCGCCCGCGGCAATTTCTTAAAAAACCGGTACAGATCGCGCAGCCGGTCGGGGCCGGGCTGAAACGACGCCGGCGTCTCGAACACGATCATTTTCGCTTTTAAGATATCGGCGGCGTTTTTCGTCGCCTGCCACGCCTCATAAACCTCGACGCTATCGCGAAAGGCTCCGCATTGCAGCTGCCGCGACGGGGTCAGCTTGCGCCCCGCCGGGGGAAAGCCCCGGTCTTCACGACCATGGGTGATCAATCGGTAAGCCTGAACCGCGAAATCGGCCGATTTTGGGGCGCCGGCGCGCCACTCAAACAGAGTCGACTCGCGGGGCATGATCTCGCCCGTACGCGCCTCGACGAAGGGCAGCGTGCGCCAATAACGGTCTTGACCCACCGGGAACCCGACGCAGCCGGTGATCAGCATCGGCTTAATCGAATAGGGAAAATTCAGGCTCGCGCAGGGGCCGCTGAATGGTTACGGGAAGCCGCCGCGCCCAGCGCCAACAGTACCAGGCCAGTCCCAGACAGGCCAGGCCGTACGTCAATTCAAATCCCGCCCAACGCATCCACTGCGGCTCGGTCACAAACGCCCATTTGGCGGGAGCATAGAGATTGGCCTCCGGTTCCCCGCCAAATAGGTCCCATAGCCCCTTGAAAGCAACCAGCCCGCCCCACCCGGCGAAAATCGCCGCGGCAAGACGAGCCAGTCCTGCAATCTTGATAGTTTCGTTTTTCGGCAAAAATCAGCGCTTCGAGTACTGGAAGCGCTTACGGGCCTTGGGCTGACCGCTCTTCTTGCGCTCGACCATGCGGGGGTCGCGCGTCAGGAAGCCGGCAGCCTTCAGGGCCTTCTTATTCTTGTCGTCGGCCTTAACAAGCACGCGAGAAATCGCATGACGGGCCGCGCCCGCCTGGCCGGAGATGCCGCCGCCGATGACCTTGACGATGTAATCGTGCCCCTTGGCGCTTTCGATCACTTCCAGGGGAGATTTCACGTCGCGGATTTGATGGGGGAGTCCGTTGAAGTACTCCTCGACCGGTTTGGTGTTGACGGTGATCTTTCCGGCGCCCTTGGCAAGCAGGCGGACCTGTGCGACGGCATTTTTGCGGCGGCCGGTCGCCCGGAGCTCTTCGTTTTTGCCCATGTTACTTCACCTTCGCCGCGGGGGCGGCGTGCGGATGCTTATCCGCGTTGTAGATTTTAAGTCGCACAATCTGCTTGCGTGCGAGACGGTTTTTCGGAAGCATGCGGCGCACCGCGAGCATGACGACGCGGCGGGGATCGCGCTCCATTTGGCGCTTCAGCGGCATGACCTTCGCGCCGCCGGCGTAACCCGAGTGAGAGAAGTAAAACTTCTGGTCAATCTTGTTGCCGGTCAACTTGACCTGCTTCGCGTTCGTCACGACGACAAAGTCGCCGCAATCAACGAAATCGGTGTAGGTCGGCTTGTGCTTGCCGCGCAGCCAGGTCGCGGCTCGAGTGGCGATGCGGCCGAGGACTTGCCCCTTGGCATCGATGACGTGCCAGCGGCGCTCAAGGGCGGCCTGGCGAGGATTATGGATATAGGTCTTCTGAGACATGATGTCTAATATAGCAAATTATCGATGGCGGCTCAAGGAACTTTCGCGGGCGGTCGGCGCGTTCCGTATCGCTGGCCGTCCGGGCCGGTCCAAAACGACTCCAAATTCGTGGCCGCCCGCTGATACAGGCTTAGGCCCGCGTCGGTAAGGCGCCCGTTACCATCGAAAAGGGGCTTGCCGTCCATGTCCTGGAGCTTGAATGCCCATTTGGCGTCCGCGCCCTTGTCCTCGAAGAACGCGATCGCGTCCTGAGAGATCATGTTCATGTACTTCTCATAGCCTGCGCGGGTGAGTATCGGGGCGCGCCCCACCTTGGCTCCTCTGCGCCGAACCCAGGGCCGGGCATCGCCAAATTTCCTCGACAAATAAGCGATTGCCCCCGTCTCAGAGAGTCGGATCCGGTTGAGCAGCTCTTCATCCGCCGCAGACCACGCGCTCTGATCCGGGGGCAGTATGTTTCGCCGCCACAGTTCTTCCAGCTTTAACTGTCGCGCGTCTACGGGAGCGGGTTCCTCGACCTTCGAAGGCAGCGGATGGCCTCCGAGGTCCCCAGCCGCGGCAGGACCCGCCAACGCCAGCAGGAGTATGCTCGCAATCATTTTTCGGCCAAAATGCGCGGCAAGACAACGCCAATCTGGTCCATATACTTACCTTGCCGGTCCGAATAAGAAGTCTCGCAGAGCTGATCGCCGCCGAAGAACAACAGTTGGGCGATGCCTTCGTTCGAGTAGATTTTCGCCGGAAGCGGTGTCGTGTTGGAGATCTCGATCGTCAAATAACCCGACCAGCCGGGTTCGAGCGGGGTTACGTTGACGATGATGCCGCAGCGCGCATAGGTGCTCTTGCCCAAGCACACCGCCAACACCTCGCGGGGGATATCAAACTTTTCGACGGAGCGCGCCAGTGCAAATGAGTTCGGCGGCACCACACATTCCGGCGCCTTGATGTCGACGAAGGCCTTCGAGTCAAATTTTTTCGGATCGACGAGCGTGCCATGCACGTTCGTGAAAACTTTATATTCGTCGGCGACGCGGATGTCGTAGCCGTAAGAAGAGAGGCCATACGAGATTTTGCCCCGCCCGTCTTGACGCTCAACGAACGGATCGATCATCTTTTTCTTTTGGGACATCTCGCGAATCCACTTATCGGACTTAATCATGGCCTCTCCTGCTTTGGGGTGTCGCACATTATAGCTATTCCCCCACGAATCTCAGTTGAGCATAAAACCATTGCAACCGAGCATTCAGCACGGCGGGAGACAGCTGACCACTAGACCCTTCGATCAATTTATTTTAGGTAAGCGGGCAGGCCGCGCAGGCGGAAGTCGGCGTCGCGCGGATCTCTCAAGGAATTGAGCACGAACCCCATCCGCGCGCCGTCCTTCCAGACGGACGCCCCGCCGGTCCCAGGATTGGCGGCATACTCAACAGTGACGGTCAGCGGCTCGGTTTTGCCCGACGCGCGCCTCTCGGCAGCACAGCGCGCGATCATATCGAAAAATGCCCGATCGCCGTACGATGACAGTATCGGCGCCCAATCGCTTTCGGCTACCTTTACGGTCAAGCCTTCGGGCCACGCCGGGTTGCGCATCATCTCGGGAAGTTGTGTTTTTCCCAACTGCGTCAACCGGGCCGCATATTGACGCTCATCGTCGAAATATTTTTCGATCGCCGCGGTCTTGAGCCCCGTGAGGCGACCGGACAATTCACTGCGATTGCGCTCATCGAGCTTTTGAAACGAGGCCATGATCATCTCGACGCCGAGATCGCCGGCCTTACGGCCGCGGTCCACGGTGAGCCGATTAAACTGCTCGGCGGCGAGCATTAAATGCACCGTCGCAAGATTCAAATCCCGGCGCAAAATATCAGACGCCCAGGTTGTGGCCCCGGCCACCTCACGGGCCAGCGCGCCCGAGAATTCTGGCCCCAACGCACGCGCCAACTCCGTGCTTACTCTTTGCTTGGCGGCCGCATTTAATTGGTCGGCGCTAGGCGCCGACGGCAGCAGCCCCTCCAGATTCGGACCGTATTTAGCGCGCAGCGCGGCCGTTCCCATCGGAGGCAGGCTGCTGAAGATGTTGGCGACAATCCTCGCTCTTTCGTCGCCTACCGCCGCAACGAGTTTGTCGATTTGTGGAGAAACACGGCGGTCGAAGGCCTCAAGCGCCGCCTGCTGCCCTGCGTCCGTGAGCCGTCCCGCGATAGCTGCGGCGCTTACGGCCCCGGCCGGCATACCGAGTTTGTCGCCGACCTTGCGTAGGACGGACGGCTCAAGTTCTCCTTCCTTGATTGGCGCCAGCGGCGACAAGCGGCTGTTGATGGCGCCCGCTGCGGCGACGATCGCCGGGGCATCGGAGTCAATGACAAAGCGGCGATCGGTGCCAGGAATGCTCCCGGTTCGGCTCTTTATGAGTCCCGCCAATAACGCCTGACGACCGGCGGCGATGACGACTGCGTTCCACGATTGTTGATCGGCGAGCTGACTCAAGATTGCGTTGGCGCCAGCCGGATCGAAGCGAAGCTGTTCAAGGAGTTCTGGCCGCGCGGAGGAGTCATGCAAACGGGTCAACCATGATTGTGCGGCGGGACCAATCTGCTGCATCAGGGCTGCAGTGACCTCGGGCCCCAAGTTGGAAAAGGACTGGGAGAGGTCCTTTAGGGCGGTATCGATGCGCTCAGGTGTAGTATTTGATTCGATGAGTTTTGCCAATTGTATCGCGCGGTCCGAGGCCGCAAGCCCGTCTGCAATGGCAGCCGTCACGACGCGGGTGGCTTCCGGGAGGAACGGCCGCAGCGATGACGTTTCGGTTTTATAGTCCCCCCCGAAATAGCTGTCGAAGGTGCGGCGCGCGGAATCGTCCAGGCTCACAGATATGCCCGCGATGATGGATTTGGAATTAACGGCAGCGTTACCGTAGCGAAATCGGTCGAGCTCATACGCCCAGAAAGCTTGCACGCTCTCGAAAAGTTGCGCATCCAACTGCAGGCGGAATTGTCTCCGGTCGAACTCGATCCCTGTCCCCAATTCATTCTTCTGCCGCACGCGCAGGGCCAAGGGGACGCCCATCATGGTCGAACTCAACGCGGCCTCGACAATGGACACCGTCGTGTCCTTGTTGTATGTTTGTGCCGCCGAAACGCTCGTTCGCGGCCCCCAGAGTGCCGCCGTCCAATGCGGCGCGACTTCGGTATGGATGCCTTTATTGATTTGACCGTCCAGGAACCGCTCCTGATAGACGCGGTTGCTGGACATGGAGACGTTCTCGATGGCGCCTGCGAAAAGGCCGGCGAAAACTCCCGAGCCGGGCAGGCGCAAGCGTAGACCCACGGACTCATCAAAGGCAATATTGGGCACCTGATGCATTAACTTCACCAGGCTTGTCACGCTCCAACCGATGTCGATTGGCCCCGTCAGCGGGTAAGCGCGGCCGACTTGCTCGAGTACGCTCGCAATCAGTATGCCCCGATTCCGATAGGAGTCGTCGTAGGCCAACGACGAAAACTGGGACATCTGCTGCGGAGCCAGCACGGGCTCATCATTGTAGATCCGAGCCGTCAAGTCGACATAAGCGGCTTGGATAATTCCGCGGTAGTCGACCCAGGAGTTCGGCTTACCCTCCCAGGACTTGGTGAGGTTGGCGTAGGGACTCGGCAACGTGATGTTCGAGCGTTGCTCCGTGCCAAGACGACCGATTTCAAAAGACAAGCCCTTATTCGGGTCCGTCAGGGAAAAGGATTGTATCGACCCGTGGCGCACGCGCGCGTCGAGAACTAACCCATCTGCGGCCTGCGTTTGTCCGCCACGCGCCGCTGTCCCATCGAAAATACCGTCCAGAATCTGGCCAGTGCGGGTAAAATCGCCGAACTTGACCTCTGGCGAGGAAAACTTGGCGCGCAAGCCGTTTCCGGCTAGTGGGGGACGCTTTTCTAATAGCCGCAATCCTTCCGGCGTCAAAAAACCGTTTTCATCGACGAATGACTGCCAATCATCAGGACGAATTTGGCGCAGCAATTCGATCTGTTTCAGGTGCAGCGGGTCGAGTGTGGCCGGAGCGGCGGCGCAGACGTTCGACGCCAACAGTAGGACGAAGAGGTTGGAAAGCATCGCTCTTCTATTCTATCCGCAAAGCCCAAACACATACTGGGTCCTTTGGGCCCTGATTTCAAAGTCTTTAGCCTGTGTGCGTGTGGGCACCCCCCGACGCTGAGGCGATCTCAAGAAGCGGCGCGAAAGAAAAATAACTTCGAGAACAACCTTCCCGTAGATATTCGATTATGGGTATAAATGGGGGGCATTTATACTCCCCCGACATCTAATAGCTATTGCAACACTTGACGTAAGCCGTCGTCTTCGTCTTGATCCGTTTTCCTTGCCGTTATCGTAGCCGTTGCCGTTAGGCCAAATCCAGAGAAATGTCGTTGCCGTAAGCCGTTAGAGGCCGTT
>JANPGH010000078.1:0-11176 GCA_031423795.1 Elusimicrobiota bacterium | reverse complement strand
CCTTAAATAGTCGTCGGGACGCCCGCCGAACGCGTTTTCGCCATGTGCGATCTGCGGGTGCGCGAATGCCCATATAAGTGCGACGGCCATGATTTTTTTAATCATTTGACCACCGCGATCTTACGGGTCCAACGCTCGCCGGTCACGTCGACTTGGAGCACACCGACGTAACCGCCATTGTTGACCGTGATTCCCGATCCGTTACGTCCGTCCCAAAGTATTTGATTGACGCCAGCCACACCGCCGGTGCTGCCTTGTGAGTATGACTTCTCATACACCAGCTGTCCGAGCAGGTTGAAGATGCGCAATCGTACGCCGGACGCCTGGGCCAACGTGTACTCAAGAATCGTCGGCTCCGTGCCAGCGCGGAACGGGTTGGGGTAGTTCGCCATCGACCCCGAAATCTGCGGTTGGCTTGCCGCGACGATGAACGTTTTGGTGTAGACCGGACCCTGCAGGCCGAAGGTGTCGCTTGCGAAATACGTCAGCGTGTGTTGGCCGAGCGGCAAATTGAATGAGCTGGAGTAGATGATCCAGCCTCCCGAATCGACGCTGTACTGAATCGAGGAAATGCCCACAACGGACGTCGCGGTCAAGCCGATAGACGTATTGTCTTTGATTCGGATGATCTGGTCGGCCCCCGTGACGGCCAGGCCGTTGGTAGTCAAGACCGTCTTGGGCGGAAGTGCCAGTGTAACCGTGAGACTGGAGGATATGGTCAGGTATTGGGCCCGCACGATATAGATTTGATCATCCTCTGCGACGATGGTGGTGAGCACGCTTTGAGTGGCGCCAAGGGCGGTGGTCGTGTCGATCGCCGGCAGCAGCGTCCCGGTCCCTTGAACGATCGAGAAATTTATCGGTCGGTTCGGCATGCGATGGCCTTCGGGTGTATCGCGCAAAATGGCCTGAACCGTCGCCGAGCCGCCGAATGCGAGCAGCGGCGAACTGACCGACAAAGCAATCGACGCCGGCGCGCCGACGGTCACAGCCATTATTGGGCTGTTTGTCGAGAGATAGGATAGGAAGGAAAGATCGTCGCCATCGAGGTCGCTTTGGACTTTGAAATAAATCGAGCGGGAAGTGACGAACTCATTGGGTTCGCGGTATGTCTGTGTCCAGGTTTGCGGACTCAAGGTCATCGACGCCGTAGACAAATCGATGCGCGCAGGTAATGCAATCGGCGTCCCGTTAGATAAATAAGCGGAAACCGTCAGGTTTCGGCTTCTCACGACGGGTATTCCCGTTCCCGAAGAAATGCGGATGACTTGGAACGGAAACGGGACGCCAAAAACAGTGTAGGTCGGCACGATGACCTGGTAATAATGGTTTTCCGGATAAACGTTGAACATGGGGCTGTCGCCGAAGAATCCGAAAGAATCAGAGGAGCGAATCCCCATGGTTCCGGTGCGCGAGGCCGATTGGGTGGTGATGGTGGACACGCCGGCGACCAGGCTGCCGCTTATGACGCCCAGGCTCATGCCAGTCGCGGGGGTGGGTGTGCGCACAGTCAGGTTGAACGTGGACGTCGCGAAGTTGATCGTTTGACCCGACGTCGCTCCTTTTAAGCGAACGTACATGGTAAACGTCTGCGGCGTCATCACCACGGCGGTGGGAACCGTCACCTCATATTGAGGAAAGTCGGGGAAGACCAAAATGGCCATGCTTTGGGGAGTGACTCCGCCGTTAACCGAGTCGTCGGCAATCATTCCGACGTTGTAGCCCGACGTCCCGAAAGCGACGGCGAATATCGCTTCGCCGCTGCTGAATGCTTGCGTATTGGCTCCGATTGTGAACCCACTTGGAATGGTATCGAGGCGCGCGGTACCCACGGCCGACGTAACGACGTTCCAGTTGCTGTCAACGGTCCTTACTGTAATATTCTGGGGGACGCCCTGGATTAGATAGGGCGGCGGGGTACCAGTTTTCCCGGTCGCATGTGGTACACCGGCAGTCCTCGCAGTTTCCCACGGCATCAACATTAACACCTTGCTGTACGGTCCCGGCACCACGGTGATCGGGCTGCTCGTGCCCGTGACCACGATGCCGTTGATCGTCGCCGTGGCGCGTATCGAAACAGTCGCGGCACGCGTATAGGTTTCGGCGAAAGAGAAGTAATAGCTCGATAAGGGTATAGACGTAGTCCCGACCGTCCCCGGCCCCGCGACTCCTCCCTCCAAAATCGCAATCGTCACATTCGGAGCGGATGCCGGAATGGCATTTGGTCCGACGAGTTGACCCGTGTTGCGATCGATCAAGCCCACGTTAACGTTAAAACTGGCCGGCGGACCAGCGCTCACCGACGCAGCGGCGGTAACAGTGAACTGATAGCTTCCGTAGACGTCGAGCAAGGTATTCTGCTGGGTGATGCCGGGGTTGATCATGTCGTCGGCGACCATGGTCAAACTGTAGTAAGGCGTGGATACCGCTACAGATAGGTTCGCGACTCCATCCGTGAATGCCTGGGAGGAACTGCCCACCAGCAATCCGCCGGGAACAGTCGTCATTCGCGCCGTACCAACTGCAGTCGGCACAATGTTCCAATAGGCGTCAACCGCTTGAACGGCGACGGGAAACGGAACGGCTAGCGATTGGGGAACAACTGTCCCGGTCTTGCCGGTGGCACTCGTTCGGCCATGAACCGCGGTTTCGTTGGGAAATAGCGCCAGGACCTTAACGTAAGGTCCCGGATTGAGGGTGATCGAGCCGCTTATGCCGGTGACGGTCACAGCACCTATCGTGGCGGTAGCGCGAAGACTAATCGTTTCTGCGGCGGTATACGCTTGCTGAAAGGTGACCGTTGCGGTATTTAACGAGACGGAATTGACGAGCAACGTTCCATTTCCTGACACCGTGGTAATAGTGACGCTCGGAGGGATGCCCGGTATGCGGCTATTCGGAACGATGGCATTCCCGTTGTCTGCGTCGCGCAGTTCGATGACCACGGTGAAGGAGCTCGGCGGGCCGACGGTGCCCGTTGGGGGCACCACCACGGCAAAGTAAAGGGATTCGGCGTGCAGGGCCGATCCAATGAACAAAGTACCAAGCGCAAGAATGACACCGCTGATTCGTGACATTTGAATCCTATTCGAAGTTTAACGGCCTATTCGGTTTATGTCAACAGCTGAATTATTAATTTTTAATGAACCCTTTAATGTCGCTGACCGCTCCCTAACTTGGGATGTTGCTATAATCGGCACGCCATTATAACCAAAGCAAGTGACCGATATTCAATCCCTTAAGAAACTTTGGGCCGTTTTGACCCTTTTTCTGATCCCTTTCGGCGGCGGGATTCCGGTGGGCGTGCTGCGCGCTCAGGCTTTCGCCATCGCATGGCCGGTGACTGCGGTACTGTACTTCATTTCGGACGTCATCTTAGCCCTGCTGTTCGAACCTGTGATGACGCTCGTGATCGTGGCAGTGGGGAAAATCCCCCGGCTCGCAACGGCCTTTGAAGCGATGCGCGCGACGATGGGACGTACGGCGCAGCGCTATGGCGTCGGCGCCGGGCCGTTTGCCTTGGTCATGGTGGCCTTTGGAGTTGACCCCATGACTGGTCGCGCGGCAGCAGCGGTGGCCGGCCACGGTTTTCTGGCCGGATGGGCGATAGCGATTACTGGCGACATGCTCTATTTCGCGGTGATCATGGCCGCAACACTACGCCTTCGCCGCGTTTTCCAAAATCCGGAACTCGTGGTAGGAATCATACTCCTGGCGATGGTGCTGCTCCCCCCCATAATAAGGAATGTTGCTAAAAAAATCCGCTGGACAAGCGCCTAAGAGCCGTGCTACCATATAAATGTAGTCTTCGAACCTGTAACTAGAAATAGCAGGACCGGCCCTTGAGCGAGCACCAGCTCAGGGGTTTTGTGTTTAATGCACTCTCAGGAGAACTCGATGAGCAAAGCGCGCGCCAGCCACATCCTCGTGAAGACTCAAACCGAAGCAGAAACCCTCAAGAAGGAAATCAATGGCGGTGCCGCGTTCGAAGATATCGCTAAGAAGCATTCTCTATGCCCCTCCCGCGCCCGTGGCGGTGATTTGGGCGAGTTCTCTCCCAAACAAATGGTGCCGGAATTCGACAAAGTGGTGTTCAGCGAACCCGTCGGCCAGGTTTTGGGACCGGTCAAAACCCAGTTCGGTTATCACCTGATCAAGATCGTTAGCCGCAGCTAACGATCCGGCATAGGGGTCGCGTCACGACCGTGGCGCGACCCCTAATCCCCGAGCATCGCAGGCGCCCCGATCTCCCTTTTGGGACGCCATCGTTTCCAATCCGCTTCAAAGGCATCCAGATCCGTGTAGCCGTAGATCTCGCGCAAGGCCGTCTCCGCGTCGCTCCCATCGCGAAGTTTCTCGCAAAACCGGACGAACTTGCCCTCGATATGTCCGCGTTTGATGAAGCGCACGACGCTGTGCGCTTGGCGATACCAAGCGGTCACCGACGCGGCAGGGGTGTCTGCTTCAGGTCGAACTTGAAGGAAAGTCCGCATCGGTATCAATGCGCTTAGCACCGGGCCTTTGTCGCGGGGGTCACGAAGCGTCAAAGTTTCATCTTGAAGCATGCTCGCTAAACCCTCGTCCAACCAGATCGGAGCCGGCGCGTGATTTTCGTCGAAATAAGTGCGCATATACATGTGCGTCAATTCATGGGCGGTAACGACCGTATCGATGGGTTGGAAAATAGCGAGCACTTTCTCACCATTGAGCTCAGTCATCTGACCGCCTGACCATCCGGGCGGGTGGAACTGTCCCTGGCCATAGCTTGCCCGATCGCGATAGACAAAAATCGTCGCCTTGCGCCGGTCGATCCAGGGAACGAGGCTCCAAAGCTCATCATGAAGCGCCACATAAAGGCGTTCGATCCTGTTGTAATCCCCGAGTACGCTAGCGGGATTCTCATGGTGAATGACGAAGTGGTCGGTCGTGTCCGTTCGCCATTGCGCCTCGGGCTCGGCGTAGGCGACGATAGCGGCGAGGAGTAGAACGTACATACGTGGAGTATAACGCTCTGCCTCATACAGTCAAGACTGTATTGCCGCTGCCGAACTCGCGCGGGCGCGGGAGTCGCATGCATATGTTAGACTCAGAATAGCGATGCGATATATTCCCGGAATCGGATTTGTGCTGCTCCTTGCCGCTGTCGCGGCTTGCGCCCATTGGCGGTTTAACGGAAATCCCCCGGTCACGGAACGAGCAGGAGTCGGTGGAACGAACCCGACGTCCACGGATGAAAGCCGACCGGCGGTTCCGCCGGCTCCGCGTTTCGATCCGAGCCATGCAGACGCCTCGCCCGTCGTTTCGACCGATTCGACTCGAGTGGGCAACCCCATCATTCCTCCGACCAAACACTGACGACGTCGCACGATAGTTCTGCGGGCATCTGTTTCGACAGTGATGCCGACGGCTTTGATAGAATTTGCGCCATGCCCCGCGACGGACGTCCCCTTAAGAAGGTGCTTCTCCCGATTTTTTTGATCGTCGCCGTGGACATCCTCGGTATGACGATCGTCCTGCCGCTGCTACCGTTTTACGCTGAACATTATGGGGCCTCCCCCCAAGTGGTCGGACTTCTGATTACGACTTACGCTTTCTGCCAGTTGATCGCAGGACCGATTCTGGGAAAACTTTCCGACCGTCACGGCCGCAGGCCCCTGCTGATCATCAGCCAATTGGGAACCTTGGCGGGTTTCCTCGTCTTGGGCGGCGCCCGCACGCTCTTTTGGATTTTCTTTTCCCGGTTTCTTGACGGAATTACAGCCGGCAACCTTTCCCTGGCCCAGGCCTACATTTCGGACGTAACCGAGCCGGAAGATCGCGCTAAGTCATTTGGCGTAATCGGCATCGCGTTCGGCCTGGGATTTTTGATCGGTCCCGCTCTCTCAGGATTTCTCGCACAATATGACTATTCCTATCCAGCATATGCCGCCGCAGTGCTTTCCTTTATTAGCGTCATTTGCACATGGTGGCTGCTGCCCGAGGCCGCACCTCAGACGTCTGAGGCCGATGCCGGGCCAGGCGGCAAGCGTTTGGGACTTCTCGATTGGGGCGCCTACGCGCAGTATTTTCGTCGGCCGGAATTGGCGGTTCTCCTGATTCAGTTTTTCTTGTTTTGCTTGATGTTTTCGCTTTTCATCAACGGATTTGCCCTATTCGCCGAACGCCGCTTCTCCTTTGGACCTCGCGAAGTCGGCTATCTGTACGCCTATTCGGGCCTGCTCGGCGTCTTGATCCAGGGCGGACTTCTCGGACGACTGGTGCGTCGCTTCGGCGAGAAGACACTGGCGCGCGCGGGCTTCTTGTCTGCCGCGGTGGGATTATTCGGGCTGGCGTTCACCCATCCGTGGCTAAAGCTTATCCTCGTTTTCACCGCGACGGCTTTCGGCACTGGAGTGCTCCGGCCGGCGCTGACGAGCCTAATCACGCGCGCCGTGGGCCGCGGGGAGCAGGGCGTGGTGCTTGGCCTCACACAATCCTTGAATTCCACCTCTTCGATACTAGCCCCGATCGCGGCCGGATTTTTGATCGGCCACGGTGATCTTCGACTTTGGGCTTTCGCCGCCGCGGCGGTTTCCGCCCTCGGATTTGCGCTCTCGCCACGCCGCATTGAGGCCCTGCCCGCATGAATCCGATCCGCCGCTTCTTCTCGGCCATCCGCGATTATTACCTCGCACATGAACCCCTGTGCACGGTCGGCCTTTTCGTCGCCGGTTTTTTGTTCGACACTCTGGCGGTCGGGCGCATCGACAAACTCCACAACATCATCCACCAGGCAACCTACCTGACTTTCTGCGCGCTTCTTACCGGGTGGGAACTGCGCGAGCTTCACGGGCGCTTCGCGCCGCCCGAACGTCTCAAAGGCGCGTGGCGGTATCACGCGGGTGCAACGCATTTCATGCTCGGCACGCTGCTCAACATTTACACGCTATTCTATTTCAAGAGCGCGTCCCTGGGAACGTCCTTCGTGTTCTTGGTCTTGCTCGCGGGTCTGCTGGCGGCTAACGAACTCAAGCCCTTCGAGAATTCCGGCACAACGCTACGCTTCACGCTTTTCAGCCTCTGTCTGGTGTCTTATTTCACCTATTTGATTCCGACCCTGGTCGGAGCGATCGGCGTTTTCCCTTTCCTCGGGACGCTGATCGCGGCCACCGGGTGCGTCGCCCTGTTATGGCGGTGGCTGCGCAGGGACTTACCCGACGCTGACCACGTCTTGAAGCGCCATTTGCTGATGCCTTACGCTTTCGTCGTCCTGGGATTTTCTGCGCTCTATTTTCTAAAAGTCATCCCGCCCGTCCCGCTGTCGTTGTCTGAAATCGGGATTTACCACGAGGTTCGCCGTGAAGGTGACGAATTCGTCCTCTCCCGTGCGCGTTCGACGGCACGCTTTTGGGAACGCGGCGACCAAACCTTCCACGCCCGGCCCGAGGACAAGATTTACTGCTACGTCAGCATCTTCTCCCCCACGCGTTTCGCCGAACAGCTCCAAGTCCGCTGGCTTTACCGGGGAGAGACGCGACGCTGGACCGAGGCCGACGCAATCCCCCTCTCTATTTCAGGCGGACGCGAAGGGGGCTGGCGCGGATTTACCGCCAAGTCCAACTGGAAACCGGGCGACTGGCGCGTGCGCGTGGAAACTTCGGATGGTCGTGAATTGGGGCGGATCGACCTCAAGGTGATTCCCGACGATTCGGCGACCCCGCCGACGCTCCACGAATTTCGCCGCTAAGACAGCTTGTCGAAGAGCAATGCAGCGGCTTCCGCCCGCAACTCGCGGATCCCGACATGGGCGTCGACGCTGACCCAGGCCAACTCCGCAGCGAGAAGCCCCAAACGACGGGCGGCGTCGGCGCGGCGGGAAACGGCTTGGGACGCTTTGACCTGATCGGTTTTAGTCGCGACTGCACGCCAAGGAAGACTCGCTGATTCCAGCCATACCACCATCTGACGGTCCAACTCGGTGGGCCCCACCTTGGCGTCGATAAGCACGAAAATTTTGCGCAAGCCTGGCCTTTGGCGTAGGTAGCCTTCGATCATTGGCCCCCAACTCTCGCGCTCGGCAGCGGGTCCTTTAGCGAAACCATAGCCCGGAAGATCCACGAGTGCGGCATTCGCCCCCGTGCTGAATATGTTGATTGTACGCGTGCGTCCCGGGGTACTCGATGTGCGCGCAAGGTCTTTTTTAAACAACGCATTGATCAGGCTGCTTTTGCCCACGTTCGACCGGCCCACGAAGGCGATTTCTGCCTGATAATGGGGAAGGCGCGCAGGTTCCGTGTCGCTGATGACGAATTTGGCATCGGCGAACGGTTCGGCTCTCATTCGTCCCCCCGGACGCGGCCTCGGTTGGACTTCACCGCTGCGCGGTGCTTCTTGTTCTTGAGCATGCGCACCTTGGCCTTGGGTGGGCGGCCGCGCGTGCGGCGTTTTAGCGCCTCCCGCTCATGACGAATGCGGGCACGGCGTTCGCTTTCCCGTCGCTCCAGGGTATCCACCAACCGAATGAGCGCCAAGCGGCGATTTTGCGACTGGGATCTTTCGTCAGTTACCCGAACGACGGTCCCCGTGAGGCGATGGATGAGCGTGACAGCCGTCTCCACCTTGTTGACGTTCTGCCCGCCGGCCCCGCCCGCCCGGGAAAATACCTCCTCCACATCCTCAAAACGGACTCCTAGCCTTGCGAGGCGAGCTATCAAGTCGGTTCTTTCTTCTGGAATCATCGGCGGTCTCGAGAGAGAATTTAGCATTTGCACCAGACGAATCGTCCTTTCCACCCCCCCTTAAAATAACGTCGCTTTTTCACAAAATCGTTCACACAGCCGGACCGAAGCGTGCTACAATAACAACTAAGGAGATGACGTCGTCTCCCGCCACAATAGAAGTACGTGAGCAAGACGTAAAGAAAGAGGACTTAAAACGACATGGCTACGGGCAAAGTGAAGTGGTTTAACGACCAGAAGGGCTTCGGGTTCATCACGCCGGACGACGGTTCCAAGGATCTTTTCGTGCACCACTCGTCCATTCTGGGCGACGGATTCAAGACTTTGGCAGAAAATCAGGCCGTCGAGTTCGACGTGCAGCAGTCCGAGAAGGGACCGCGCGCCGCGAACGTTCGCAAGCTTTAAGCGAAACGACGCCTAAAAAACCCCCTCGCCGCTTGCGGCGAGGGGGTTCTCTTTTTATACCCGTTCTCCGCATCATGCACGGCGGCGCTTAGCAGGCCGGGGGCTGCCCGTGATCGCACGGTACGTGTCGCGGGCGATCAAAAGTTCCTCGTTGGTAGGGATGACATACGCTTTCAGGCGGCTTCCTTTCTTGGAAATTTCCCCGGCATGGCCCCGTTTCAGGCGCTGATTGGCCTTCTCATCGATCTTCAGTCCCAGGCATTCAAGTCCCGCAGCGATGCGTCGGCGCACTTCTGCCGAATTCTCGCCGATTCCTCCAGAGAAAATAAGGGCATCGGCTCCCCCCATTTCCGCGTAATAGGCTCCGATGCGGCGGCGAACATTCGCGCAGAAGCAGTCGATCGCCAACCGGGCGCGCCGGTCGCCATTTTCCTTCTCTTCCGCCAAAAGCTCCCGCATATCGCTGGTCAAACCGGACAAACCTAAAAGTCCGGATTGTTTGTTGAGCATGGCGATGATTTCGCCGAGCGTCATTCCATCCTTGTGCGTCAGGAATTCAATCACCGAGACGTCTACATCGCCCGCGCGCGTGCCCATGATCATGCCTTCGAGCGGCGTAAATCCCATCGTGTTGTTGATGGATTTTCCGCCTTTGATCGCCGACGCTGAGCAGCCGTTGCCCAAGTGCAGAGTGATGATGTTCACCGAGGGCTTATCCAACTTGCGCATCATGCGATAGCGGTAGGCGAGGTATCGGTGCGAGGTGCCGTGGAATCCGTAACGACGAATTTTATAGCGGCGGTAGAGATGATAGGGGATCCCATAAAGATAGGCGCTTTCCGGCATCGTGGCATGGAAGGCCGTATCGAAAACGGCGACCTGCGGCACTCCGCGCCCAAACACCTCTTGAGCGGCGCGAATTCCGCGCAAATTAGTGGGGTTGTGCAGCGGAGCCAGCTCCACGCACTCCTCGATTCCGTCTACCACGGCCGCAGTGATGGCCACCGAGGCCTGGAATTTCTCCCCTCCATGGACCACGCGGTGACCAATCGCGTGGATATCGGCCATTGACTTGACTCCATGGATGCCGGACTCCGAAGAGATGACCCAGCGCACGATCCGGTCCAAAGCCGCCCGATAATCGCGCAAAGGCGCGTCTTCCTTAAGCGCAGTACGACCGCTCGCCTGGAATGTCAGCAAGGACAGGCTCCCAATCCGTTCGATCTGCCCCCGGGCCAAACAACGATCTCGATCCGCGTCGATCAATTTTTGATCGGTCGCGATGACTTGGAATTTGATCGATGACGAACCGCAGTTCAGGACGAGGACATTCACCGGTTATTTGAAGATTTCGCCGAAGAAATCCTGCAAGGCCGTCCATGACCGTGCGTCGGCCGCCTTGTCATAGGCCATCCCCTTAGACGGATCGTTGCCGGCTTCGAGAACCGTGAAACTATGTACCGCTCCGCCGAACTTCACGACCTCCCAGTCGGCTTTGACCTTGGTCATTTCCTCTTCGAACGCTGGGAGCGCGGGCAAGGTCATTTGGTCGGCGGCTCCCTGAAACACGATCACCTTGGCGATAGGCGTTTGCGTCGCCGGAGTCGGAGTGGCGAGATTTCCGTGGAAGCTGGCCACGCCCTTGAGATCGGTCCCCGCGCGAGCCAATTCCAGGACGGTAGTCCCCCCGAAACAATAGCCGATCGCGGCGAGCTTTGTGGTGTCGACGAAAGGGAGCTTTTTGAGCTCATCGAGCCCCGCCAACGCGCGCTTGCGCATCGCGACGCGATCGTTGAAGTATGTGCCGGCCAGCTTGCCGGCTTCGGTGTGATCCGTCGCGTACACGCCATTGCCGTACATGTCGAGAGCGAACGCGGTATAACCCTGTTTGGCGAGCATTTCTGCCCGCCTACGGGCGTAGGGGCCGTGCCCCCACCACTCGTGAACGACCAAGACGCCGGGACGCTGGTCCTTGAACCCGTCTTCCCAAGCGGCATATCCCTGAAGGACCGTATCGCCATCCTTGTATTCCACGACCTTGGTGCGCAATTTAG
>JANPGH010000077.1:0-42507 GCA_031423795.1 Elusimicrobiota bacterium | reverse complement strand
CATGACGAAGCTCGGATGGCCGTTCGCGCAGCCCAGATTGACCAGCCGGCCCTCGGCCAGAATGGTCAGCACCTTGCCGGTCGGCCAGACGAACTGGTCGACCTGGGGCTTGATGGTGACCTTTTTGAGCTTTTTGTCCGACGTCAAGCTCGCGATGTCGATTTCCAAGTCGAAATGGCCGATGTTGCAGACGATGGCCTGGGACTCCATCGCGTCCAGGTGTTTGCGCAGGATGATGTCGCGGCAGCCGGTCGCGGTGACGAAAATATCGCCGAGGGCGGCGGCGTCGTCCATGGTCACGACCTGGTAGCCTTCCATCGTGGCCTGCAGGGCGTTGATCGGGTCGATCTCGGTGATCAGGACGCGCGCGCCTTGGCCGCGCAAGGACTGGGCGCAGCCCTTGCCGACATCGCCATAGCCGCAGACGACGGCGACCTTGCCGGCGACCATGACGTCGGTCGCGCGCTTGATACCGTCGAGCAGTGATTCGCGGCAGCCGTACAAGTTGTCGAACTTGCTCTTGGTGCAGGAGTCGTTGACGTTGATCGCGGGAGTCAGCAAAGTCCCCGCGGCGGCGCGCTGGATTAGGCGATGCACGCCGGTCGTGGTCTCTTCGGACAGGCCGACGATATCCTTGGCCATCTTCGGGTACTTGTCGAACACCATGTTCGTCAGGTCGCCGCCGTCGTCCAAGATCATGTTCAGCGGCTGGCCGTCGGGGAACTTCAAAGTCTGCTCGATGCACCAATCGAATTCCTCGGCGTTCATGCCCTTCCAGGCGAATACCGCGGCTTTGCCTGCTTTGGCGATCGCGGCGGCGGCGTGGTCCTGGGTACTGAAGATGTTGCAGGAAGACCAGCGCACGTCGGCGCCCAGCTCGAGCAGGGTCTCGATGAGCACGGCGGTCTGGATGGTCATGTGCAAGCAGCCGGCAATGCGGGCGCCCTTGAGCGGTTTCTTGCCCTTGTATTCCTCGCGCAAGGCCATCAAGCCGGGCATTTCGCTCTCGGCGATGGTGATTTCCTTGCGGCCCCAATCGGCGAGGCTGATGTCCTTCACTTTATAATCGGTTTTCATAGCGGTCGCGGTCGGCATGTCGTCTCCCCGAGGCACACGGAAGCCCCTTCTGCGCTTATTGTACTAAAAGGCATAATCCCTTGTCATGAAGCCGAGCCTGACTGATTTTTACGGGTCGCCCGAACTGTACGACCTGCTGCACGCGCAGGGCACCGACGACGAGGTCTGGCTGCTCGACCGTATTGCCAAGCGCCACGGCATCGGCGGGAAGACGGCGCTCGAGCCGGCCTGCGGAACGGGGCGCTACATGGCCGGCCTTTTGCGTCGCGGCTGGTCCGTCGACGGCTACGATTTGTCACTAAAGATGGTCGCTTTCGCGCGAAACCGCCTAGCCAAGTGGGGGGGAAAGGTACATCTGGAGCGCGGAGAGATGTCTACTTACCGACCCCAACGCCAGTACGACCTGGCCTTCAACCTTTTGTCGACGTTCCGTCACCTCCCTGACGACCGCTCCGCCGTCGCCCACCTCCGCCGAACATATGAGGCGCTCAACCCGGGTGGGATCTTTATATTGGGCCTGGACCTGGCCCTGTACGGCCAGGAGCAGCCGGACGAGGAAATGTGGACGATGACACGCGAAGGCCGGCGTTATACGCACGTGATGATGTCGATGCCCGCCGACAAGCGGCTTCGGCGCGAACGTATCCTCAATTTCGTCACCGTTCCCACGTCGCGGGGACAGAAAGTCCGAGAATCGTTCTACGATCTGCGCAGTTATGACGCGCAGGAGCTCGCCGCTCTAATCCTCAAGACGCCGTTTTCACTGGCGGCGTGCTACGGCTACGACGGCAAGCCCGCGTCGCTTTGCGGAACTGAGCGCGCGTTGTGGGTGGTCCTCAAAAAGCCGATCAGCGCGCCTCGAACTCGACCAAAACGGGCGTCTCGTTAACCACGGCATTGATCATGCGGCCGTCGGCTTCCCCGAATGCCTCGACTTTCGGTCCTACAGTTCTCAGCCACGACTGGTAGGCGTCCTCGGGCCACGCAAAAATCTCCACGCGCTGCGGTCTGTCGAATTGAGTCTCTAGCTCCTTGCGCAACTGCTCGGCCTCGCGCACCTGCTTCTTGATCACGACGATGCGCGCATTGGGCGCCCGGCGCGTGACCTTGGTGAGCTTATTTCGGGTGACGGTGCCGCATTCGACCCAGAGTTTCGTTTCACCGGAAGCGTCGAAGGCGATCAGGTCCGGCATGAACTCGAAATTGGCCAGCGCCGGCATTTTCAGCGAGGGGTCGAGCGTCGGTTCGTCGCCCCAAAACAGGATATAGGCGGCAAGTTTATGGGCGAGGTGTTCGTCGAGCTCGTTGGGGCCCGATACCAGGTACGGCTTGCGGTTCTCGCCATTGATCGTCAGGTCAGCTCGAATCTTCACGGCGGTCATTATACCAGGCCATCAGACGTCGGGGGGCGAATTGGTATTATTGCCTCGATGAGCCGAACTCTTACGCGCGTTATCCCCGTTGTGGTGGCGTTTTCCTGGCTTCTCGCCTGCCGCACGCTGCCAACCAGGCGGCCGCAAGGCCCGGTCCCGCCTTTGGCTAAGGCCGTGGTGCGCACCGCGCGCACTTACTTGCCGGAAGAGCAGCGCGGCCGCAAGCTCCCTAAAGACTGTTCGGATTACGTCGGCAAGGTCTTCCACGAGCAGGGATTGAACCTGCCGCGGACGTCGGAAGAGATGTCCCGACTGGGCGAGGCAATCACCTCCGCGGATTTAAGAATGGGCGACCTGGTGTTTTTCTCGGGATCCGGCGGCGGCTGGCGCGTAGGCCACGTGGGCATTTACGTCAACAACGGTATTTTCATCCACCAAGCCAACCCCGGCGAAGGAGTGCGGATGGAAAGCATGTACAGCGATTACTACCGCAAGCACTATTTGAAGGCGCGCCGGATGATCGATTAGCGGTCGAGCTTGAGGCCTTTCGGACCGATGTACTTCGATTGCGGGCGAATCAGGCGGTCTTGGGCGTGCTGCTCCATCACGTGAGCGCACCACCCGGCGACGCGGCCGCAGGCGAACATCGACACGAATTGGTCGGGTTGCAATCCAATCGACTGCAGGAGTAGTGCGGTGTAAAACTCAACATTGGTCTTGAGATTGCGCCCGGGCTTCAATTCCTCGAGGACCTTAATTGCAGTTTTCTCCACGGAGCGGGCCAGGTCGTAGTGCTTCGTGTTTTGAAGGTGGGCACCGGCCATTTGCTCCGCGGTTTTGGCCAGGACCTCGGCGCGAGGGTCACGCACCTTGTAGACGCGATGGCCGAATCCCATGATGCGGCGTCCCTCGGCGATTTCCTTGCGCAGCCAGGGCTCGGCCTTATCGGCCGATTTAATATCGACGAGCATGTCGAGCACGGGGCCCGGGGCTCCGCCGTGCAGCGGACCTTTTAGTGCGCCGACAGCACCCGTGACGGCTGAGACCATGTCAGATCTCGTGGATGCAATCACGCGGGCGGCGAAGGTTGACGCGTTCATGCCATGGTCGCAAACGGTGACCCAGTAGGTCTCAAGAGTTTTCGCCGATAGCGCATCGGGCTGCGCGCCGAAAGTCATATAAAGAAAATTCGCGGCCAGGCTCAGGTCTGAGCGCGGCGCGATCGGATCCAGGCCCTGACGCATCCGTGCGTGAGCGGCGATCACGGTCGGAAAACGGGACAGGAGACGCTTGGCCAACGCGAGGTCCCCGGCGGGGGAGATGTCGTTCGGGTTGGAGACATCGAGGCTGAGAGTTGCGCAGGCCATGCGCAGGGCGTCAATTGGCGGGGCATTGCGGGCAGTCTTGATGATGTCCAACGTCTCGGGGCGCAGCGCGCGATAGCCGGCCAATTCGCGCTGAACGCCGAGGCTCTCGTCCT
Source organism: Elusimicrobiota bacterium (assembly GCA_031423795.1). Taxonomy (GTDB): domain Bacteria; phylum Elusimicrobiota; class Elusimicrobia; order UBA1565; family UBA9628; genus GWA2-66-18. Next base: position 38,577 of record JANPGH010000077.1, on the reverse strand, counting down.
TGGTCGGCAATGTGCCGGTCCAGAGCAGCATCGCCGCATCCTCGATCGAGACCTTTCCGGCGAACTCTTCGATCGGGTAGCCGGCGATGATTAAGACACCGTTTTGGCCGTCGACCAGGCTCAGGCGGGTTTCGGTGGCGACGACACCTTCAAGTCCGGGCTTTACGCGGGAGGCCGAGTTATCGCTCATGCGGTCCACCTTGTCATTTGGTTCCGGCTTGTATGGCCATGAAGTCGAAGTACGTGATCAGGTCGCTCAAATTTTTCGGCGTCAAATCGATAAAGTCCGGCATTTTGGTGTGGCGAAAGTCGGAGGCGCGATAGATGAAGTCCTTGAGCTCGCCCTTGTCGTGATAGCGGGTTATGCCGCGGGGCTCGTTGAGGTCTGGACCGACGGTTCCGCCGTGGCCGTTCATCGCATGGCAAGAGATGCAGCGGGACCGGAATATCGCCCATCCCGCCGGAGCGCGGGATTTGAGCGGATAATTTCGCGGCACGGCTTTGGGGAACAGGTCCTCGACGATGGCCGAACGCACGCGCGCGATTTGCCAGGGCCATGGAAATCCCTTCGCCGGCGTCTGGTCGGGCCCCGTCCAAACCAAGTAGAACGGTCCGGGTATGACCTTGTCCTTGGGCATCGGTTCCCAATCCGGGACGTCGACGTCTTCGAACGCTATCATCGCGCCTTCCGCCGAGAGCACCGGTACCTTCGCATGCGATTGATATCCGTCCAACGCCTCGAAAAACATCTCGCCCACGCCGTCTTCCAGCCACGACGGTCCGTAGGCATTGGTCAGCAGGTTGCGCAGCGGGATGGCCCGGTAACGCTTGATCCGTCCGTAGAACGGATCAGGGATGGTGATCACGCGTGCATCCTTGCGACTGCGCAAATCCCAGGCGGCGATGCGGGCAACCTCCCGGTCGCCGGACATAAACGTCAAGAAGGGTTCAGCTGCGAATGCTGGGGCGACAGAGAGGACGGTTAAGAGGAGAGCACCGCGCATGAGGCGATTGTCCGAAATACCGCGACGACGCGCAATCCTATCGGCGAAGTTCAAACAGCATCGCGACGGCAAAAAGTATGAAGACGCTGCCGGCGACCCGGTCGAAATTTCGCCGTACGTCCGGACGGCGCAGCGCGACGGAGAGCCCTTTGCCGCCGAAGGCATAAATTGAGTAGCAAGTTGACTCGATCACCGCGAAGGTTCCGACCAGCCACGCGAATTGAGCGGCGCGTGGCTGCGTGGAGTCGATGAATTGCGGCAGGAAGGCTCCCGCAAAAAGCAGCGCCTTCGGATTGCTCGCCGCCACCAAAAATCCCTGGCGGTACAGCGCGCTCGGCGTAGATGCGACGCGGGTCGTGCCTTCCGGCGTCGCCGCGTCGTCGCTGCGCCACATTTGCAGGCCCAAATAAGCGAGATAGGCCGCCCCCGCCGCTTTTAAGGCAAAAAAGATCCGCGGCGACGCGGCCAGAAGCGCCCCCACGCCGACCGCCGATACCGCCATCATCGCCACCACTGCGGTCAAGCAGCCCGCCATGGTCGCCAGCGTGGGGCGTATCCCGCGTTTGACGCTGCTCGTCATCACGAGCAGCATGTTGGGACCGGGCGTCAGCGCGATAAAAAAAGTGGCGATGGCGAAAAATTTAATTTTCTCGGGAGGCATGGGGAGCTTATTATCGCATAGTGGGTAATACTACGCGGTGCCTCATGTAGAATTCCGCATTGTGGGGATTCATGTCCGCGGCTACTATTGATCGAAGGTTGACGTTAAGCTTACTCGGCAAAGGAGCGACTATGAAATTGAAGAAGAAGATCATGAAGCGAGAGCAAAAAGAAACGAACAAGTCATCCCGGCGCAAGACGCGTTTGCCGGACTCCCCGCTCAACGAAGGCGCGGCCGAATCTTTCAAGGAAGTCCAACCCAACGGCTTCAAGGACAATCCGCGCTCGTCCATCGAGGCTGCGGTGACCGATCCCGACGTCGCGGACTCGGAAGGCGGAGAGTAATCCGCACTAAATTATGAAAAATCAGAAAAAAAAGAACGCATTGCTTCCAACGGAATACGACATGGCCGCGCTGGACGCGCGTCACAAGGCGTCTCCTCGACCGAACGTGCCAACACGCAGCGCTCCCAAAGGCGAGCGTCATGTCTCAAGACGAAGAATGGATAAAGGTCGCGAAGCTGCCCAATTGCTCTAGGGCAATCGTGCTCACCCAACTGGCGACGCGCGCGTTGACTGCGGCATCCTTGCTTGCGATCGCCGCGATGCCCATCCGGGCCCAGATCGACGACGCGCGTCGCTTCCAGTTGGAGGGCGGTTACGAACAGGGTATAGGCCAGCCAGGTCTTAACGCGCCCTATATTTACGCCTATTATAATCGCCCGGGGATGTTCCACTCGAGCAGCACTTTCCGACTCGCCATCGCCCCGCCATACGTCAATTCAGAGCTGGGTATTAGGAACGTTTTCGGACATTACGCTGATATGGGCGTCGGAATCAGCGGCGGCGGGTATGCCTACGGCCAAAACGAGGTGTACCGCGGCGACAATAGACGTGGCGAATCTTTCCTTGGTCATGGCGGCGGACCGTCGCTTACCGCTTACCCTCATCTCGGCCATATCGGGCCCGTGCCCATCACCGGCATAGCCCGAATCTCGGCCTATTACTCGGATTATGTCCGCAGTCATCAGACCGCGTCGCAATTCGTCCTTCCCCCGGACCAGTGGACGGGTGTTTTGCGCGCAGGCGTACGCATGGGTGGGCAAGAGCCGGGGCTGGATAAATCTCCGGCGATGGAGGTTTCGTTCTGGGGCGAGTCGTATTTGCGGGAACATCGCGCCGTCTATGGCTACGGTTATGGTGGTGATCGTGAAGTGCATGATAAGACCAACCTCTACTGGTCGCGAATCCTTTTCTCCTACAAAATGAAAAATGGTGTTCGCTTCGAGGCGATCACGAACTTCGGCGCGGGCTCGCAAATCGACCGCTTCTCAGCCTACCGTCTGGGCGGGATGCTCACCCAAAATGCCGAATTCCCATATGTCTTGCCCGGCTATTTCTCACAAGAAATCGCCGCCCGCCGTTTCGCGCACATGTACTTGCGCGGCGGCGTGGCCCTCGACGACAAAAAGAAATACACCATCAACTTTTTCGCAGCCGGAGCCTCGATTGCGCCCGTGATCGGCACTGACCCCGGCGGCGCCCAACACGCCGGCGCGGGCGCTAGCTTCGAATTCACGCCCCGTAAGGGAGCGTTCCACGGGATGCTCGCGTACGGCTACTCCCCGACGGCCTTGCGCGGCGACCGACGCGGCGGCCACGGCCTCGCGCTGAGCATGGAACTCAATTTCGAGACAACTTCGTCAAGAAATGCGGCACTTCCAATGCGCAATCAGACTGGCATGCGCTGGTTTTTAGGACAATAAAGTTATCGGCAGCAACATTAAGGAGGCACTCCCATGAAAACCAACAAAAAGTCCAAGTCTATACCGCGCCCTACCGCCACCATCCTTCCGCTGGGAATGGAGAAGACTCACGAAATCCCCAAATCGCGCCTTCCGGCTGAAGAAGAATCCGAAAATGTCTTTACGCCGGGAGAGACTGGTCAGCCTGACGTCACCCCAGTTCCAGACATTCAAAATCCGGCGGGCGCTCAGGGGGGGTTGGGGCCGATGAATCAGGAAGGGGAGGGCGAACGCCAAAATGACCAGCTTGCGGCGTTGGAAGAGATCGAGCCGGAAGAGTGATACTCGGGACGACGATTTGTTCGACCGCCGTGCGGGGTCGAGTTAATTAAGGTCGTCCGTTTAGGAGTCCGTGCCAAGCGCGATGAAGAGCCTCGCTTCGAGTGTTGCCCCATGCATCCTCGCGTTCGGCGTCGGCAGCGACCGAGCTCCAGTCCGGATTGGCAGGCGCGCCTGGATAATTAGGCAATGGAATTTTTTTTGCCGCTTGCGGCTTTCCGGTCCTGGCGCGGGCTTTGCGTGCGACGCTCAGGTAAGCGTCGCGAAACGGCGTTCCGTTGCGCACAAGGGCGATTGCCTCGTGCGTGGCGAGCATGTCCTCCGTGACCGCATTGGCGCAGCGATCTTCGTTGACGCGCAGCGAGGTGGGCAAGCGCGCGACGATGTCGAGCATGGATGTCATGGCCGCAAGAGCTGCAAAGAGCGGGCTTTTCGTCAGCTGATAGTCGCGATGGTACCCGGAGGGGAGAGCGCCGACGGCCAGAACCTGCGCCAGCCAGCCGGGAAACAGCGCGGCCCGCGCGCGGGTGAGCTCGACGACGTCGGGATTCTTTTTTTGCGGCATCAGGCTCGATCCAGTGGTGAAGGACTCAGCCAACGCGACGAACCCGAATTCGGCGGTGGAGTAAAGCGATAAGTCCCAGGCGAGTGTGCCGAGGTCCCGGGCCAAGAGGCACAAGGAAGAAAGGACTGCGGCTTCAAGGCGAGGCCGGCAAGATTGCACCCTCAAGGTGTTGCGTTGGACGCGGGAAAATCCGAGGAGCTTGGCGACCTTGGCGCGCGGTAGCGGGAGCATGACGCCGTAGCCGGCGGCTGACCCCAGGGGGCAAGCGTCGGCCTCGTCGAAAGCAAAGCGCAAAGCGCGGCGGCCATCGTGCAGCGCCTCGGCGTGCGAGGCGGCCCAATGACCGATCGTGGTGGGCATCGCGCGTTGAAGGTGGGAATAACCCGGGATGATGACGCGCGCGTATTTTTTGCCGAAGCGGGACCATGCCACGGCGGCTTGGCCGGCGCGGGAGTGGAGTGCCAGTAGCTGGTCTTTAAGGAACAAGCGGAGATTGACCTGAACCTGGTCATTTCGGCTTCGGCCGGCATGGACTTTCGCGCCGATCTCGCCGAGACTTTCAGTCAGGTGCTGCTCGACGACGGTGTGGATATCTTCTTGTTCACGCGAAATCGAAAATCCACCGGGACGGTCGTGCAATTTTTTCAATTGGACGCGCAACAACGCGTATTCCTTCCGGGTCAGCACGCCGATCGCTATCAAGCCCGACGCGTGGGCGAGAGTGCCGTACACCTCGTATCGTCGCAGGCGCATGTCCAGCGCGGGATCCTCTCCTACGGTGTACGCCTCGACAGCAGCGTCCAAGCCGGCATGTGTTTGCCAAAGTTTATTCATCAGCGGCCCGCCTTCGCAAAATAATCGCGGATCATGCGTTCGTAGAAATCGACGCCGGCCTCGAGTTCGGCTACTTCGATATACTCATCGGGGGTGTGGGAACGGCGGGAGTCTCCGGGACCGACTTTTACCGTTGGAATTCCCTTCAAAAAGACCCAGTCCGAAAGCGTCGGCGATCCGTATGGCTCAACCGCGGGATTGGCCGCGAGCGCGGCCAAGACGACGGGATGCGAAGGGTCGGTTTCGACCGGGCCCAGGCGCGACGAACGGACATGGACAGCCCCGGTGACGACCTTGCGCGCGGCGGCGACGATTTCCTCCGTGGTGCATCCCGGCGTGGTGCGGATGTCGACAACAAATTTGCAGCGGTCGGGAATGACGTTGTGGCGCGTGCCGCCGGAGATTTGCGTGACGTTCAGCGTGGGCGCCCCGAGAACTGGATGTTTATAGGGGAAGCGCAGACGCGACAGCGCAAGCACATCATCGGCGGCGGCCGTGATTGCGTTGAGACCGCCCCCGTGGGCGGCATGGGCGCCGCGGCCGGCGGTCGTGATTTCAAGGATGACGAGGCCCTTTTGAGCGACCGCCGGCCGCAAGCCGGTGGGTTCGCCAACTATGGCGGCGTCGGGGCGGGGAATCAGCGGTAGAAGCGTTTCCAAGCCTTGTCCGAGCACTTCTTCCTCGCACGAGGCGGCGATCATCACGCGTCCCCGTGGCGGGCGTTTCGCGAAAGCCTGGGCCGCGCCCAGAATCATCGCGGCCAAGCAGCCTTTGGCGTCATTGGATCCGCGGCCATATATGCGGCCGTCTTCAATTTTCGCGGCGTGAGGGTCCTTTGTCCATTCCTCGCCGACGGGTACGGTATCGGTGTGAGAATTGAGCAGCAACAGCGGACCTTCGCCGCCGTCGAGGAGCGTCGTTAGGTTGCGGCCATGGCGTGCTGGCGTCCAGCCGAACTCTCTAAACGCATCCTCAAGGCGTGCTACGATCGCGTCTTCCTGCCCGCTGGGGGAGGGAATGCGGACGAGGTCCCGCACCAGGTCGACGACAGAGATCACGCGGCGACCTTCGCGTCGTCGGCGACGAGTTCAACGTGCGGTTCGATGGTCCTTTCGCGCTTCTCGACGATCATCGTGCCGCAGCCGGCATTGGTGAAGATTTCGCGCAGCATGGCGCCCGACTTGAGACCGTTAATGATGTGGGTGCGGCGCACGCCTCCTTGGAGCGCGCTGATGCAGGCCTCGACCTTCGGCAACATACCGCCGGTCAACAGACCCGCGTTTTTGAGCGCCACGACCTCTTCGATGTCGGCGTAGGATACTAGGCTTGAGGGATTGGAGACGTCATGCAGCAGGCCTTCAGTGTCGGTCACGACGATGAGCTTCTCGGCGCGCAAGGCGCGCGCGACCGCTTCGGCGATCGAATCGGCGTTGATGTTAAGGATGGTCCCCTGCGCGTCGCAGCCCAGACAAGAAATGACCGGCGTCATGCCGGCGTCCAATAGATTGACGAGCATCTTTGGATTGACCGACTCGATGTCGCCAACGAAACCGAAGTCGACTTCAATGGACGGTCCGCCCGGGATTTTCTCCATCGATGTTTTCGGGCGCCGGCGGGCAGTGATGAGCTCCCCGTCAACTCCGGACACGCCGACGGCCGGGGTGTGGTGCGTTCGGAACGAGGATAGGATGTTAATGTTCAGGGTGCCCGCGAAAGTCATTTTGGCGACTTCAAGCATTTGCTCGTCGGTGATGCGCCGGCCGGCGACGAACTCAGGCTCCAGGCCGAGCTTGCGCGCAAGCTCCGTGGCTTGGTTTCCGCCGCCGTGGACAAGCACGACGCGAATGCCGACTTGCTGGAGGAGGCTGACGTCTTCGACGAGGGCGTCAAGAGTGTCGCGACGGCCGATCACGCGCCCGCCGACTTTCACGACGAAGATCTTCCCTTTATACATCCGGATATATGGGATGGCCTGCTTAAGCATGATGGGCGATTCAGTCATTGGGCATGTCTCCTGGTTGCGGTGAGGGGCTTCGGTTCGGGTGCGAGCAAGCGCATTAGCACGGCCTTAGCCGCGTGAAGGCGATTTTCCGCCTGGTCGATCACTATCGACCAGCGTCCGTCGAGCACCTCGTCGGCGACGACGAGGTTTCGGCGCACGGGAAGGCAGTGCATGAAGAAGGCGTCGTTTGTCATGCGCATTTTATTTGCCGTGACCATCCATTTCTCGCGGAAGGCGGCGTCGGCAGAGGGGGGGCGGCCGTAAGCGGAGATCGAGCCCCAGGATTTCGCGTAGACAACGTGCTGGCCCTCGTAAACGCGAGGAACATCGGCGCTGACGCGCAGACTCGCGCCGTTTCGCGCGCAATTTTCGCGGACTCGGGACATCACTTCGGGAGCCAGATCGTAGCCCTCGGGGCGGGCGATGGTCACGTTCATTCCGGCCATCGACGCCATTTCAACAGCGGAATTCGGCACCGCCATCGGCAACGGCTTGACGTGTGGCGCCCAGGTGAGCAGGAAGTTTTTGCCCTTCGGGCGCATACGTTCTTTGATCGTCGCCAGGTCGGCGAGCGCTTGGCACGGATGGCCGGTCGCGGATTCCAGGTTGATCACGGGTACAGGCGAATATTTTTTGAACGCGCTCAGCACTGGTTCTTCCTTGTCTTGCGCCCATGATTTTCCTTGTGGAAAGGAGCGCAGGCCGAGAGCCTGGCAGTAGCGGCCGAGTACGGGGACGGCCTCCTTTAAATGTTCCGCGGCCGTTGCGTCCATAACGACGCCCTCGACCGATTCCATATCCCACGTTCCGCCCGCGCCCAGGCTGAGCGTGATCGGATGACCACCGAGGGACGCGGTGGCGACCGCGCTGGAGACTTGGGTGCGCAGCGACGGATTCATGTAGCAGAACGCGAGACTTTTGCCCGCCAGCGGAAGCCCTTCCGGCGGAGACTTCTTGAGCGAAAGCGCGAAGTCCGCCAGCTCGAGGAGCTGCTCGGCGGGAATATCCTTGAGGTGGGTGAAATGACGCAGCGCAAGCGTACTCATGGGTAATGGCCCGCGTACGCGAGCCCCTCGGCCTCATTCCACCCCATCATGACGTTCAGATTCTGTATCGCCTGGCCGGAGGCTCCCTTGACCAGGTTGTCGATGGCAGAAATCACGCCGATACGGCCGCCGTCGACCGCGACGTGGATGTCGCAGTGGTTGCTACCGTTGACGGCATTTAGCGACGGAGGTTCCGGAACGAGTCGGACAAACGGGCTATTTTCATAAGCGTCCCGGTACAGTTTATGCACCTTCACGTCGGTCCAGCCTTTGGGCATATCGACTTGGGCCACGCAGTAAATGCCGCGCGAAAATGGGCCGGAAATCGGGATCAGCGACAGGGACAACGTCTTGCCGCCCGCAAGCCGCTCGAGGATCTGCTCGACCTCGGGCACGTGCTGATGGACGAAGGGCTTGTAGGCGCGCATATTGGCGTGTCGCGTCGGATGGTGGGTGGCGGCCGACGCCGAAGCGCCGGAGCCCGACGAACCGGTGACCGCGGTGACCGACACAACGCCGCGGGCGCCGGCCATGGCCAATGGGCCTAAGGCGAGCGCGGTCGCGGTCGCAAAACAGCCCGGGTTGGCGACCCAATGGCAGCGGGAGATTTCCGCGCGGTTAAGTTCCACCAGGCCGTAGACGAATTTTTTGAGCAGATTGGGCGCCGCGTGGGCGCGCGCGTACCAGCGCGGGTATTGCCCGGCGTCGCGCAAGCGGAAGTCGCCAGATAGGTCGATGATTCGCAAGCGCGCGCCGGCGGCGGCGATGATTCCTGGGACATTTTTCATCGCTTCCCCGTGACTGCCCGCTAAAAATAGGCAGTCCAGTTTTTTGTAATCCAGGCGGCGTGAAAAAATCAATTCGGTGCGGCCTCTCAAGTTCGGATGGGCGTGGAACACCGGTTGGCCCGGGAAAGTCGCGGAGGTCGCGGCGGTGAGTTCGACGCGTGGGTGGCCGAGAAGTAGGCGGATCAGCTCTCCGCCTGCGTATCCCGCACCGCCATCGATGCCGACCCGGATTTTTTTCACGATGTCCGCCCCGGGAATACTTTTGCCTCGATGAACTGGCCCAAGCGGTCATGCGCGATGCGCGCATTGATCGCCGCGACGCCGATCTGATTCTCGATGAACTCGCAGCCGACGGCATTGTCCGTGGCCGGACCAGAAATGACGTGCACTTCGCGTTTGAAGCGGTTGACCATGAGTTCGACGGCGCCCCACGCGGAGACGGGGTCGTTGGCGCACATCAGGTGCGCCGAGGCGGCTTTCATCAACTCATCGTCATAAAGAATTTCTTGGACGCCGTATTCGCCCAAGATACCGTCGCCCAACTCAATGACGAGAACGTCGGGCTCCTCCTTGTTCAAGGCATTGATCAGCCCTTTGGCGACGGGCACGGAAACCGCGCCGGTCGTCGAAACGACGCCCGCATCGTTGAAGGAAAGGCTTTTAACGGCGCCGCGGTCGACCATGCTTAACGTGTCCCGCAACAGGGAGACGCCGGTGAGCTTACCTCCGCAAACGCGATAACCTTTGCGAGCGAGGTAGCGGATGATTTCGCCGCAGGCGAAGGTTTTCCCCGCATTCATGCAGGTGCCCGCCACGTACACGATCGGCGCGCTTTTGTCGAGCGTCGTCGACCAGGCGATCGCTCCATCCTTGATAGTGGCGGGAATGCCGACGCGTTCGCCCAGATGGGGAAAATGGAGGATTTGACCGAGGACTTCGGCCTGCAAGGGCTTTCCTAGCTCCAAATTCACCGAGGTACAACGGCCGATGACGCCACCCAGATTCAACACGTCAAGGGTGTCGCCGACCTTTACGCTGTCGGGCACGACGCCGGCGTACCCACGCAGCGCGCGTCGCGAGCCGAGCACCGCGGCGATGATGTCGCCGTCGTTGAGCCCGATCATGCGGCCGTGCACGTCCTCGATTTGGTTGTACACGGTTTTCGTGCCGTGGATGCGCACCGCCAGGACCATGCCTTCCTGCGCCGGGATCGCGTCCGTCATCAGGACCTCGCGCGGAATGCGGGCGTTGCGTGTCACCGACGCGATTTTGTCGAGCGTGACTTTCATACGCCGCTGAGGGCGCGCGCGGCCAGGGTCATCGGAAGCGCGTGAAGCTTGGCAAATCCCGCGGCCTCGGCGCCGTTCCACAGGCGCGTCGTTTCCCCATAAGTGGCTGCACCGGCGACCATGCTAAAGGGACTTTTCACGCCAGTTACGTCGAAGCGGCCGGGGCGCAGGCGCAGGCGCGCCGTTCCGGTAACGACCTGTTGGCTGGAAGCGACGAACGCTTCGATGTCGCGCATTGCAGGGTCGTAGTAAAGGCCTTCATGAAGCATTTGGCCGTAAAATTCGCCCATTTGATTTTTCCAAAACGCCTGCCAACGCGTCAGCACGAGCTTCTCGAGCTCCTGGTGGGCGGCGATCAGCATCAGCGGCGCGGGCGCCTCAAAAGCTATGCGCCCCTTGATCCCGAGAATGGTGTCGCCCAGGTGGATGCCGCGTCCTATCCCATAAGACCGCCCGAGTGCGTGAAGCGCCTGCACAAGTGCCACCCCGTCCATCGATTTTGAGTTGAGCGAGATGGGCACGCCTTTTTCGAAGCCGACGGCGACGTCCTGTCCGGCGTCGGGCACGTAGTTGGCGGCGGCGGGAAACGCAGAATCGGGTACCTCTGTCCATGGATCATGCGTTTGGCCGCCGCCCACCGTCGTGCCCCACAGGCCGGCGTTAACGGAATAGGAGACGGTTTTCGCTGGCAGCATGATGCCGAATTTTGCCAGGTAATCCGTTTCCTGTTGGCGCGACCAGCCGAGGTCGCGAATCGGCGTGTGGATCCGTATTCCTGGCAGTTGTACCTGGAAGGCGGCGTCAAAGCGCACCTGGTCGTTGCCCGCGCCGGTGGAACCGTGAGCAACACCATCCGCCCCGACCTCGCGCGCGACGCGCGCGACAATCTCGGCCTGGAGAACCCGTTCCGCCGAAACGGAAAGTGGGTAGGCTCGGCCGCGCAGCACGTTGCCTTGGATCAACGGCACGGCGAAGCGCAAAAAAACCTCAGCGCGTCCGTCAATAAAGCGGTGCTCGACGGCGCCCAGCTTTTTGGCTTGGATCCCGATGGTCCGAGCTTCCTCAGAAGTGAATCCGCCGGTGTCGACCGTAACGGTCAACACATCCGCGCCAAGTTCCTTCTGCAGCCACAGTACACAGAACGTGGTATCTAATCCGCCGCTGAAGGCGAGAACGATTTTCGGGTTTTTCATCGCGGCGATATCCTCGCTTCTAAGAATTCGATTAGTTTCTTCTGCGCCGCGGAGTTCTCCGTCGCAACGAACACCGCATCGTCGCCCGCGATCGTTCCCGCCAGGCCCGCGATCTCAAGGCTGTCCAGCACCAGCCCCACACGCGGGGCGGCGCCGACGTCGCAGCGCACGACGGTCAGGTTCGGTCCAGCGGCGACCACGCGGCGCACGAAGCTTCGCAGCGGAAGCTCGGGATCGTGGACCCCATTATTGGTGTTCCCGGTTTTATACACGCCGCCGACCTTCACGAGTCCAAGCGCGGCGACGTCGCGGGAAACGGAGACTTGAGTCGCGCTGATACCGCGCTTTTTAAGCGCGCGCACCAAGTCGTGCTGCGTCGCCGCTTCTCCGCGCGTCACCGCCTCCAGGATCGCCGCCTGCCGGGCCGCCTTGCCGCCGCGTGTTGAATAAATATTCATTTATACAAATATTTATACATATGGCCGATCGCTTGTCAAGTGTCTCCTGCTGGGGGGAAGGTCCTTGACGGGATCAGGTTATTACTTTATAATAACAATGTAATAACTTACGAGGAATCTTATGACCAAACACTTGACCCCCGTCGGCAATAGCGCCGCACTCGTTATCGATAAGCCGATTTTGGAGCTCTTACACATCACTATGGATACTCCCCTTGAAATCTCTACCGACGGCAAGAACTTGATTATCACGCCCGTCACGGACGCGGCGCGCGTCAAGGAATTTCGGGCCGCAATGGCGAAGGTCAACGCCAAGCACGGCAGGACCTTGGCCAAACTCGCCAAATGAAGGAGCCATCTTTCCTCAGTTTGGCCGAAAATCCTTGAAATCCAACAAGACCAGATCGAGCGTTACGGGGGAGATCCCGGGGTTCGCGATCTAGGATTGGCGGAATCGGCGATTGCGGTTCCCCAATCCAGCTTTGACGGGGCATTCCTCCACAAATCGCTATTTGAAATGGCTGCCGCCTACGCATTCCATCTCTGTGAAAACCATCCTTTCGTTGACGGCAACAAGCGCGCCGGTTTGGCCGCAGCCTTGATCTTCCTGGAGTTAAACGGCATTAGTATCGATGATGATCGGGGCACACTCTATGCGGCCATGATGGCGGTAAGCGAAGGTAAAGCCCGAAAAAAATATTTAACCGGAATTTTTAGGAAGTTGGGGAAAAAGGCGCCGTGACGCTAAGTTAGGCTGAGAACAGATCTTTCACGCGGCGAAGGACCCCATTCTGCCATGCGCCTAGTGCTACCCACTCGCCGTCGCGCGAGAACTCGACGCGGCAGGCGTAAGGCATTTTTGCGTTGGCGATCTCTTTCATGGAATCGGCCGCGATGAAATGAAAACCGTCCCGCCCTGCGATTGCGATTGTTCGGTCGTCTTTGTCCCAAGCGATGGTCGCTCCCGCGAGGCTGAGGGTGGGAATGCGCACGGAACGGATGTCGAAAGTCGTCAAATCCAGTTGATCGATCCAAGACGCCAGATTGCGGCCCTGTTCCCAACGCAGCAGTGCGAGACGGCGGCCGGCGCCATCGAAGGCGAGCGCGTCGACATTTTTTGGGTCTAAAGGCAGGCGTTTCAACTTTATGCCATGGTCCGACCATTCCCCGATATAAATTGAGGTGCGTGCAGACCGGCCTTGGGCCGATGTCGGCGAGACGACGATGGCAACACGGGTGGCGTCGCGCGAACTTTCGAGCGTGGCGATCATACCTCCGGGCATCGGGTGGTCCAGGAGTTTATGCCCGGAGTCTGCGTCGATGATCTTAAGCACCCCGGCCCAATTCGCCGCGAGTACGCGACGTCCATTGGGTGAAAAGACGGCGGGCGGCCCCTCGCCGGAGCCGTACGGAAGAAGTTGTGCGACGACTTTTAGCGAATCAACGTCGAGCCGTACCAGTTCGCCAGACGTGCTCGACAGGCACAAACGCCGACCGTCGAGAGACCAATTCGCGTAAGAGGGATGGCTGAACGGATGGCTTCGAACAATCCTGCGCCCGGTGGGAAGATCCCAAAGGGAAATATTTCTCCCGACCGAGAGCGCGCGTTGGCAGGTCGGATCGATGACGAGCTCGTAGGACGGCCCTATGCGCAGGACTTGTTTAATCCGGGGTTGTCGACCAGCTATTTTTTTTATGGACATTGGCTCGATTCCTCGGCGAGAGAGCGGAAAACGAGTGCCGCGGACTTCATATTAGGAGTTTTGGTAAATAGACACATCTTGTCAAGTGTGCACCGGTTCGGTACGTGTTTGTACGCGGTAGTCCAGTAGAAGTCCGTATTGAGGCGAGGTGCGATTTCATTTATTGTCGCTGCGAGGAGGAAGAAATTATGCCACTTAGAAATGGAAATAGCCGAGCGTCGGTCAGCAGCAATATCAAAAAACTTGTGGGCGAATGGAAGCACGACGGAGCGATCGGCAGCAGCCATCCGCAGAGCAAGAAAAAAGCCCTTAAGCAGGCCGTTGCCATCGCCTTGTCGAAGGCTGGCAAAAGTCGCAATTTGTCGCGCAAACACGGCCGCAGATCCGCTGACCTATAAAAACGAACTCGCGCTGGGCGCAGGCGACGCGAGGTGAGGCCGAGAAAAGGTCTTTCACGCGTCGAAGTGCACCGTTTTGCCGTACGCCCAACATGAAAAATAAGCTTCTACTGACAGTGGTACTTCTGGCGGCCGCATTGAGTGCGGACGCGGCTCGCGTGACTTTGACGCCGTCTCTGGCGAGCCGCGTGCGGGTCGAGGGGGATTCCTCCCTTCACCCCTGGTGGAGCCAGACATCAAGCTTCACGGCGGTATTGACGGTCGATGCCGACGCGGCAACGTCTGTCGCGGCCTCGGCCGCGGTCAGGGCGGGGAAGTCCGTGACGATGACGGTGACTATTCCCGTCTCGAACCTCAAGTCTGAGCACTCGGGGCTCGACAAGAACCTTCGCGTGGCGTTGTCCGCCGACAAATACCCCAACATCATCTACACACTTGAGCGTTATGAGGCGTCCCCGCTAAAGGAAGGGACGCTTTTGAGCGTCAAGGGTGCGTTGGCGATTGCGGGGTCGACTTTGCCCTCCGTGCTGAAAGCGACTGCGACGGTTTCGGGGAGCCTATTGCTCGTCGAGGGCGAGCAGACTCTTCTGATGACCGATTACGGAATCAAGCCGCCGACGATGATGCTGGGCACGGTTAAGACCGCCAACAAGGTCGTCGTGAAGTACCACCTCGAATTCGAACCCACCAAAGTTAAATAGCGCCATAAATTTTGCCGCTCGTATTGACGGGGGGCCATTTTGTTGCCTCGAAGGGAGTCGTTGCAATAGAAAGATGTTGGAGGCGTTATGAAAAGGACCATGGGATGGATCGTCGGGGTGGCGCTGATCGGGGCGATGATTCCGGATGCACGTGCGCTTGAGGTCGTCAGGAACGACAAGCTTTCGTTGGATATCTACGGGAGGGCGCAGATGATCGGCGTCGGCCAGTATGTCCCCGATCCTTACCGGGACCACATGCGCATCTACCTTTTCCTTAAGCAGGCCCGAATCGGATTCAAGGGGATGTACGAGGACGTCAAGTTCGACACCCAGTTCTCCCTCGGCGGCGAGAACACCAACGGTGGTAACACCGACCTGGGTCTGCTCGACTTCGTGGCGGACATCCCGCTTAAGAAGCTCGGCGACGACACGTGGTTTAAGATCGGCCAGTTCCGCGTCCCCTATAGCCGCGAAGGACTGACGGATCGCGGCTACATGGACTACGGTGACCGCTCAATCGCCAACCTGGGTTCCTACCAGAGCCGCGACTACGGCCTGGCGCTGTTGGGCACTAAGGGAGTGTGGACCGGAACGATCGGAACTTTCTCATCCGGCGGGCGCGACGTTCCGCAGCGCTACCTGCCTGAGCGTTTCGGCGTGCCGTATATGGTGACGCGCTTCGGCTACAACGATGGCCTCGACCAGGACATTTACCACGTTATCTCGGCGGATCTCGACGTCAATCGCACGAAGAAGGCGGTTATGTTTAATGCGCTATACATGCAGGATACCTTGATTGGCCATTCCTCGGTTCTTCAGTCTCGCACGATCGACAAGAACCTGCTCATTGACTCCGGATTCAACCCGTACATAAACGCGGGGGGCGGCCCTGGACTGGGCACGGTCGGCGGGACTTCGACCTTGCAGCGCGGCAACATGTGGTTCGTCGGCGCGGACGCCGCGATCCGCCGTCCCCTCGGCACGGGCAAGTCCGTCTCCGGCGAGATGGAAGGCAACTGGGGCGGCTATCAGAACCGCTACGGCGTGATCCACATTGCCAACGCCCGGGCCCAGGTCGCCTATCAAGATAATCCGTTCTCGATCGGCGTTCGCTATGGTGCGCTGTTCATGGACAAGAAGTCCGGATTCCTGTCTACCTCGGCGACGGGCACTGGGACGACCGCCGGTGGGACCGTCCTTCAAAAGGTCAACAACAATCTCGGCGCGCCGATCCACGAGATCACGCCTGCGATGACCTGGCACTTCAAGGGCCACAACATGAAGCTGGTCGCAGACCTGCCCATCTACCTGAACTGCCCCTTGTGGTACGACCGGATGGGAACCGCTCTGCCGCTGGGCAGCCAGCCTGTGGGCGCGTATTCCTTCCCAGATCCGACCTCGACGACGCAGAACTCGGTGCTCGCCACGCCCGGCAACAGCACCGCGCGGCGGACGGTAGTTCAAGGTCGCATGATGTTCCAGTTCATGTTCTAAAGGGACGACGCTCGGAGCCAGCACTCCTCCTCGGGGCGCCGGCTCCTCCTTAACAAGAACAACTCTATGAGGCTCATCGCGGTGCTCCTTCTTGTTCTCGGTGGGTATGCCGGCGTCGTGGCGTCTGAGACCGAGGTACGCTTGGTCCAACTCCCGGACAAGGCGTACGAGGTCCAGGGGGCATTCGAAGTTTCGGCATCCTCCTCAGCGGTGTGGAAAGTTCTCACCGACTACGAGGGCATCCCTGCTTTCGTCTCCTCGATGAAAGTCAGTCGCGTGCGGGAGATGCGCGCGGACGGTTCGCTGCTTGTCGAGCAGAAGGCGACTGGAGGGATGTTCATCTTAAGGCGCACGGTGACAATTCTCCTCGAGGTCCGCCGCGAGCCGCAAAGCCTTCGCTTCGAGGACGTCGGCCGAGAAAGTTTTTGGAGATACGAAGGAGAGTGGCGGACCGAGAATATCCCGAACGGCGCGCGGGTGACCTATCGGCTCATCGCTCAGCCCGATTTCATGGCGCCCGCGATGGTCATGAGCCGCGCGGTGAAGCGCGGCGCGCTCGAGCTGCTCGATCAAGTCCGCGCCGAGATCGTGCGCCGCTCCAATCTATAAATGAAGGATTACGTCAGAAGTACGATCCGTGATGCGGTATTTGGCATGCAGGGCGGGCTCGTCTCGACCCTTGGTGCGATGACCGGGATCGCGGCGGGAACGGGGGCGATGGGACCCTCGTCGTGTGGAGCGTCCGACGGGGAACGCTGTTTCGATTGGATTGTCCTACATATTAGGGGGCGGCATTCCCCTTGCGCCTTACTTTTTTCTACCGATCGGTCGCGCCCGGCCGTTATCTATCGTGCTGACTGCTGTAGCCTTGTTCACCCTGGGAGCCGCGAAAGAGCGTCTCGTCAAGAAGCCGTGGTTGAGTTCAGCCGTAGAGATGCTCATCATCGGGCTTGCGGCATGCGGCCTCGGCTACGCTATCGGGCGCTGGGCAAAGCTCATCCTGTCATAAACGAGGGCGCCCGTAGTTGCGTGCGTGGTGGGCGAGATAATTTCAACGGAAAACATCGAGAAGCGGATATTCATCATTCGCAGATTAAAGGTCATGCTGGACCGACACCTGGCGGGGCTTATTGCGCCGAATTCGAACCGCTTTACAAGCTGATTGGCCTCGGGCGCATGTAAGGTCTTATTAAACGTACATTGAATTGCCTATTGACTATTTAACTTTACTGGTCTAAAGTTAACTACATGAGCGACTTATTTAACCCTACAAAAGCGATCCGTGCCGGACGTTGGGAAAAGCAAGCCGGTCCCGAAGTCTATTATTCGTTCATACCCTCGGCCCTCCCGCCGAAGCCGGGACTGAATCTCGAGAGGATTCAAGACGCAAGCGAGAAGGCCAATCGCGCTCTCGGCCGGCTCGATGAAATCACGGCTTTGTTGCCGGACCCGGCGTTTTTCCTCTACTCCTATGTCAGAAAGGAGGCGGTTTTATCGTCGCAGATCGAAGGAACGCAGTCTTCCCTTTCCGACCTGCTTCTTTTCGAGGCGAAGGAGGAACCCTCGACTTCGATCGACGACGTACGCCAAGTATCGAACTATGTCTCCGCAATGGAACATGGATTGGCCAGGCTTAAGTCTGGTTTTCCACTGAGTCTCCGGCTGCTCAAGGAGATACACGCGAAGCTGATGGAAGGAACCAGGGGCGGGGACAAAGAGCCCGGCGAGTTCCGGCGATCGCAGAACTGGATCGGGGGCATCCGTCCGGGAGTCGCTCGTTATGTTCCGCCTCCGCCGCACGAAGTCATGCCCTGCCTTGGCGCCCTCGAAAAATTTCTCCATGACGATCCGGTTCGGACTCCCGCGGTGATTAAGGCCGGCTTGGCGCACGCGCAATTCGAAAGCATCCATCCGTTTCTCGATGGGAACGGCCGCCTCGGACGCTTGCTAATCACATTCATTCTTTGCGCGGAGGGCGCGTTATCCCAGCCGCTTCTCTTTTTAAGCCTTTACCTGAAAGAATACCGCCAAGATTATTACGATGCGCTGCAGGCGATTCGCACCGACGGCGAATGGGAACGGTGGATGGATTTTTATCTCGCCGGCATCGAAGCCGTTTCGCAGCAAGCGGCCGACACGGCCCGCAGCCTGACGCGTTTGTTCGAAAAGGATCGTCAGAGAATCGAAGCATTGGGGAAAATGAGCATCACGGCGCTCAAGATTCACGACATGGCCAAGAAAAACATCCGCGTCTCGTTAATGGACGCTCATCGCAAGATCAAGGTTTCGGTTCCCGCCGCATCGAAGTCGATTGCGAAGCTCCAAGAGATGGGCATATTGCGCGAACTCACCGGGCGGCGCAGAAATCGTGTCTTCGTCTACGACCAGTACTTGAAGCAGCTCTAATTGATGACTTTACTTCGGCGATGTTGGAGCAATTATTCCCGTTCGACGGCCTCACTCAGCTCATCGCAAATTCCCATGAGTTTGTCGGAAACGGAAGTGAGTATTTCTTGACTGAGAGTCGGGATTTTCTTCTCCAAAAATTTTTTCCGTAAGTATATCCCCCGAAATCAGCGAGAAATCTGTCCATAACTTCGGGAAATGTGAGAGCGACAGTGTGCGTCCTAAGTTTGGCCTTCTTCATTTCTGTATCGCCCCCCGATTGCGCCGAAAAGGATTTATAAAACAAAAAAGCCGCGATCTCGAGCAGAGACGCGGCTTTTATCGATGGAAAATTTCCGGAGCTTGTTGGGCCAGATTAGAACCACATTGTGGGTGGGGGCGGGAAAGACGGATAGCTCGATTACTCGGGTCTCGCCCTTTTCTCGTGGCCGGATTAAGAATGAAAGCGTAATTCATAATTTTTGTACGTTCTCGAAAATTTTCTCGTAAAGGCTAAGATGGTCGAAGGAGCGCTTCTTGTTTAGGAGTTTTCCAACGACTCCGCTGGTGAAGGACCAGTCATGGCCGATTAAGTCGAAATGATCCGCCGGGAACGTCCCTAGAAAACGAAAATCTGTCTGCCCATTGCCCAGTCGGTCTCCGCGGGCCGAGCCCACGGAAACGAGACCGTCATTATCGCCGCCATAGCGAGCGTTGTCGCATTCCGAAATAAGCTTCTGAAATGGCAAGAGAAGTGGGGCCAGAACGTCGCCGCTACCATCCCCGGATTTCCCGGCGATCGAAAAATAGGCGACCTCTTCATGATTGGGATAGGCCTTGTTGAATTTCTCCATAGCCTCCGTGGTCATTTCCTGGATGCCGCCGTCAAAGGGATTCAAAACATCCAAAAGGTAGATTGCGGCCTCATGGTCTTTCGCCGCATCTCTTGCCGCGGTCTTGATGGATTGATTGACCGTCGGCAAGGAGCCGCGAATCTTCTCATAGTGGCTCACAATCCAGTCCGCGACGGGCGTTCCCCAATGCGGAGTTCCCAGAGTCGTCAAGGAACGAATGTATTTGTGGCCTTGGAACTCAGGCGCAGATATGAGATATCTGGCATCCAGCCCGCCCATGCTGTGTGCGATCACATGGACCTTGTCATTTGATCCTATTGATTTTGTCCATGCCCTCAAGAAATCGAGCAGTTGTTCGGTCCTGTCACGAATGGGGGCGTCAGGATCTAGCTTTGGAGTGCCGACTTGAAGGAGCGGATTTCGGGACTTCAATTGAGCGGCGACGCCCTTGAAATAGTCTATCCCAAATAGGCGATCAAATCCCAAGAAGCCGTGGACCAATATCACTGAAGTCATAATCAGAAGGATTGCTGCCAAATCCATTTTAGCAGAGCCTGTGGTGCTTGTTAACGCCCGAAAGTCCAATCATCGAATTCCGATGCGATGATGCGAGGCGCTATTGATAATTCTGTCGAGAAAAAGGAACGCAGCGGTTAAGCAAAACCGCTGCGAGTTCGAAGCTTCAAAAACTGGCGGGGACAAGAAGGTGCCAATACCGCAGCTATAACGCAGCCGCCTGTTCCTGAGCCCGAAAAGACGCATTTAATTCCACCGATTCCGATCTCGCTGCCCTGCGATTGGGCGCGAATTACGAACGGCGAGAGGGTCATCCGGGAAAATCCACCGGAGGTCGACGATGCCTGAGGCCGCGCCCGCTGTCGCCGGTTGTCAGTCCCTTCGTTTAGCAAACGGTGGGGGTCAAAAACTGCCTGAGGCTCCCATGCCCGCCGGCCGACGTGGGCTCAAAGTCGGGCAATGTTATCTCACGCCCACGGGCGTGGCCGCGCAGTTGGTCGGCAAGGCCGACGGCTACCTGATGTTGCGGAGCTTGGCCACTGACACGCGATTCACGCTGCCGGTGGCCTGTCCGCTCAAGCCTGCGGACGGCAAGGGCCGAGAGGCCAGATTCGGGCCGACCAGTACGAGTCCAAGCGAACCGCAGGCCCCTTCGCGCAGGGAGCAGCCCTTGGCTCCGATCATCGACGCCATGCTACTGGCCGGCGGCAAGACTATCCGCGGCATCGTCCGTGAGCTCCAGCGCAAGGCCAGCGCCGCCTGCCACGGCCGGGATCTCCGCGCCAACGTCCGCGCCCGGCTCTATTGGTTCCGGCACAAAGGCTGTTCCGTCCGTCAGGACGTCCAAGGGCGTATACAGGTTTGGCGAGCAGCTTGATCCCTACGAGGGCAATCCATCGGTTTCGCCGCCTCGTTGTATGTTCATTATGATGGACAAAATATAAGATTATTGTATATCATACTGAACATGCGACGCGAAACCTTGAAGTACATCCTCACCGACCAACGACAAGAGACCGCCCGTCTCCTCGATGGAGCCATTCTGCGCAGGCACCCGCCCGGCGCGGCCGAGGAACTTGGGTCTCGGCTGGCCACGGTCATCACGGGAGTCCGGCGCTGCGGCAAGTCGGTGTATGCGCACCAGCTCTGCACGGGATCAGAATACGTGGCCCTTAATTTTGACGACGAACGGCTGATGTCTTTTGGGCCGGAAGACTTCGATCTCTTTCTCCAGGCCGCCAACGAGCTGAGCCCCGGCGTCAAGACGCTGCTCATGGACGAGATCCAGAACGTTCCCAATTGGGAGCTGTTTATCAACCGCCTGCTCAGGAAAGGCTATCGCTGCGTGATCACCGGCAGCAATGCGCGCCTTTTGAGCCGGGAGCTGGCGACCCATCTCACGGGACGCACCCGCAGCGTGGAGCTTTACCCGTTTTCGCTCAAGGAATTCCTCGAGGCGAAGTTGGACCCGGCGGCTCGAAATGAAACCCTCGATGTCGTCACCGTAAATCCGGACGCAGCCCTGCCCCCGGAAAAAAAAGCGGGCATGATGCGGCTCTTCGATCAGCACCTGGAGCAAGGAGGCTTCCCAGAAACTATCCTGGCCGCCGGCGAGGTCCTGGCTTCCATGCCGAAGGCCGGCCGCGGCGCGGCTGATAAAGAAATGCGCTCCGGTCGCGCCCGCTATCTGCGCGAGCTCCACCAAAGCATCCTGCTGCGGGATATCGCCGCCCGCAGACGCCTGCGCGAAACCAGAACCCTGCAGGAAGTAGCCCTTTTCGCCTTCTCTCAGGCGGGAGCCCGGATCACGTACCAGAAGACCGCCAAGAACCTCGGCCTCAAGAGCGTGACCACGGTGAAGAAATACCTGGAGGCGCTGGAGGAAGTCTACCTGGTCTTTCAGGTGCTCACCCATTCCGCCAAGCCGAAAGAAATCCTCCGCCAGGCCCGCAAGCTTTATCCCATCGATCTTGGGCTGCTCACGGCGCTCTCCTTGAAATCCACCCCGGACTGGGGAGCGAGGCTGGAAACATTCGTCTTCCTGGAACTTAAGCGCCGCGGCCGCGAGGTGTTCACGGTTCTTGAGCCCGGCTATGAGGTGGATTTTATGATCCGCGAAGGCCGGCGATGCGCGCAGCTGATCCAGGTCTGCTACCGGCTCGAAGATCCCGCAACGAGAGAACGAGAACTCAGCGCGCTCGTCCAAGCCGCGCGCCTCAAGAACTGCCGCGAGCTGCTGGTCCTCACCCATGACGAACAAGACGAGATCCGCAGGGACGGCGTCACGATCCGCGTTATGCCGGCTTGGCGCTGGGCTCTCAACGACGCGTCGCTTTGATGCTGCCGGACCTTAGATCGGTAAAGTCGCGAAGTCGCGCCCGTTAAGGATTCTGATCGCCACCTGTCAACGTCCGGGTTCGCCGACTGGCTGGTCCTGGCCGATCAGGCCGCGGGTCCCTTCACGGAGGGAGCAGCCCTTGGCCCCGATCATCGATGCCGTGCTGCTGGCCGGCGGTAAGACTATGCGTGGCGTCGTCCGCGAGCTCCAGCGTAAGGCCAGCTCAGTCTGCCAGGGCCGCGACCTTCGCGCCAATGTCCGCGCCCGGCTCTATGTTCAATAGGCAGACCTTGCTTTTGACCCCTCGAAATAAGTGCTTTCGACCCCCTTGACATATTGCTACTGACCCCCTATAATTATCTCGCCATGGGGTACGAAAAGCGGATCATCGAGGACCAGTTAGCCCGTAGCCTCTCATCCGTGGGAGCCGTGGTCATCGAAGGCCCCAAGGCCTGCGGCAAGACCGCCACGGCCCGGCGATCGGCGGCCAGCGAGGTGCTTTTGGATGTGGACGCCGCCGCCCGGCAAGCCCTCACCGTCGATCCCGCGATTGTCCTGAACGGGAAAACGCCGAGGCTCATTGATGAATGGCAGACGGAACCCGACATCTGGAATCACATCCGTCGTGCCGTGGACGACCGCGGCGCTCCGGGTCAATTCATCCTCACCGGCTCGTCCGTCCCAGCCGACGACATAACGCGCCACAGCGGGGCCGGGAGGCTCACTCGCATCAGAATGCGCCCCATGTCGCTGTTCGAAAGCGGCCACTCGAGCGGAAAAATCTCGCTCAAGGGCTTGCTGGACGGCCGGCCCGTCCGCTCCGCGGATTCGGGACTCGCGCTTGCGGATATCATCGAAAGGATCGTCTGCGGAGGCTGGCCGGGGCTGCTCAGCCGACGCCCTTCGGACTGCATGAAGGCTGTCCGAGCTTACCTGGATGAGATCCGCCGCGTGGATATCGGCCGCCTAGGCAAGCGGCGCAGGAATCCCGATAAAGTGGGCCGCTTTCTGCATTCCCTGGCCCGCAATCAAGCGACCTATGCCTCGGGGGCGACCCTCGCGGCCGATGTCGGCGACGATGATGGGCCCTTGAAGAAGGAAACCGCCCAAGAATATTTGGACGCGCTGGAGCGGCTCATGATCACGGAAGACCTTCCACCCTGGGCCCCTCACTTGCGGTCAAAGTCCAGAGTCAGGGGCCTCTACAAGCGCTTGTTCACGGACCCCTCCCTGGCCGTGGCGGCGCTGAAGGCCTCGCCTGAAAGCCTGAGGAATGACCTCCAACTTCTCGGCTTCCTTTTCGAAGGATTGGTCCTGCGCGACCTGCGGGTCTATGCCCAAGCCAACGATGCCCATGTGCTCCAATACCGGGATAACACCGGGATGGAAGTGGACGCGATCGTCGAAACCGACGATGGCCGTTGGATCGCTTTTGAGATCAAGCTGGGCGTGGGCAAGGCGGTGGAAGAGGGCGCTGCCGGCCTGCTCAAGTTCGCCAAGAAGGTGGACACCGCCAAGCTCGGCAAGCCGAGCGCGCTGGCGGTGATCGTCGGCTCGGGCTACGGCTACGTGCGCCCGGATGGCGTTGCGGTAATCCCTATCGGCGCTCTAGGCGCGTAAGCCCGGCCGATTGCGACTCATCTTCTGGTTCTGGGGCCGCGCGGCGACAGTCACGATCTTGGCCAGGGCTTCTTTCTTGCTGAGCCGGCGCGGCGTATCGTAGCAGACGCCTCTGAACGCCGGTGGCTCTGGGTCCTTATCCCAAGCCAACCGGTGCCGAACCAACCGATGCAGATCGTACAGCACACGGTAGTCGTCGTCGATGGCATCAGAGGCGATGCCAGGATCGGAATTGAGCGAGCCGTTCTTGAGCAGCCGCAAGGCGTCCAGATGCTTATGAACCTCTTGTATGGAACCGCCGGGTTTCCAGAAGAACAGATCTAGGACATTGAATTGCCCCAGGCCCATCCGGGCATGAAGTTCCGTCGTCCAAGAAATGACCTCAGCCTGCTGCGTCGAAACCTCAAGAACATAACGGCGGCCTTTTCCTTCGAACCTGGCAAGGCTTTCCCGTTTGCTGGAGCGCAGTGGTGCGTTATGATCGACAGTCCGCGATTTTGCGCCCGGTTCTCGGTCATGGGCGATGCGATGACGAATCACTTGATGCAGGTCATAGAGGACCTTGAAGTTTTCTTCGGCCGCATGGATGCCCGGAAGGACATCGAGAGAGCCGTTTTTGATCAACTGCAACTGCTGGATGTGTGGTCGGGCTCGCTCCAAATCCGACCAGAAAAACTTCTCCAAGACATAGAAATGGCCTGTGCCGAATCGTGCGCAAAGCTCGGCAGCCTGGGAAATGAGATCGGCCTGCCGCCTGGAGAGTTCCAAGGTGTAGCGGCGTCCGGCAGCTTTTGGGTGCGTCATTCTTCCTCTGGGCATGGCATCCTCCCCCGGGCTACTTCTTCTTGCGCTTGGGCGCGTGCTCCAGGCGCTTGGCGACCTGATCGAAATCTTGGTCGGGCATGGCCGCTTCCAACGAGAGCTCAGCGAGCTTCGAATTCCAGTATTCGATGTACGCCTGATAGGCCCTGACCGAGGTCAGGAAATGGAGATGCTGCGCGGCGTCGATGTGACGGGCGGCGATTGTCTTCAGGCCGTCGCGGCCGGCCCTTTCCACGCGGTGGTTCCCATCGATCACGTTGAAGCGCCCTGGGCTGATCTCGGCCAGAACGATGGGCTTGGACACGTCCGCGCGTTGAATTGTGGCCTCGTCCAGTGTCTCGGTAGAGTAGCCCCGAAGACGCTCGACTTCTACCTCCTCGATGGGAAACCTGTCGGCATTGGCCTCGATGAAGGCCAGTATCTTCGTCACGTTGAACTCGAAGATGCCGTTGGGAAACAACTCGTCGTCCTCATCGACAGAAATCGGCGTGAAGGCTTTATCCAGCTTCAGCTGCCGGGGATGCTGCCTCGCAGGACTTTCCTGTCTCCTCTTCATGACGGCTCCTTGGTCCAGTCGAACACGATGGGCGGATTGGTCGGATTGTAGGCCGCGTCGCACATCGAGGCGTTGATGAACGTGGTGTGCTCGTTCTTCGTGATGCCGTAGCCCTCATGCACGTGGCCGAAGATGTGGTACTTCGGCTTGATCCGCTCGACGGCAGCCAGAAGATCCGCGCACCCGGCGCGCTCCGTCGTCCCATTGGAAGGGATCTCGTCGCCATGCCCAAGAGGCGGGCCGTGAGTCAGAAGGATATCAGTATCGTCCGGGATGCGATCCCACTTGGCCTTGAGCTCGGCCCCGCGCTCGAGATTGAAGGCCCAATTCATGAACTGCGGCTGCCAAGGCGAGCCGTAGATTCTGATGCTTTCGATGACGACTTCCGCGTCCTCCAGGTAGACGCAGTTGGTCATCATCCCTCGCGCGATGTGAGGCGAGTTCTGGAAGGCGAAGTCATGGTTGCCGGCGATCACGATCTTGTAGCGGTGCTTGAGCGACTTGAGGAAACCGTTGAAGTGGGCGACATCCTCCAGCGATCCGACGTTCGTCAGATCGCCGGTATGGATAAAGACGTCACCCTCCGGGATGGGCAACCGGTCGTGCATCGTGTGGGTGTCGGAAACGCAGACGAATCGCATAGATTACCCGCCTGCTTATTCCAAAGTCAGCCCGGAAGACGTTATCCCCTCACGAAGGCGGCTGCGCACTTCCTCGACTTTAAGCGTGTGGCGATCCCCGTACTTCTGGAAGGACCGTAACCACTCATCCAGTTCATGGCAGACCGCCTTCCACTGGGGACCATCCAGGGCGAGTTTGTGCTCGTTTTGCTCCTCCGGAAGGTTGAACTCCAAGATGGCTTTCATGAGCCCTCCTTCTTCTTGCGCTTGGGCTCATGCTCCAGGCGCTTGGCGACCTGATCGAAATCTTGGTCGAGCATGGCCGCTTCATGGGCCAGGCGTTTCTTCTCGAATTGGTCGTATCGTTCCAAGGCGAGCTTCTTGGCGACCTCCATGGAGACCTTGCCCGGGTGCTCCAGGACCTGCCGCTCGTTGAACTTCAGGAAGGCATCGAGCTTCTCCCGCCAATCTTGCATGTAGAGTGGCTGCCGGCGCTCGGCCTGAGTCTCGGCATAATCGAGGTACATGGTGACAATGCGATTCAGGTCTCGGATTTCCTTTTCGTTGAGGTAGTTCTTGGCTATGGTAACGTCCTGCTGGCGAACCTTCGCACCTTTCCAAGTCGTCAGCCCCATATTCGGCTTCCCCGAGTCTGCGCGCTGCGAGATGATCTCCGCCGCCGTATGGCCCGTCACCGCCCAATGGAGCTTATTTTGAACGATCTGAAAGAACTCCTGCGTCGCCTCGGCGGCGGGGTCATAGTCGATGGCCAGTTTGTAGATGTCACGGAGCTTCTGATAGAAGCGTTTCTCGGAAGCCCGAATCTCCCGTATGCGCTCCAGGAGTTCGTCGAAGTAGTCGGTCCCCAGAGTCCGGCCTTCCTTGAGGCGCTCATCGTCCATCGTGAAGCCTTTGACGAGATACTCCCTGAGCCGTTCGGTAGCCCATTTGCGGAACTGGGTGCCGCGGTGCGAGCGAACCCGATAGCCTATCGAGAGGATGACATCCAGATTGTAGAACGAAGTGCTGTACTTCTTGCCGTCCGCGGCAGTTGTTAAGTAACTCTTAACAACTGACTTGGAATCGAGCTCTCCCTCTTGGAAGATATTCCGGACGTGCATGCTGATATTTGGGATGCTCGTCTGAAATAACTCAGCCATCAAAGCCTGGGTCAGCCAGACGGTATTGTCTTCGAGGCGCACTTGAATGCGGCTTCTGCCGTTTTCGGCCTGGTAGATCAGGATTTCGGACTTGCCGCCCGGGCTGCCTATAGGTTCGCTCATTTCTCGCGCTTCCCGAGGGCCTTGTTGGCCGCAGCCAGATTGAAGGCAGCGGGGTCGAAGCCCTCACCGACCCAGTCGACCATCTCCGTGTGCTGCTCGTGCTTGGGATCGCGCAGGGCGGCGAGCAGGTCCTCGTAGCCGCCGATTCCACCGCAGTCCTCTGGCGGGCATGCTCCTGCGCCGGCCAGGCACTCGGGACGCTGGGGCTCGGCCGCGGTTGACGTAATCGCCTCCACTCGGATCTCGTGCCCCCAACTGTCGCCCATGTCGTACTCGTAGAAAAACTTGCTTCCGGTCTTAGGCGCGACGTCGCGGAGGATGACTTTTTTCTCGTCCTCGACATCATCCCAATCAGGCATCCGCGGGGCGTAGCGGGTCTTTCCAACGTGGAACATGTGTAGATGGCTGTTGCTCCAACCCATGACGTATTGGATGACGCAATGAAGCCCGGCCAGGTTCACGTCGCCAGGGACGAGGACTCGCCGCCAGACCGGCGGCTTCAGACCCAACAGCGTGACCTTGAGCTGATAGACCATGGTTTTGGCCTGGTCGAGGTCCTTTTTGATCTCGTTGGGCACCCAGCCACGGTTCTGGAATTCGCCCAGTGTCCTAACCTTTGATTTTGTCTTCATGGTCGATCGCCAGACAACACTCAAAGCTCCTCATTGCGGTAAGCAGTATTGTGCTTCAACGTGATGCCATCGTTTTTATTCTTGACATTGATAGCCACCGTCACCGGCTGGTCAGAAGTGTCGGCAGCCAATTCTTCCAGAGATGGCGTCACCGTAGCCGGAGGGAAGTCCATAGTCATCATTCCGAGGTCGACTTGAACACCGAAGATCTTGACCACGTCGCTCTGCCGCTCCATGCGGTACTCGATTCCATTCATATCGAGACGCCAGAAGCTTTTGAGAAACTGCTTCTTTTCTTGCAGATTCCCAAGACGCGTTTTATAGACGGGGCCAACTGGCAGCGACTTCCCCTCGAGGACCGACGCCACATAGTTCACCAGATCAACATCGCCGCGAGTATGCTTGAGCTGAAAAGGAAATTTTTTACCCAACCAGTGCTCGATTCGCGCGACCTTCCCATAAAAATCAATCGCGCGCTGACCTTTCTCGTAGTCGTACTCCATGTTGACCGGCATGATGTGATCCGTTCGGAGGAAGGGCTGATCCTCCGCGAGGTCCCAAAATACAAGTCTGGCGTTGCTCATCAGGGCCTTTTGAAAGCGAAGATAGTCCAGGTAGTTTTTATAGGAGGCTTTCGGGTTGGATGGGTTGAATCGCAGGGCATCCATCTGAATTGTTATCTCGCCATTTTTTTTCCCGTAGAGAAGCGCGAGGTTCGCGACTGAATTGCGACCTTCATTGCTCAAGAGGACATTGTTTTCATCTTCACGAACGACGTCGAAGACCTCGTAGCCAAAACAGTTGAATTCTCCGTATGGTTCTTCGCTAAACACACGCAATGCGGGGCTCATTTTGCGGAGTTGGACCCTCGCAATGCTGGCCTTGTTCTGCTCCTGCATTCGCTGAAGAAAGGGCGCGAGCTTATCAGAAATGACTTTTTCTAGGTGTCTCGTTCCTTCATTCGTACTCGTTCTGACGACGCCCCCGATCTGGCGTTGAAGTTGGTCTAGTCTTGCTTCGGTGGAGTCGGAACCCACCCTGTAAAGGTGCAGGGATAAGGGGATACCGAGAATTCCAATACAGCCCGCCACTAGGCCGTACATGCCTGAGTGTTTGACTAGATGTCGCCACATCGTGCCCCCGTGGGCAAATGCCCGATCCCAGGTCTTCTTGATTTGGGAACTGGCCAGCTTATAGAGCTCTTTAATTTTCATCCAACATGCCATAAGCATCTCAGGTTGCGAGCATTACTTCTTATGGGCTGATCCCTTGATGAAATTACCAAGATGGTCTGGAAGGCCAAGAACTTTTATCGCAACCCTGCGGTTCATGGCCTCCTTCCCATCATTCGCGAGCAGTGCCCAATCGTACTGCTCGAGAATACTGGCAACATTTTCGTGCCATTTGCGATAAAGCGCCCTTTCTCGCGAGCTCAACACCCGCCAAGAAATATTCGTTTCAACTGCGACTGGAAATGAGAACCCGTGGTAGCGGTTCATCTCCTTAGGATCTGGATCAAGAATTCCCCAAACGCCTTGCTGCTGAATTCCACCGCCCGCTGCTGCGAGGGTAATTTTCGTTTCAAATTTTGCTGAATGGATGCGAATTAGCCGCAAGTTTTTTGCCGGATTCGATATTTCGAGTTGAGATTTCGGCGGCAACCAGAGCGTATCGCTGAAGAAGCCATCAAGAATTGTGGCGGCTGGATTGTCAGAGATCATTTGGCGCAACTGAGAAAGCTTCACGGGCGTTCCCGGGATGCCCGATTGGCCGACACCCCAGGATGTCGATGTGCCGTTTGCATCACTGCGTTTTATTAGCGCCACATCCCAAGTTTGGTGGAAACGCTCCTGAAGCGAACTAAGAACTCCATACTCGATTAGATTGAGACCCTTTCGGCCTTCGCCCAGATATTCTTTGAAGGGGTCCTTTGAAACGAGGAGATCGGGAACCTTGTCGACATTAACGAGCATCCGGAGGTACCGGCTTGAATATGGATTGATAGGGTTTCCTGTCGTTAGCTGGCCCTTTTTGTTATCGAACATCAGCAAGAAGGAGAACGTGTTCGAAAGAGTTTCGTTTTTAACCGAGCCGGATGAAGCAATGATGACGGGGATAATCGACGCGACGAGGATGCCGATATTCCGCGCCGAGTCAGCCGCTCCAAGGTTAGCCCAAATCAAGGTTACACCAACCAAAGCCAGCCCTGAATAGATTACGAGAAGGCCCTTCAAGAATGTCTCCATATTCAAAGTCGCCCCACCTCAAGGAAGCTGAAATATTCAGTTCGATTAAAAATGATGTGATCGAGTAGCGCGATGCCGACAACCGTACCGGCCTCTTTGAGCTGCGCAGTCATCTCAACATCCGAAGGGGACGGCTCAAGACTGCCCGCTGGATGATTGTGCGCGACGATGACCGCTGAGGCACGGTCCGCCAGGGCGTCGGCAAAGACCTCGCGCGGATGGGCCGGCGTTCGGTCGATCAGACCGATGGAGATGACTCGGACGTTCAGTATCTCGTTTGCCCCGTTGATGCTCGCGCAAAGGAAGTGTTCTTGCCGTCGGTCGGCATAGTGCCGGATATGCGGAAGCAGGTCGGCCGGGGTCTTGATTTTCGAACCCTCCGGCTTGATGCGACGCCTGGCAAACTCAATGGCCGCCAGAATCAGCGTCGCTTTCGCCTCTCCCATGCCATCGAAGCCGGTCAGGTCGTCGGCCGTGACCTTAAGCCCCTTCTCATCAATGATCCGAGCAAGCTTGGCGGCCAACGTCATCACGTCCATCTTTGACGTGCCCTTTCCAAGCAGCACGGCCAGGAGCTCCTGATCGCTCAGGCCCGCCGCCCCCAGGCGCAGCAGCTTTTCGCGGGGGCGGTCCTGTTTAGGAATGTCCTTGATGCTCTTTTTCATCTTGTCACGGCGCTGCGGTCAAATGGGTCTGAATCACGGTCACGGCCATGATGTCGAAGATGCCGCCGGCATCGGTATACTTGGGATCGGCCAGCTCATCGTAACGCGCCAACCCGTTATAAGCGCCCTGAATCTCGCCGTTCACCTGGCCCCGATACGCGCCTTCAAGATAAACCTGATCCTCGCGATGAGCATGGACGGTGCTGCGGATCGCGGGATCGGCAGACTTCTCCTGGGTGACCTGCTTTATGTAGAGCGCTTCATCATCGCTGATATCGAACTTGATCCGAATATCGGCGATCATCTCCTGAATCGACACTTTAACCGGGGCAGGACCGGCACCCTTCCTTCCGGCCATTAGCTTGACGATGCCCCCGCTGCTTCGGACCTCGCCCTGAAATTCGACAGCGGCCTTCACAACCTGAGTTTGGCGAATTTGCTTCATCAGCTCGGACACGCTGCCTTGCTTGATGAGCTGCGGCCCGACATACTCAGCGAAGGCTGCGAATTTCTTCATCCCATCGGGATAGGTGAAGAAGCAGGTCAGGAAATGGAAACTCTTTACAAAACGCGCGAGCAGATAGACGAAATTCTTCCGGTGTTCAGAATCGGCGAGCTTCGCTTGGAATCGAACACGTAGACCGTTGATGAAAAACTGCATGTTGGCATCGGTGCCCTTGGCTGCCAATTCGACGAAGTCGGCGGCATCCTTCTGCGTGAACACAGCGACGGCCAGGATGTCGGCATACAGCTTCGGGCATTGATCCTTATCCGGCTCGGTCGGCGGGAATGGGGTTCCCTTCCGATACTTCTGGAAGGCCTTTAAGATCGCTTTCGCGTTGTTGGTGAAATCCACCACGATGACCTTCTTCTCTTCCCCAGCCTTTCGGTTGAGCCGCGAGACCGTCTGAACGGCATTTCGGTCCACAACCGGCTTATCGAGAAACATGCCGGCAAGCAGGGGCTCATCGAATCCCGTTTGAAATTTGTTCGCGACGATCATGAGTCGATAATCGTCACCCTCGAAGCGTTCCTCGATCAACTCGCCCTCTTTGAGCTCGTTGACGGCGTGCTCGCTGATCGCCTGATTGGTTTCCGGATGGACAAAATCGGAAAAGGCGTAGAGTACCTTGTAAGTAGCGCCGCGCTCCTTGAGCTTCTCTTTGATGATATTGAAGTACCGAAGACCAGCCACCCGCGATGTGGCCACGATCATCGCCTTGGCACGCCCGCCAATAAGGGGCTTCACATCCTTCTCAAAGATACGGAGCATCACCTCCGCCTTGTATTGGATCAGCCCATCGTCCTGGTAAGCGACGTTTTTCAGCGCTTTAGCGACGATCCCTTTGGGATAGAGCTTTTCCTCTTCCGGCTTGGGAACGACCGGGCAATGGAGGTTGTAGAGCGTCTTGTAGGAAATGATGCTCGCCGCCACGTCCACGATGGAGCCCTCCGCAATCGCCTCGGCCTCCGTGTAAGTATCGAACGGCGCGCCGAACAGGGTCACGGTGGCCGGAGCGGGCGTGGCGGTGAAGGCGACAAAAAGCTGGTTGAGATCGTGCTCCCGGATGATCTTGGCGGTCTTCTCCTCGCCGTCCTTCTCGTCATCGGCCGCATCCTCAGCGTCAGGATCTCCGGCGGCGCGGAACGGGACGCGGATTGCCGCGCCCAACTGCCCCTCCTGAGATCGGTGGGCCTCGTCGATCAAGAAAGCCACTCGGAGTTTCTTTAGCTCGGGGTTCTTTTTAATCTGCTCAAGCACCCAAGCGAATTTCTGCTGGGTGGTGACGATGATCGGCTTGCGTTCGGCGAGGAACCGCGGGAGATCGTCAGCTTTTTTGGCGAGGCCGATGAGGTCTTTGAGGTGGGTGAACTTATCGATATCTTCCCGGATATTGGTGTCGAGCGATTTTCTATCGGTCAGGATGAAGGTGACGTCGACCAGCTTCTCGCTCGTGCCGGGCTTAAACAGGCTGTGGAGCCTGTCGGCAAGCCAGCAGATGGATAGGGTCTTGCCGCTGCCGGCCGAGTGGTCTATGAGATATTTCCGGCCGATGTCGCCGGTTTTGGCGAAATGTGCCACCGCATCGTCGGCCACTTTCCGCACCATGCGGCTTTGATGATAGCGGGGCAGAATCGTCGAGGCCGGGCGCTCAGGCTTATCGTCCTCCGCCTCGCGTTTGGGTACGCGAAGTAGGAAGAAAGAAAGCGCCTCGAGCAGCTGGTCTTTAGACAAAACCTCGCGATAAAGAAATTCAACCGGATATTCGCCCGCGGTCTGGGGTGTATTGGTCAGGCCGGTGTTGTGCCAGCGAAAGTTTTCAATACGTCGCGGATCGCTCGCGGCCATCGCGTCGCTGGTGTCGGCGGCGAGATACATGAAGGGGTGCTGGAAGATGCGCTTGGCGTGATCGCGGTCGGCGAATTGCTTTACCGCATCATGCACGTTCTGGTTTTTCTCGTGCTTCAGTTCCAGCGCCACGATCGGAAGGCCGTTGAGGAAGAAAACGAAGTCGATTTCCTGATTATTTTCCCCAAAATAGAAATGAGGTCGAAAGGTGACGCGGTTCTCGGCATACTTTTTTACGGCGGCGCTCTCAGCAGAGCGCGGCTTGGGGTAAAAGAGCCGGAATTCCAACCCGCGAACCTGCAGCCCATTCCGAAGAATCATCCACAGGGGCGTCCGTTCCAGTTCCTTTCGCAGAGCACGGAACATCTCGTCGCGGGCGTCGGTGCCGTAGTCGTCCTTAAGCTTTTTAAGCGTCTCAGCCTGGGTAGCCGTGAGGAAGGCCCAGAGCTGATTCTCAGCGATGCCGTGCTCGACGTCGGTGATATCTGTCTGCTCGAGCACGCCGTACTTATGCTCTCGGACCAGATAATCCGCAATGTGTTTTTGAAATTCGAGTTCCGGAGGTTTCTTGGACTTAACCATGAACAAGGATTCCGTTAGGGGCTGTCTCCGGCACACGACGCTGACCGGTGATGCATTCGTGGATCAGCGATTTACGATAGGCCAGCAGTGTTGTGATCTGAGCCTCAATCCCAGCGACGACACTCGCTAAATCAGCTGTTTTCGCATCGAGGAGTTGTCGAATAGCCTTTTGCTCACCAATGGGCGGCAAGGGGATTAACATCCGACCATAACGTGTCGAATTGAGATTTGACTGTTGCACCGAGGGGATCGCCAATCTCCGGGCAAAAGATAAAAAACCACGCGCATTGATGAGATAATTCAAAAAATATGGGTCAATGCGATGGTTTGCCCTGAGGCGAACGAGATAGGACGCAAAGGTGATCCCGTCGGCCTTCTTCCCACGGAAGATCGCCGCTTTACCGACTTGGTCCGGGCTGTTTGTCCTATTGTAAAGCAGGTCACCAGTTTCTAGCAGGAGATCATCGGATACCTCATCGACAAAATCGAGATCAGACAAATTGAGTTCACCTCGATCGATGTGCCCCATCTTCAGGACCGGGTAGCGCCCCTCCTCTTCCGTGCTCTCTGAGATTCCGTAATCGATTCGAGAAACCACGCGCTTGATTCGTAGTACTCCCCAATGCGCCGGAACCTCAGCGATCCAGTCTTCCCCGATATGGCGCATTGGAACCTTCGCATTGACACCCTGGATGACCGCAGATTCGATTATTCTCTCCCGAACAGATGCGAGCGTATCGATCTGACGGCGTTTAGCGGCAACCGCAGCGCCAATCGCAGCACAGCTCGCATCCAAGTAGCTCGCAATCCGCTCCTGCTCTGCATGTGGCGGGATTGCCACTTTTGTGTTCAGGTAGTCAAAAACCCGAAGATTCTGTATCCCAGTTGTCTGCTGGATGTGCGCCGTGTTTATCCCGCAGTTATATAAGGCATCGAGCAGGTAGGCAATGAAAACCGGAGTTACGCTAGGTCCGCAATCAAACTTCGCCATAAAATTCGAGCAGATGGCTCTCACCTTGAGCTTGCGCCCCAAAACCGACCGCCCGACTGGGTTTTGCTCACCCCCACCTGATTTCTCCATCAGTAGAGTGCGTTCGCCAATGATTCGTCCTGGGAGCTTGGATTCCTTCACCCTCCGGATTGTCAAATTCTGCTCGACGACTTCAAGGCCGCGAATATCTGCAACACGTACGACAGCGATTTCAGTGCCTTCGTCGCTCTCGGCAGGGTCCTCGCCCCATTCCCCACCAACGATCCGACCCAGATGGTCACGAATCCTATCGATACGCCAGCCATTCGGCGCATTGCCGAATGAGCTGGATTGGTGGATAGCGCTGGCTTCGGTTCCGCTCACCTTACCAACCCCTCCAACATTTTCTCCGCATCTTTCTCTAGTTTCCAGAATTCGTCGAGCAATTCCTTTGCTGGTGTCGGCGGTTGGTAGCGGTAAAAATATTTGTTCGGCAGAATCTCGTAGCCTAACTGGGGGTTGTCCTCCCATCGGATAATGGGCTTGGCGATCTCGCGCTTGAGAAACGCCTCGATATCCTCGCCCTCGGCGATGTACTCATCGTCCTGGACGTAATGGCGATGTGTCCATTCGACCGAGATCACCGCGCTCCCGCCACTTATAAAGGACTTAAACTTCTCGGCGGCTTTGTCCTTTGAACCCAAAACAAGCGTCTCCGTCTTCTCGCCTTTGGTGGTCTTAAATCGAACACGGAAGGTGAGTTCGCTTTGATAGAAGTCCTGCTCTTTTTTTAGGTTCGCGGCGGTAAAGGCATTTTCGTAGGGTTCAGTGACGATCGCTGGTTTATCGTGCTCATCGGACTGCCAGAAAACCACGCCGACCTTGTGATAAGCGAAGTCGTCGCGGTTGAATATCTTCACCTGTTCGTCATCGTAGCCCTTCTTCCAGCCGTCTCGATACCGCTCCTCGATCCAGGCTCGATGGGTGTCGGCGATCCGGTTACGTTTACTGCCGAAGGCTTTCGGTTCCTTTTCAAACTGCTGGCGCGCGTCGATAAGCATGACGCGGCCTTTGCGTGAGACAGGCTTGTCGTTTCTCAGCAGCCAGATATAGGTAAAAATGCCCGTGTTATAGAAAAGCTGGTCCGGGAGCATGACAATGGCATCGAGCCAGTCGTTCTCCAGAATCCAGCGGCGAATCTCGCTTTCAGCCTGTCCGCAGTCGCCATTTGAGAGCGGCGAACCGTTGAAAATGATGGCGATCTTACTCGCCCCTTGTCCGACCGGCTTCACCTTCGCCAGCATTGTCTGGAGAAATAGGAAGGCCCCGTCGTTGATGCGCGGCATCCCGGCCTGATAACGAGTCTTCTCCAGTTTGCGCGCCTCGGCCTCGTAGCCGTCTTTCCCGCCCCAGGTCACACCGAAGGGCGGATTGGAAAGCATGAAGTCGAAGGTGGACTTGGACTCGGGGAACTGATCGCCGGGCTCCTTGCAGTGGGGATCGTGCGGGATCAGTGAATTGCCAAGCTGAACCTTGGCCTGACGGTCGTTTTTAATGAGCAAGTCGGCCTGGCAGATCGCGTAGTTGGTCGGCGAAAGCTCCTGCCCATGCAGGGTGACGAACTTTTCGACCTTCGCCTTCTCTTCTGGAGTCTTCGCTCGGTCGAGCAGGTGCTCCTTCGCCACCGACAGCATGCCGCCCGTCCCACAGGCGGGGTCATAAATCGAGATGTGGCGGTCAGGAATCGGAATTTCCAGCAGCTCTACCATCAGGCGAATGACTTCCCTCGGGGTAAAATGCTCTCCGGCCTCCTCGCCGCTTTGTTCCGAGAAACGCCGCAGCAGTTCCTCGTAGACGTAGCCCATTTCCAGGGGCGACAGCTTGTCCGGGCCGAGTTCCAGCTCTTTGTATTGGTTCAGGATCGGGGCCAGGCGGTTGTTCTTTACGACTTGACCGATGGTCGCGCGGTAGTTGAAATGCTCGATGATATCATCGACGTTCTTCGAGAAGCCGTTGATATAATCCCGAAAATTTTCCTCAAGCAGGGCGTGATCTTCCTCGTAGACTTTGCGCAGGGTCCAATTGGTCTTGTTGGAAAAGGGAGCCGTATTGGTCTCCAGGCCCTTCACCAATTTTGCCAGCTCTTTTTCAGTGAGCTTGGGGCGCTTCGCCAGCACTTCCGCGGCCTTCTCCTCGCGCCATTTAATCAGGACGCATTCGAGCCGCCGGATGACGATGATGGGCAGGATGACGTTCTGGTATTCGTATGCCTTGAACTTGCCGCGCAGTCGCTCGGCAGACTTCCAGATCTCGTTGGTTAGATTGTCCAGCTTCGGTTTATTGAGCGAGAGCGCCATAAGTTTTTGTCCTAGAAGTCACACGACAGCTTGCATTTCATCTGACCCATAGCGCGACTCAGGCCGAAACCCGGGTCCGCTCATATTTTCTTCCCTGCTCTTTCACTCGGAGAACTTCCTTGCGCATAAAGAACCAGGCCTCATGGCCGCCGAGTTGGCCCCACGGCTTCACCTTGCCCTGTTCGATCCAAACATAGAGGGTCGGCCGGCTGATACCCAACAAGCGGCAGGCTTCCTGAGTGTTGACGATGTCTTTTGGTCGCATGACGGGTATATTAACTAAATTTGACAGATGGGTAAAACCGAATTGGCGCTCTATCGAAAACATGGGAATCGTCTTGACTTCCTCGGCCGTCGAAGGTATTCCTTCAATGGCCATGATTACTGATGCCCGCCTGGACGAATGCCGTGAGTTCCTTCGCTCTGAACGAGGGCTCTCGCCTCAGACGGTCGCCACCTACGCCCACCACGCGAAGGCGTACCTCGCGTTCCTGAAGGACGCGGACTGCGCCGCGGCCGACGCGACGCCTGCCCATGTGACGGCGCATATAGGCGGGCTCAGGGAGCGTGGCCTGCGTTCGGCCCCCGTGTTCTGCGCCACCGTGGCCATCAAGACCTTCCACCGTTTCCTGCTCGCCAAAGGCCACGCTACCCATGACCCGACGGTGGGGCTCAAGTCGCCCAAGATCGTAAGCCGTGTGTCGGAGCCCTTATCCATCGATGAGGTCGAGCGCCTGTTCGCCGCCGTGCCCGGACATGGGTTCGCGAATATCCGTGACCGGGCGATCCTGGGGATTCTCTACGGTTGCGGCCTGCGCATCGGGGAAGCGCTGGGGCTCGATGCAGGACAGATTCACATGGACGAGGGCTACGTCCGGGTGCGAGGCAAAGGCTCACGTGAACGCTTGGTCCCGGTTGGCCCGAAGGCTGCGGAGGCGTTGCAGCGTTATCTGATGGTGAGGCGGGATCGCTTCGGTGAGATATCCGGCCCGCTTTTTCTCTCACGCTGCGGGACTCGGCCCAAGAAGGGCGGCTTCGGTCAGCGCCTAAAACGATACGCTGCTCGGGCGGGGATCATCAAGCGCGTCCATCCGCACATTTTGAGGCACTGCTTCAGTGTTCATTTGCTGTCCGGCGGGGCGAATGTGCGGGCACTCCAAATTCTGCTTGGACATTATGTGTTCAGTTCCGTTATGTGCTGTGTTAGCCGTTGTTGGTCGTTGTTGTCGTTAGGATTGGATAAGAAAAATGGCGTTGATGGAACGGTGACGCTGTTGCCTGCCGTTTGATGTCGCCGTTTTTTCGTTGGAGGCCACGATGATAGAAAAAGTCCATTTGTTGGCGGAGTTTTCAAAATATCTTGCGTTGGAAAAACGATTGTCAGAGGCTACCGTCAGTGCCTACAGTTATGTCGTCAGAGCTTTTCTTGCCTACCTGGAAGGGAAGGGGCTGGCGGTGGGCGAGGCCAAGCCCAACGATATCGCTGGCTATCTGGCAGTCCAATCCGGTCGAGGCCTGAAGGCATCTTCTGTTTTTGAGGATGTCCCGAGTCTAGTTGAAAA
>JANPGH010000076.1:0-1530 GCA_031423795.1 Elusimicrobiota bacterium | reverse complement strand
GATTGGCTAGACTAGCCACAGGAGACGCGAATGGGTGACACACCGAGCGTGACACGAGAACAACTCATCGACAAACTGAACGAAGATCTTTCACGGGAGTACCAGGCGATCATCGCCTATGTCGTCTATTCGCAGGCGCTCAAAGGGCCGCAGTACATGAGCATCGCGAAGGAGCTCGAGAAACATGCAGCCGAAGAGCTGAAGCACGCGCTCACGATCGCCAAGCACATCGATTATCTCGGCGGCATGCCGACCAACACGCCGCAGCCCGTCAAGCTGTCCGACAAGGCCGAGGAGATGCTGCGCGCGGATCTCAAGAACGAGAGCGATACGATTCGCGCGTACCGCGAGCGCCTGGGTCAGTGTGAAACGCTCCAGGAGTACGCCATCGCCGAGGATATCCGCGAAATTCTCCGCCAGGAGCAGGAACACCTTGTTGATCTGGCCACGGCACTCGGCGAAGACGCGCCGGACTTGTCGAAGAAATAGCTGGCGTTGAATTTGCTAATTGTCGGGCAGTGAGACAACGACCATGCCCGACAACGACAATCGCGACCCGAAAGTGAAAGACCGCCGCAAGGTGGGTCGCCCGCCCGCCGGCGCGAAGGAGGGGGAAAAGGTAAAAGACTACCCACAGCTCAGCATCCGAGTGCCGCTCGAGTTCAAGGCTCGACTCAACGCGCTGAGCGCCGTCACCGGGCTCGCACAGTGGCGAGTGATTGTCGAAGCGATCAACTGCTTCAACGACGACCTTCCCAAGACCGAGCGCGATCTGGTCGCGGGGTTGAGCGAGCGGTTGATGCGCACCGGCTAGCTGTCGCCCACACAGGGTTCGACCGAAAGATCAGTGTCAACATTTGTCAGGGCAGCCGCGTTGTGACTTAAACTGTCATGAGCGCTTCGAAGGTCTGGCAGGATAAGTCACTGATTACAAAGCGCTTCGTGATGTCGCTCGGAACGGCACAGGCTCTGCGGCCTTTCGCTGCGAGAGCTCAACATTTGCCAATCCGTAAAGCGCAGGGTTTCGCGCTCATCGACCTGATTTTCGTCTGCGGAATCATCGGACTCCTGGCCAGCATTGCGGTGCCACGCCTGATGCTCGCCAAGCAGTCGGCCAGCTCCGCGTCGGCGGTCGCCTCGATGCGCGTCATCGCGAGCGCGCAGCTGACCTACGCCCTCACCTGCGGCTCCGGCTTTTACTCCCCCAACCTCACGACGCTTGGCACGCCGCCTCCCGCGAGCAAGGAACCGTTTATCAACGTCGGCCTCGGCAGCTCGGACACCGTGATCAAGAGCGGCTATACCATCACGATGAGCGCGGCGGCGTATCCGGGCGCGCCCAGTTCCTGCAACGGCCTCGGCGTGGGAGCGGCGGGGCAGGGCTTCGCCGCGTCCGCGGACCTGATCGAATTGAACGTATCCAAAAACGATGTCGTTTGCGGAATCGCAACGAGCGGCCGAACGCCGTACGTCATTGGCGCGATGAAATTGGCGGCTACCCGAAGGATCGCCCGACCACCCCAGCCGATG
>JANPGH010000075.1:0-4032 GCA_031423795.1 Elusimicrobiota bacterium | reverse complement strand
GCTTCGGGGCCTTGCCCGCTCCGCTGAACAGATTTTTTGCCGGGGGTCCCGCCATTTAAATCCTCGATCCAAGCCGTGCCTCGGGACTCCTCGGCCCTCCGGGCGTTCGGAGGTGTACCATGAAAAGAACCTACGTGAACGTCGTGGCGGACAGCGGG
This sequence comes from Elusimicrobiota bacterium, assembly GCA_031423795.1. Taxonomy (GTDB): domain Bacteria; phylum Elusimicrobiota; class Elusimicrobia; order UBA1565; family UBA9628; genus GWA2-66-18. The sequence continues at coordinate 3,874 of JANPGH010000075.1, read as the reverse complement.
GCGGCTACAGCGAGCTTGGAGCCGAACGAGTCCCGGCTGAGTCGGCTTCTGACGGTGGACGAAGTGGCCGGCCGGCTTCAAGTGAAGCCCAGGACCGTCTACCATTGGGTCCACGAGCGCTACATCCCGTCGATCAAGCTCGGGGCGCTGATCCGCTTCGATCAGGCCAGCGTCGCCACATGGGTCAAGAAGAGAGAGACCGCGGGCCGGATCTCCCGGCGCCTGGAGCTGGACGTCCATTGAAGCCAATGGCTCGAACGAGACGGCCGAACCCATCGGCGGCGTCCGGGTCCTCCCCGCCGGCGGCCGCCTATGACCTGCTTCTTCGGCTTGAACGGATGATCCCGTAAAATCGGATCCAGAGCGATTTTGACTACTCCAGGTAGTCAAATCGTGATTTAAACGAACTTAATGCGCCAAATTGCATGAAATTTAGATAAATTTACTTGCGTTTCAATCACGCCGGAGCTATAATTTTGATGTTCGAGGAACCCATGAATAACGCAACCAAGCTGAAAGAAGCAATGGAGCCGGGCCGCGTCTATCGGCGGCAGGACCTGGAAGGACTTTCCACCGCCGTCGATCGAGAGCTGAAGAGACTCGTTGCTTCAAACGAGGTCCGAAAGCTTTCCGGCGGCCTGTATTGCCGGCCCAAGCCGAGCCAATGGGGCGCGCTGCCGCCCGACGATCGGGAGCTCGTTCGCGCTTTTCTCAAGACCGACGACTACCGACTGACCTCCTACAACGACTTCAACGTCCTTGGATTGGGACTGACCCAGGTCTACACCGTCTATGTCGTCTACAATCACAAGCGGGCGGGAATCTTCACGCTCGGCGGAAAGGAGTTCCGATTTCGCCTCGTCCCGGCGTATCCCACCGGCGCGGTCGTCGAGCCGGAATATCTGCTCGTGGACATGCTGAATAATCTCCGGCGGCTCCCCGACAACGTCGAGCTCGTCCTTCGAAACTTGAAGAAAGGAGTTCAGAGTTTCGACCGGGCCAAGGTCCTTGATTGCCTTGAACGTTACGGAAATCCCGCGGCGAAGCGCCTGCTTCGGGAGGCCTATGCATAAGTTTCTGCACGAACTGGAGAACGCGAAGGAGCTTTTCGCCGTCATTGCGGATGAGAAGAAACTCCTTCCGGCGGTCGTCGAAAAGGACTATTGGATCATGCATTGCCTTTGGGGCCTTCAAAAGTCGGGGCTCCAGTTTGAGATGAAGGGCGGCACGTCCCTGTCGAAAGGCTGGGGCGTCGTCGATCGCTTCTCGGAAGACATCGACATCCGCTTCGATGCCCCCGCCGCGGTCAACACCAAAGGAGACAAGCCGGCTCACATCGCGGCGCGCTTCGCGTTCTACGACGACTTGGCCGCGCGAATTTCGATCGCCGCGGTCGCCGTCGAGCGCAATCGCGGCTACGACGACCCGAAGGCGCAAAACGGCGGGATCAGCTTGAAGTACCGCTCCCATTTCCCGCCGACTCCGAAGCTGAAGCCCGAGGTGCTCCTGGAGGTCGGCTTCGACAAGACCGCCCCCAACGAGCCGCGCGACTTCGGCAGTTGGGCGCTCGACCGCGCCCGGGAAAGGAAAGCGGATGTGATCGACAACCGGGCGCTCGGGGTCAGATGCTTTAACCCCGAATACACCTTCGTCGACAAGCTCCAGACGATCTGCCGCCGCTTTCGTCAGCACCGGGACCGCAACGACCCCGCGAAGGATAAGCCGCAGTTTTTCCTGCGCCACTACTACGACTTGTACATGCTGTTGGAGGTCCCGCGGGTCAAAGCCTTCATCGGCACGGACGATTACGAGGCGTACAAGAAGCAGAAGCTCAAGACGACGGATGCGGCCGAGTTCGCCGCGCGCGCGGCATTCCTGATCGAAAAACCGGAGACCTACGCGCTCTTCGAGGAAGAATTCCAGGCGATGAACGCCATGCTGACGCCGCCCCGTCCGCGATTTGCCGACGTCATGGCCCGGATACGGGAGCGCGTGCCGAAACTCTAGCAATGCCGGCCAAGACCTTCTTCACCGCCGACACGCATTTCAATCACGCCAACGTGATCAAGTATTGCGCGCGCCCATTCGCGTCGATCGACGAGATGAACCGCGGGCTGATCGCGCGCTGGAACGCCGTCGTGGGGCCTGATGATACCGTCTATCACCTCGGCGACTTCGCCATGGGCAAGCCGACGGAATGGCCAAGCTTCCTGCGGCAGCTCAACGGCGCCAAGAAGATCCTGATCCGCGGCAACCATGACCGCAGCGCCCGGCAGATGCTTGAAGGCGGCTTCAACGAAGTCCATGAGAAGCTCGTCTGGAACGACTGGCTGCTCCAGCATCACCCGATCGCCACGAACAAGCGGCTTCTCTGCGGCCACATTCATGAGAAATGGAAGCGCATCGGCTGGGTCATCAACGTCGGCGTCGATGTATGGGATTCCACTCCCCGCACGATCGAGGAACTCGTGACCGCCGAGGAATCACCCAAGGAATTTAAATGCCGTTACTGCGGGACGATGCTCAAGCGGCTGCAGAATAATCCCGCGCACTACGACGGGCAGTGCGTGAAGGCCGGCGGTAAAGGGGCCATTGCACAAACACCGTAGAAATTACGGTGTTTGTGCAGATTAGAATTTCAGCTTCTCGACAGCCGCTTTCAAGAAATCCGGCGCCAAGTGGGCGTAGATCTCCGTCGTCTTGATGCTTGAATGACCGAGCAGCTTCTGGACCGTGTAAACATCGGTCCCATTCATGACGAGGTGGCTGGCGAACGTATGGCGCAGAGTGTGGAGCGACGCGCCCTTGATGCCGCACTGCTTCAGGAGCTTGCGGAAGTCGCGCGACAGGATATGCCCGAGATGCGGGCCGTCGTTGCTCGTTGAAAACACCCAGGGATTTTCCTTGCGCGGCAGAGACTTGAGCAAGTCATGGAGCCGCGGCGCCATCGGGATATGGCGAACCTCATAATCCTTCGGGTGCCAGCCGTCCTTGGCCTGCACAGCGACGATGCGCCTTTGCAAGTCCACGTCGGCCCAGGTCAGGTGGGTCAATTCGTCGCGTCGTAGTCCTGTATATTAGGAGCGTCTCAACGATCGACCCCATGCGGCCGCCGCCGGCTTCGAGTAGCTTCTTGGCCTCCTCTTTACTGAGGAAGCGAACCTGCTTGCGCGGAGCCTTAAGCTTCTTGACCTCGCGGCAGGGGTTGCGCGAGAGATAGCCGAGCGCGACGGCGCGGTTGAGCGCGGCCTTGATCGTGTTGAGCTCGGTGTTGATCGTCGAGGGCTTCGTTCCTCCTTCCGAGCGAAATTTCTTGTAGCTCTCGATCAACTGAGGCGTGATCCCGAGAAGGCGTTCGACTTTGGCGAAGCCCTTGAAGGGCCGCAGCACGATCTCATTGCGAACCCAGGAGAAGTGGCTCTTGTTGGTCTTGGCGTAGTCGAGATACTCGGCGAAGAAGTCGGCGAGGTTCTTGTCCTTGGTCTGGAAGCCCAGTTCCTTGCGCTCGATCTTGACCTGAACGTCGGCCAAGGCAAGCAGGGCCAACTTCTTCGAACTGCCGACTTGCTTGCGGACGCGGCGGCCGTACACCGCGTAGTCCAGATACCAACAGACTCCTTTTTTGCCCGGAACGGAGTAAATGCGAGACATAGGCTATGCCTCCCGACTTCCCCTTTGAGAGCAATAAGCCGATCACGAAGCGCCCGATCGGTGACTTGGGGCATCTGGAGTATGGCATAAGCGCCAGACCCAGAAAAGAGCCCCGGAGGCCTTTTCGGGCTTCCGGGGCTTTCTCCGTCTAGAAAATGCGTTTTTTTGAGTCTGAAACTGGTGGGCAGTACAGGATTTGAACCTGTGACCCTTGTCGTGTGAG
>JANPGH010000074.1:0-10698 GCA_031423795.1 Elusimicrobiota bacterium | reverse complement strand
CACGACCGCTGTTTCTCCGACGAAGAATGTGGTAGTTTCTCATGGGGCGATTCTCTCCTTGTGCATCTGGTTGACCGACTTGATGCTACCAAGTCGGGAATCGCCTCAACTCTTTTCAACTAGACTCGGGACATCCTCCCTGATAGGGAATGCTGGACTCCCGGAAAGACTTGTTTACAGGTCCTTTGCCAATAGTCCTAGTCGCCGGGATCAGTCTCGGCGCGGTTGAAGCGTCTTTGACGGCGCTCACAGACGCGCGGGTGGGAGCGGCCGCCATTATTGCCGGCGGCGGCGGCATCGCCAAAATATTGGCCCAAACGGCCGGCGCCGGAGTTGACGGCTACGTCCGCGCGCGAGACGCGTATATGAAGGCGCATTCGCTGAGCGCGGAACAATTGGCCCAGCTTCTCGAGGCGCCCAGCCGACGTTCCGAGCCCCTGGCCTACATCACCGCAATTCCCGCCGAACAGCGCCTTTCGCCGGAGCGATATTTAATGATCAACGCCCGCGGCGACATGGTCGTTCCAAATGCGACGTCTGAAGTTCTCTATCAAGCCCTGGGGCACGATGGGCGACATCCGGATCGCTGCGAGCATTTTTACAAGTATTTGGCGCCCAATCTCGAGCGGCCCTAATTTCGCCGCACCGACGATTCCCGGCTGCGCTAACGTGATTCGAACGGAAGGGGCACCGGCGTGGATTTTTGTCCGTCCCACTTGACGCCGCGAGTCAGTTCGAGCGTGCGAGGTCCCGCGGAAGTGACCAGGGATATTTTCACCGTCGAGCCGCGCGGACCGTAAAGCTCGTCGAGCGCTTCCTCGAAAGTGGCGCGATCGGCGGAGCGCCCTGCGACCGCATCGAGGACGTCGCCGGCCTTGACGCCGGCGGCCGCGGCGGAGCGTCCGGCGACGACATACGTGACGGAGAACCTGCGATGACCGCCGCTATCCGTGACGGTTTTAAACCACAGCCCGGGACCCGCGCGCCACCAAGACGGGGGCTGCGCCAGAGTGACGGGCTTGAGCAGGCGCACGCGCAACCGCGCGTCGCCGTCGACGAAGTAGTCCTTGGCGCTTTTTTTGCGGCCGTCAACGTTGGGCAGCGGCGCGGGGCGAACGAGCGTTCCGCCTCCGCTCACTTGCGAGGTGCTACCCGCCAGGGCCGTCACGACCCCAAGTATCGGGTAGATGCGGCCTTGGGTCGGGCGGATTTTAAAGAAGGCCAAGCGCAGAGCGCGGACTTCGCCATCATCGGTCGCAGAAATGACGCGCGCCCACACTCGGCTGAGAGGGGGGAAGGCCAAAAAGTCCAACATCCCGTCCGTGGTCAGGCCCGTCGAGACGTCGCCTTCCAAGATATCGTCGCGCTTGAGGTTCGTGGGAATGCCTCCGGGGAACCGCACCCAGAAGGACTGATCGGCCCGCAAGGTCCAGTCCAGCGCGGGCATTTCTGCGATCACATCGCGGGCGCGAGAAAGGTCCTGACTGGAGCGCGCGGAAGCACCGGCGCGTTCATGAGGCGTGAGATCGGAGGGGCCGCGGACGAGGTCCACAGGGACTTGGTAAGGCGGTCCCGAAAGGGCCTGGACCTCGAGGCCACGACGTACGACCAACGATTCGCGTTGAAGCCGAGATTCAGCACGCCGCGCTGAAGCGGCCTGAGAACGGGTTTTGGCTTCCGAACGGTCTACGTGCAGAAGCTGGTCGCCGCGGCGCAGGCCCATCGTTTCGGCGGAACTGTATGGAAGGACATCGCTAACCTTGAGTCCATCGGCATTTTCTGAGAGCGCCGCTCCGAAAAGTGAAAGGTCTGCTTCATCACGGGCCGCTGGGGCGGGTGGCGGTTCCACCGGCGTGGGAGTAGCTATCGCAACCGCAGCCAGAGGCTCGGCGACGGGTGTCGCGACTGCGGCCTTCTTCGATTTGGCGCGGACTGATATCGTCGCCTTTCGTTTGGCCGCCAACGCGGGCGAGGCCAGCAAGAGGAGAATGGCCGCGGTACAGCGCAAAGAGATCATCGCGATCGTCCCGATTTTCCGGCGGCCTTTTTCCGGCGAATTTTGACCGCAGGCTTCGCGGGCGAGGCCGGGGGCTCACCTGGGGCTGGAAGAACCGGAGAGGCGGTGGGCATCAGCACTTCGGGAGCCTTTTCTTCAGGAGCCGGAGGCTCAGCGGCGGGTGCGGTGGCGGCGTCGGATTTATCCAACGCGCGAGCGCGGCCAAGACGGATCTCGGCGACCAGGAGCGGCAGCGAATTATCGGCGGGCAGCAACTTCTCGGCTTCACCGCGCTGTGGTCCCGCCTCGTCGAGCCCGGCTTTATCAGAAAGCTGGGTCGTGCGCTTGAGCATGGCGCTGCGGCAGTCCGTGTCCCCCACTGTCGTGAGACGGGCAATGATCGGTGCGCTTTGGGCCAAGCGTTTGGCGGGAATCACTTCCAGTTCCGCTTTCTCCAAAGATTTCGTCAAAGAGTCGCTCCAGGCTTGGGCGCGAATCACCGAGCTCAGCTCCGTTTCGGCGGCTTTAGCCTCCGTGGCGACAGCACCGCAACGGGCTGGCGGATTGGCGTCGAGAACGGATAGCGCTTCCGTCCAACGCCGCGCAGCGCCTTCAAAATCGCAATTGCGCCGCCGTGAACGGGCCTCGGACGATGTTTTCATGAACCACGCCTGGTCGCCGGCGCGGCGGACTATCAAGGACCTTGAAGCGATCAGGGGCGGCAGGAAACGATCGCAACCCGCAGGCAGGGTGCGCAACGTCTTGAGTGCGGTGTCAACGCGATTGGTGTCGTAGCGGCATTGGTCGGGTGAAGCGTCTGTCCGGGCGGAGGCCATCAATTCTTCGAGCTTCACCAGCTTTATTTTGTCTTCTCCTGCCCGCGAACGCTCGGATTTGATTCGGGACAAGAGCGCCTTGTATTGCGGCTTAACTTTCGAAGCTCCCGTGACCGCGTCTTCGAGAGTCATGGCGCTAGCTTCGGCCGTTGCGGGATCGCAGGCCTGCAGCGATTGGAGGATGTCGGCTTCGCGCTTGAGCGAGAGCTCGAAATCCGTCGTGACCGGCACTTCGACTCTCTCTGCGATCACGCTTCCCGAAGCGGCGGACACGCGCCAAATAAAAGTGGAGGAATTCGTGTCCGCAAGCGACAGAATTCGTTCGAACGTGAAAGGGCCGCCGTTGGAACGTTTCACCGAACGCGTTTGCGTCCCGGAATAACCTGAGGGGGATTCGAGCCAGGTCGTTTCCTCGATCTCCACCGACTCATTTTCGGGCAACCCGTCCAGCCAGTATGCGCCGGAGACCACGGCATCATCGCCCAATTCATATTGGTTCAGGCGAACGGGTTCGCGCAAATGAATTCCCGCGGAACGCAGTCGGGGCAGGCCGGAGGGCGCGGGGACCGCGGACACGCTGCTTTCCAGCAGCGAAACCAGTCCCGGCGTCGAAAATTTCTCGGCCAGTGCTGAGAGGGCATCCAAGTCCGCGCGGGTCATTTTGTCATTGAAAAGCGCCTTGCGCCGTTCGCGGGCGACGAACAGTCCGCGCCGCCGGCGCTCATCTTGAAGGTAGCGGCGGATGAGGACGCGCAATTCCTCGCTAAGCGACCCGCGGGACGCGTCCGCCGTCACGCGGGATTCGAGGTCGGTGACGCCGCGGGCGGTGAGGACCACGTTGAGATGCTCGGTCGCGTCGAATATCGGCCGTATCCCCGCTAGGATCTCGTCGAAGTATGCTTTCGTCAGGGGCAGAGGATCGTCGATGCGATCGGCGCGGTGCCGGACGGCGAAATCCTTGCCCCAGGCGGTTTCGTAGAAATTGGGGACTCCGGGGGGTTCTGCCAGGCTTGCTTTGGAGGAGACCAGCGCCCAGCGCTCCTCGCCCTCGGCCGCAACGGCCGAGGCTAATGCCTGCAGGCGTGGCGTCATGAGTCCCGGCGGCAGGGACCGGCAGACAGATAAGCCGAGGTCGGCGGCGGTCACCGGGCCATCGGCTGCGGCGGCAGCCAGCGTGCGGCAAGATTTTGAGGCGGCGGCCAGGGCTTCGATTGTCCGCCAGTGAACTGCGGCTAACCGCGAGGAGTTGCCGCGGACTTGGACGACCAAGGCGCCGCGCGCGGCCAAAGAGTCGACGCCTGCCTGACCCAATTTATCGACGAAAGAATCCAGCGCCGCGGCAGAGACCGAAGACGCGCAAGTCAGCGCGGCCGCAAAAACGACAAGCCGTCTCATAGGTGGTAATGAGTGAAGGCTTTTTTGAGCTCGTCGAGGGCTTTCGACGCGTCAGGTTCAGGGCTTTCCAAGGCTTCGATCGCCGCGGCGATGCGCGCGCGGTCGGATTCCAAGGTTTTCTTGAGCTCATCTTGCATGCTTTGGAACTCGGACGCGAGGTCTTGGTGTGAGTCGGTAGTGCGCACGCGGACCGGAACCGCCAGATTGCCATGGCGTACGCGCGCAATCCCCGCAGAAATGACCCGAAGTGGGCCGGCGAACCGGTGCGACCAAAACAAGGTGAGTAGTCCACTGGCGATCAGGGAAATAAGCGAGGACAGCATCAGCGGTGCTTGTAGCGCCTCTTTAACCCATTCGAGCGAGTGGAAAAGCTCATGCGATTGGACGGAGGATTCCTCAACGGCTCGGTAAACGCTGAAGGCCGTGAGAAGGAGGCTTGCCGCGACCATGATTAGCACGAAACCGACCATTTGCAGTTGCAATGCCGCGTCAACCCAATACTGCTGACGCTTATAGCTGGGTTTTGCCGGCTTGTGGGAATGGGGTTGGGCGTGCCCTTTAGCGTGCGTCATGATCATCTTATCGTAACTTTCGGGGAATAGGTTGTCAATCAAAGCCGTAAATTATCGATTAGGCGCGTTCGGCCGAGAAAAACGGCGGCCAAAAGCCGTTTTCGGCCGCGAAGATCCCGGGCCGGCGCGAGGGTTTTTTCGTCGCCTACGGCGACGTACTGGATTTGCAGCGGAGTGGCTTTCAAGACGCCGCGTACGGCGGACACCACAGATCGGACAGTGGCGCTGCGGCGTCGCGACTCGCGCTGACCGGCGAGCAAGGCGGCGCGCAGAGCCGGGGCAGCCTCGCGTTCGGACTTCGTCAGGTAGGCATTACGACTGGACAAAGCCAAGCCGTCGTTTTGCCTGACCGTCGGGATGCGCACGATTTTCACCGGCACATCTAAATCGTCCACCATGCGCTGCAATAGAACGACCTGTTGGAAATCTTTTTCGCCGAAATACGCGCGGTCGGGGCGGACCTGATGAAAAAGTTTAAGCACGACTGTGGCCACGCCGCGAAAATGACCGGGACGGAATTTTCCGCAATAAAGGTGCGACAAGCCGGCGACCTCGACGAACGCCGCCGCCCCGTTGCCATACATCTCAGTCGCCGAAGGCGCGTATACGGCGTGCGCTCCGGCCGCAGCTATCAGGCGGCGGTCAGCCGGCAGGGCGCGAGGATAGCGGCCGTAATCTTCGTTCGGCCCGAACTGCAGGGGATTGACGAAGATCGACACCATCACGCGGTCGTTTTCGATTGCGGCGCGCGTTACCAAGGCGGCGTGGCCCGGGTGGAGGGCTCCCATCGTCGGCACAAACCCAATGGAAAGTCCACGCCTGCGCCAGAGCTCGACCTGGCGCTTGAGCGCGGCCTTAGTCCGCAGCAGGGGGACCGTCTTCACAGGTTGCGGGAGAAAAACCCGGTTACGCGCGTGTCGTACTCCATCTCGGAGGCCTCGCGGCATTTGGCGTGGTAGGCGCCCGGGACGATCCAGAGTTGCTTAGGTTCGTGCGCCGCGTTGAAGACTCGAGTCACGTCGTCGACGGGCATCAGCCGATCCTTTTCGCCGCCGACGACGAAAAGGGGCCGGGGAGAAATGTGGGCAGCGGCCTCCGCGGGGTTGAACTTATCGATGTGCCGGTCGCCGACGCGGCGGCGCAGCGTCCACAATGCCGCGTCCACGAGAGGGAATCTCGGAATTCTGAGATGATTCCAAGCCCAGCGGCGCACGACTCCGCGATAATCGGAGAACGGGCTTTCCACGACGGCGCAGCGCAAGTCGGGATGCTCCGGCATCGACGCGACGGTCACCGCGGCGCCCATCGACAAGCCGAATACGCCGACGCGACACGCGAGTTCAGGCTTCTCCTTGCGCAGCCATTCCACGGCTGCGTCAAAATCCATCGTTTCAAGGCCCCCGACCGTGGTGATCTGGCCCTCGCTTTCGCCATGGGAGCGAAAATCAAAATAGAGCAGGTTGAATCCGCCGTTTTCATTCAGAAAATAAGTTTGCTTGAGCAGTTCGCCTTTGTTGTCGCCCCAGCCGTGGCACATGATCAGCGTGCGCTTGTCCCCGGTCGGCGAGGGCAAAAACCATCCCCGCAACTGCAAACCATCTTCGGTTTTGAAGGAGACTTTCTCGTAGCGTAGGCCGAACTGTTCCGGGAAAATCCACATTGGCGACATCGCCGGAGGATGCAGGATGATCCCCGAGCCCCACCAAGACACGATGACCATCATCCCGACGACGCCCAGAGCGAGGGCGATCCAATAATTCATGGCTGTTTTGAGGTGAAGGAGTGCTCGGGACCGGGAAAGTTGCCGTCGCGCACCTCGCGACAATACTCGGCGACCGCCTTGTGGGCCGATTCGCGCAGGCACGCGTAGCGCTTGACGAATTTGAGCGGCGCGCCTTCGGTGAGGCCCAGAAGGTCGTCGCTGACCAGAACCTGACCGTCGCAATCGGGCCCTGCGCCGATCCCGATGGTCGGGATTTTCAACCGCTGCGTGATTTTCTGGGCCAGATCCGCGGGCACGCACTCAAGGACGAGCGCGCAGGCGCCCGCCGCCTCGACGGCGAGCGCATCATGGAGAATGCGTCTGGCGTCTTCGGGAAGCCGGCCTTGAACCTTGTAGCCGCCCATGCGATGCACCGCTTGCGGCGTTAAACCCAGGTGACCGATCACGGGAACATTGACCTTCACGATGGCCGCGATGGCCGCGGCGACGTCAGCGCCACCTTCGAGCTTGACCGCCTGAGCGCCGCCTTCCTTGACGAAACGGCCTGCATTTCGGGACGCTTCTTTCACGTCGATTTCGTAGCTCAGGTATGGCATGTCAGCGACGAGCAAGGCGCGCGAAAGTCCGCGTCGGACTGCCTTCACGTGATGAATCATCTCGTCCATTGTGACCGGCAACGTGCTGCCGTAGCCGAGCTTGGTCATTGCCACCGAGTCGCCGACCAACACCGAGTCGACTCCGGCCTCCTCGGCCAGCCGCGCCATAGGAAAATCATATGCCGTCAACATCGTGATCTTAAGCCCTTTGCCCTTCATTTCCGCCAACGTGGAAACGGTGACAGGCTTTTGATTCTTTTGAATCACAGGCCAAGTCTAACAATTCGCCCGTCCGTCAGCAAAGTCCGAGCGAGATTACGAGATTGTTTCGGGACCCTCGTTTTCGAAGGGAAGGGGGTCTATACTCAGACGCAATGAAAGTCATCTTGCTTGCTCTGTTATTAGGGGGGCACGTGGGGACCGCCGATGATTCGCAGGCACCCCCGCCACCGCTTTTATTGCGAGAAATTCCGCTTTCCGACCAGGGGTGGCTGCACGTGCGGGGACTGTTGGAATTGCGCTCTCCCGAACTGGGACCGCAAAGCGTCGTCTTTAATCCGCGCACGGGCCAAGATCTGACTCAAGAAGACATCGAACGCTTGCGCGTCAAGCCGTCTGCCGCCGAACTTCGAATGGACGGTCATGCTCCGAGACGGGCGCGAGCGCCTACAGAGTCGGCGGCGTTTATGGAGCTTCTCTCCTTCAACCCAAAAGCCAGAGATTACGTTGCGACGGGACCGCTCCCTGCCGGCGATTATTCGGGATCATTGCGCGGACCCAGCCTGGCGACGGAGGGAGTGGGCGTCCTCAAGCCCGGTGCGGCGCGTTTGGATATTAACGTCTCTGCGGCCAATTACTTTAACAATGAGGACGCGGGTCAAAATGGATTCGTGCGGCAGAAATTTGAGACCCACACGGTGGCGCTTCAAGCGCGATTTGGTCTTCAGACCGCAAGGCCCGTGGAAGTGGGCGTGGAGGCCCGGTTGCAAAAGCAAAACCGAGGATTTCTCAACGGCTTCATTGACGAAATCGAACACGGCGCCTCGGCGATGTTCGGAAATCCTGATTTAGTCAACCCGGACCGATCCGGACCAACCGCCATGACGGGAGTTGTCAATCTAGTTCGTCTTGGAAAACAGGTCATTCAACAGGGTGATGTTTCTAGAGCGGAGGCGGGGGACCTCACTTTCATAATCAAAGCCACGCTCAACGAGACAGACATCGGATCCTTCGTCCCGGCCCTCGCGGCGCGTTTGGCCTTGACCGTTGCCACTGGCGGGCGGTTTAGCTCGGTCTCCTCGGTCGCGGCAGGTTTGAGCGCGCAGGAGTCATTGAGCCGAAAGCTATACATCCATGGCGATTTGCGCGCGATCAAACCAATTGCGCAGAAAGACCCCAATCAACCTCCTTTGAAGTCTGGCGCAATCGGCGGCACCGTCGGATTTGAATACTTCGTGACCCCAAAAACGTCCATTGGAGCTCAGGTTGATGTTCAATCAAGCCCTTATAAAAAAACAGGTGTTCATGCATTCGATGATGTCTATTCAGATGTGACGTTCGGGATCAGTCATCTTGCTGAATTCGCCTCTCGAAAAGTGCTGATTCGTCTTTACGGCAAAGAGGATTTCAACGTCAACCCAACCTCGCGTGGTCGCCTGGCGCCTCACGGCGACAGTGATTTTAAGGCCGGAATCAGCGTTTCCATTCCGTTTAATTAAAGGACGGTTAAACGCGGGGGTTAGGTCTCGACAAATCCGAGGCCGAACCTTATACTAAGAGGAAGCCTAACAAGGGGATTTGCCATGGAAATTAAACGCAAAGAGCGACGTGGAGGCGGTGCCGCGTTCTTCGGCGGTGCGGCGGCTTCGAGCACGGCTGCCGGTGTGGGGCTTACTCGCGGCCGTCTTTTGGCGATGCTTGCGACCTGGAGTGCGGTCGGTCTTTCCTCCTATTTTTTTGGATCCAAACAAATTCAAGCCGCGGCCGGGGCGGGCGGTAATGCTGCTCAGACGGCCCTCGAAGCCCCGAAATCGCGACTGTTCATGGAAAAAAAAGTCGATGCTGATGGTTCAACCGTTTCTCCCTACTCTCGTCCCACGCCTGACTCCATCGGTTTCGTGAAAGGCTCTTTGGATGGGCTCACGCCTGAGCAACGCGCCGCCGCCGCCGCCGAGACGGCCGCGGCCGCGGAAAAGGCCCAGAAAGCCGAGGTGGCGCGCAAAGCCGCCGAAGAGGAAGCGGCCAGGCAGGCAGCCGCCAAGCAGACCGCAGCCGACGCCGCGCAAGCGGCTGCGGCCAAAAAAGCCAACGGCAATGGCAACGGATTTTTCGCTAACAAATTAAGCCGCTGGAGCACGAGCTTCGGCGGCGGCGGCGTCCAGAGCGCAATGGGCTCCGGCGGATCTGGCGGCGGTGCCGGAGCTATCGGCGGCGGTTTGGGCGGCTCGAACTCAGGCTATGGCTCGGCCAATGGCGGGCCAGGTCGCGGAGGCAGTCTGCCCGGGGGAGGCGCTGGTGCCGGAGGATTGAACGGTCTTCTCGGCGGGGCCAGCATCACTCCGGGTTCTAAAGGGGTTCTTTCCGCCAAATCCGTTGCCGCCCGGCCCAAGATCGCTTCTGCCGGCGTAACGAAAGGAGCGCCTTCCAACGCCAAGGGTTTCGCGCAACGTCAGCTGAACAATGCATATTCACAATCCGGTAAAGCCGCCAATGCGGCCGCGGCGGAAGGAGCCTCTCAAGGCGCCTCGACCGCCTTTGACAACGCTTCGCCTCAAGGGAAGGTCATTTCCGGAGCGGGTTCCGGTCAAGGGAAGGTCATTTCCGGAGCGGGTTCCGGGGGGCCCGGGATATCGGGAGGAAGTGCGGATTCCTCAACCAGCGGAGGAGGCGGTTCGGACGGTGGTCCGATCGCATCGAATGCTTATACCCCGGCCTGCGCAGCGGGGCAAGCTCCCACCGTCGACGGCAAGTGCGCTGCGATCTACACTCCGACCGCGGTGAAGGCCGCGCCCTATCAGGACATGCTTGAAATGGTAAAAAAACTATTGCTGATGGTCGTTATGGTTGCGATCATTGGCGCGATTTGTAAGAACAGCGGCTACTTGGCCTGGATGGCGCCCTATTGGGCCGTGATTATCGGCGTGCTGGGGGCGGCCATTGTGGGAATAGGAGCCTCTATCGCTAAAACCGACGCAAAAATAGGCCTGATCGTGGGGCTGGTCGGCGTTGGTGTTATAGCACTCGCTTACTTCTTTGATAAGCTCCCCCAAGCCGCAGGTAACGCGTCGACGAACGCGGGTGGATTGAGCACAGAAGCAGGAACACAAGTGGATGCCGCTTCGGCGCATTTCCAGGATGTTAATATGAATGTCGTGGGCAGCGGTGGAGATGTGCCCGTGGGAACTCCTTCGGCTATAAGCCCTCCAACCGATATCGTAACCACGCCTCTCGACGGCGGTACTTCAGTGGCATCTGCACCCACTCCGGATCCCTACGCAAGTATGGGACCGACACAGACTCAATATGGGGCATTTGGAGAACCGCCGTTGAGTGCGACACCGGCACCGACTGCGTCAGTACC
>JANPGH010000073.1:0-10252 GCA_031423795.1 Elusimicrobiota bacterium | reverse complement strand
CTCTTGGTGATCATGATCACCGGTCCGGCAACGTTCCGCGCTAAACGTCATTCCTAACGTAAATACGGCCATGCGTCTCGTAACGATGCACGAATCGTTTTCTCAGCATTCGGCTCTTTGGATTTTTTAATGCCTCGCGGGCTCGGGGAATAATGTGCCCAAGAAAAAGCTCCTTCAGTTCCCAAAGATTTATCGTAAACACACGCTGGCGTTGTCGTCCCTTCCGAATATATCCACGCGTCAACCAATGGTCTTGCATCGTGCCATCACTAATAATGACGCGAACCGTCTTATAAAGGGGATCATCGAGCCGCGGTATATACGAATGACTCAGCGCATTGCGTAAAGCCCAAATGATCCGCGCATCATATTTATGCATTCCGATGATCTTTTTAAGAAAGGATTGGAACTTCCGACCTTCCCCGACTTTCTTTCCCTTCCGATCGGCTTCCGCAGTAACAAATCGCGCGAGGGTATCAATTCCCGACAGGATTCCTATGCAGGAAAAAAACGGAGGGCCGTGCATGTCATTCAGTCTATCGGGAGTTCGGAATTCCTCCTTCCGATACAATTGCTCTAAGTCGCGCCTCAATAAATGGAGAATTGGTCGCTCCCCAGATTGCCGGAGCGCCGGCGGCAACTTTTCCTTGGGGCATGGGGGAAGAAAAAATTTCTCAACTGCGTCGTCGATAGGCGTAGGTGTATGGGCTCCCACTTTATTATTCAGCATTTTACAAATGTTGACTTGGTCCTGGGGCTCGGAACGATAAATTTATAGAATCCGAGGCGAATGGGCCTGCACCAGGAGTTTCCATCGTCGCCGTATGCGCCGCTGATCCCAGATCAGCGCTGGTTTCCGGCTGACGAGGCCCTTCGCGAAACCGCCTACGACAAGCTCCTGCCGCCGCTCGTTGCCAACATTCGGCGGGAGGTCTACGCCTGGCGAACGGTCGGTTACGCGGGCGCCTCCCCGACATCGGTCGCGCTCCTGCGTTGGTGGTTCGAGAGTGAACACATGACCGAGGGCGCCGACGGTTCGCTTCGATCGTTCCGCTACTACTTCGCCCAACGCGAAGCGGTCGAGACGATCATCTGGCTCCACGACGTGAAGCACGTGAAGGACAAGTTCGACCTGCTGCGTTTCGATGCGTCGGGCGCAGTCTCCGCCAATATGTTCGACGAGGAGTGGCCCCGCTACGTCGTCAAGATGGCGACGGGCGCGGGCAAGACCAAGGTCATTTCCCTGCTCATGACCTGGAGTTATTTCCACCGGCTCTACGAGCCCGATTCGACGCTGTCGAGGAATTTCCTGGTCATCGCGCCAAACATCATCGTCCTCGACCGCCTGCGAGCCGATTTCGACGGCCTCAAGATTTTCTTCAACGATCCGATTCTGCCGGACAACGGGCATGAGGGCCGCAACTGGCACGACGACTTCCAGGTCACGCTCCATATTCAGGACGACGTGCGCGTCGTGCGCGAGACCGGCAACATCTTCCTGACCAACATCCACCGGGTCTACCTTGGCGACGTGCCGGAGCCCTCGCTGGAGGACGGTGACCTGCGCGACTACTTCCTCTCGCCGTTCGGCCCCAAGCCGGTGGGCAAGACGACGGACAGCCAGACCGACCTGGGCGAGATCGTTCGCGACGCTACCGAGTTGGCGGTGTTCAATGACGAGGCACATCATATCCACGATCCGCGCATGGCGTGGTTCAAGTCGATCCAGGACATTCATCACCGGATGTTACAGAAGGATCGCCGGCTGGCCCTCCAGCTTGACGTGACCGCCACGCCTCGCCACGACAACGGCAGCATCTTCGTCCAGACGGTCTCGGACTACCCGCTGGTCGAGGCGATCCATCAGAACGTAGTGAAGCACCCGATCCTGCCCGACATCGCGAGCCGCACGAAACTTGTCGAACGCAAGAGCGCGATCTTCAGCGAGAGGTACGCCGACTACCTGGCGCTCGGCGTCGAGGAGTGGCGCAAGAGCTGCGCCGAGCACGAAAAGCTCGGCAAGAAGGCGGTGCTCTTCGTCATGGTGGATGACACGAAGAACTGCGACGATGTCGGGGAATACCTCCAGAAAATCTGTCCCGAGTTGAAGGACGGGGTACTCGTCATCCACACGAAGAACAACGGCGAGATTTCGGAGGCCGGCTCCGGCAAGAGCAAGGACGAACTCGAAAAACTTCGCGTCGCCGCCAACTCTATCGACAGCCTGAAAAGCCCGACTAAGGCGATCGTCTCGGTACTGGTGCTCAAGGAGGGCTGGGACGTTCGCAACGTGACCACGATCGTCGGCCTACGCGCCTACGCCGCGCAGAGCAACATCCTGCCGGAGCAGACCCTGGGCCGAGGCCTGCGCCGGATGTATTTCGGCGAGGACATCCCGGAGACGGTGTCGGTGATGGGCACGCCCGCGTTCATGGAGTTCGTCGAGTCGATCCAGTCCGAGGGCGTCACCTTCGAGCACGTTCCCATGGGCGGCGGGGTTAAGCGCAAGGATTCGCTCGTGGTCGAGGTGGACACGCAGAATAAAGAGAAGGACCTCGACAAGCTCGACATCCCCATCCCCAAGCTCACTCGTCGCTACAACCGCGATTACAAGAACCTCGACGATCTGGACCCGGCGGCCCTGGGCAACAAGAAGCTGCCGCTCAAGCCCTTCACGCCCGAGGAAACCCGCGAGATCGTGTTCAAGATGATGCTGGACTCGGAGGTTCATCACACCATCCTCCTTGACGGCTCCGGCTCCGGCGACTACCGCTCTGTCGTTGGTTTCTTTGCCCGCCAGTTGCTCCAGGACCTGCGCCTCGTCGGCGGCTACGATGTTCTCTACGGCAAGGTCAAAACCTTCATCCGCGAACACCTGTTCACAAAGTCCCCCGTGGACCTGCAGGACCCGATCGTCCTCCGCAACCTGTCCGAGCCCGAGGTGGGCAAGGCCCTGTATGACTCATTCAAGGCCGCGATGAACGCCCTGACGATCCACGAGACTGGCACCACCCGCATCGAGGACATGATCCGGCTGCGCCAGACCCGCCCCTTCCGCACGGAATACCGCCCATCCCTCGCCGCGAAGAAGTCGATCTTCAACCAGACCGTTGGCGAGCCGCACTCGGGCGGCTTCGAGCTGTCGTTCGCCGCGTTCTTGGAGACAGTGCCGGACGTGGCGGCTTTCGCCAAGAACTACTTTGCCGTCGGCTTCAAGCTCGACTACGTCCGCGAGAACGGCGACCTCTCGCACTACACCCCAGACTTCATGGTCCGCACCGGCGACGGTACCGTCTGGATCATCGAGACCAAGGGGCGCGAGGAACTGGACCTGCCGCAGAAGATGGTCCGCCTCGCGCAGTGGTGCGCCGACGCCACCGCCGTCACTGTCGAGGACAGCCGCGTCACGTACAAGCACCTCTACGTCGATCAGGCGGGATTTAAGAAGCACCCGCCGCAGACGTTCGCCGCGCTCGCCGCGAGCTTCACTGAATATCAGAAGAACTGACTATGGCGCGACAAACGAACGAAGCCTACGACTTGTCCGATGCCGAGAAGCGCGATCTCGTAAAGCTCATCAACGAGGGCAAACCACTCCCGGAGAAATATCGATTCCTGTTATTCGAGGACAAGCGCGAGGTCGAGTTGGTTTGGAACGGGAAGTCGCGCGAGGTTTGTAACGCGGTCTTGCCATTCCAAACCTTGGAGCACATCGACGAGCCCCGCAAGGAAAAGCACGAAGAAGAGGAGCTTGCTCTCGGCGCGGGCGGGCGGCAGGTCAGCGGCTGGACGAACAAATTGATCTGGGGTGACAACAAACTTATCCTGTCGTCGCTGAAGTCAGGCGCGCTTCGCCATCAGATTGAAGATGCAGGGGGCCTTCGACTCATATATATCGATCCGCCTTTTGACATCGGCGCGGATTTCTCGATGGACATCGCAATCGGTGGCGAGACATTTCACAAAGAGCCGAATCTGCTGGAGCAGATCGCGTATCGTGATACTTGGGGACGCGGAGCAGACTCCTTCATTTCCATGATTTACGAGCGACTTATCCTCATGCGTGATCTACTCGCGGACGACGGGTCCATCTATGTGCACTGCGATTGGCGAGTGAATAGCTTCATGCGGCTGGTGCTGGGTGAAATCTTTGGTGCGGATCGATTCCTTGCCGAGATTATCTGGAAACGAGCGTCGGCGCACAGTGATGCGGGTGCGTTCGGTCAAGTCCACGATACGATCCTTTACTTTTCCAAAACTGACAAGCCTGTATGGAACGAACCGAAAACCGCCTACGAAGAGTGGTATGTCGAGCGCTACTATCGCTACAAAGACGCGGATGGGCGCATGTTCATGTCAGACAATCTCTCGGCCAAAGGTCTTTCAGGTGGTGGTTATCGATATACGTGGAAAGGGTGTGATGGATTATGGCGATGTCCAGTTTCAACAATGGAAAGGCTGGATCGTGAGGGGCGCGTTTTCTACACGAAGAACGGAATCCCGCGTCTGAAGCGGTTCATTGACGAGATGGAAGGACGTCCAGTCCAATCGCTCTGGGACGACATCCAATCGGTCGTCTCGTGGGCTGTTGAAACAGTCCAATATCCAACACAAAAGCCGGAGGAGCTTGTTGAGCGGATCATCAGGGCGAGCAGTAAAGAGGGTGATCTCGTGGCCGACTTCTTCGGTGGTTCCGGCACGACAGCGGCAGTCGCTGAAAAAACGGGGAGAAGATGGGTCACGTCGGATTTGGGCAAATTCGCCGTTCACACTACGCGCAAGCCGCTTATCGGCGTTCAACGCGAGTTGAAGGCTACCGGGAAGCCCTTCCGCGCGTTCGAGGTCCTGAATCTGGGCCGCTATGAGCGCCAGGCTTATCTCAATGTGTCCAATCGCCTGTCGGCAAAGAAGAAGGCCGACGCTCTGGCCAAGAAGGAGCGCGAGTTCAGAGATCTGATCCTGCGGGCCTATCGGGCCGAGCCGATTGAGAACAATGGGTTCTTTCACGGCAAGAACGCGGGCCGCCTCGTCGTCGTCGGCCCCATCAATCTCCCGGTTGGCCGCCTCTTCGTGGAGGAGGTCATCACCGAGTGCCGTAAGCGCCGGGCCTCCCGCGCTGACATCCTGGCCTTCGAGTTCGAGATGGGCCTGTTCCCCGCCGTGCTCGAAGAGGCGAAGCAGAAGGGCATCGACATCGCCCCCAAGACCATCCCGCCCGAGGTATTTGACAAGCGCGCTGTCGAGAAGGGGCAGGTGCGTTTCCACGATGTGAGCTACATCGAGGCCGCGCCCCGCTACGATAAGAAGGAAAAGCGCCGCGTCACGATCGAGTTGGCCGATTTCTCCGTCTACTACACGCAGGGTCTGATCGACTCTGTAGCCGCTGAGTTGAAGGAAGGCAAGAGCGAGGTTATCTGCGACGGGGGCAAGCTGATCAAGCTCGGCAAGGACAAGAAGGGTGTGGTCACGCGCGAGATCCTTACCAAGCAGTGGACCGACTGGGTGGACTACTGGGCCGTGGACTTCGACTACGAGAGTCGCAAGGAGATCGTGAAGATGCCCAAGACCATGGGCGTGGAGGGCGAACTTCCCGGCGCCGTGGTCGCTGGCGAGGAGTTCCTCGATTTCGAGGAGCGTTGGACCGGTGCGTACATCTTCGAGAACGAGTGGCAGAGTTTCCGCACGCGACAGGATCGCGATCTCGAACTGACCTCGGCCGCCCACGTCTACCCCAAGCCCGGCCGCTACACCGTGGCCGTCAAGGTTATCGACATCTTCGGCAACGACACGATGACGCTCGTGCCTGTCAACGTTTCTTAATCGTGACAGCACATCAACCGAAGTCTGTTCGATCCTTGCTCTTGTTATTTTGGCCGCCGAGTAGGGCCGGCCGTCAGTTCTTTGAAAAGGTCAGGATGACTTCTTCTCTCATCCTGGTCTGAAACTGTGTGCCCGCATCGCGAGCCGTCGGAGGCGGCAGGTAGCGGCGACCATCAGGAATCTCGTGTGTCGACTGTGAGCTAAGAGAAAATCCATGATGGACGGCGAGTGCTCGAATCGCGCTTGAGTTGCGAATGAATACGCCCTTGAGTGTTGAGTCACCGACAACGAACGTTACTTTGCCTCCGGGAACAAGAACTCGGTGTATCTCGCTTACTACTCGATCCATGTCTCGCACATAGCGTGCCAGCATACCCTTGTGCTTATTTTTGAGAGAATCCAACGCCGTCATGCGGGACAGAATTTTTCCAATATAGGGTTCGTCCTTACGGGAATCGTTAGACAGCTCAGTTCCGATGTTTGAGGAGCGGATGTCGCGCAGCGCTTTAACTTTATTTCCGAGCCAGACCAAAGACAGCTTGTGTCCGCGCATATAGTCGATTGCGTTCAAGTAAGGCGGAGACGTAATAACGATATCCACCGTCCGATCCTTCAGCGGGATTGCGCGAGCATCAGCCTGTTTAACCGTCACGCTCTTTAGTTGGCGGCGCTGATTTTTGAATGGCGCTGCGCGAAGTACGGCCTTAAGGACGTTTGGGAATTGAGAGAAAGCTTTGAACGGCGCCCGCGTGAACTCTCGGTGCGGCCGGCTGTGCGAGACATCCATTGCAAGCGAAACCCCGCCACCTTTTGTGATTATCATCCGTGAGAGGACGCACCACAAAAGCGACCGCTCCGTGTCATCGCGCACGAGTGCTATTGAGCGAGACAGACACGCCAGCTGACGTCGATTTGTTTCGTCAAACCAGAATCGGACGAATGCCTTTGTCTCTTCATCTGCACCCATCGGATAAGCCCGGGCTGAAGTCATCTTCGAATTGAGGCGCTGTGCGCTGGCAAGGACGGCTTTCGCGCGCTCTTTGAGTTCTTCCTCATCGATACCCTGGCACCAAGCCTTCGCGATCATCACGGCCAATGGATCGGTATCGAAGCCGATTGCCTTATGCCCAAGCAGTCGGGCGACAACGAGAGTCGTCCCCGATCCAGACATGGGATCGAGCACACGCATAGAGTTACCGTTGCGTAGACGCCCCAGGGCAATTGCCGGCGCCATGCGTGCGGGGAAGGGATGAACTCTGTGTCGGCCGATGACCGACGCCAACTCTGAAACTGCGTTACTTTTTTCCATCGGCTTTCCCTGGATTGATAGCGGCGTACATCGAGCTTTTCCGTATTGCTTCGGGCAGCTTGCTGGCGTTGCCCTGAATCTCGGTGAGGATCCGATCCGGCGAAGCGTTAAGGCTGATCTGATCTCCGGAAATGAGGACCAGTTCCCCAGAGAATCTGGACACGCTAGTCATAAGGTCTTTGATGTCTTGAGTGCGTACTGCCTTGAACTTCTTGGGCTCTTGGAGCGCCAGGCGCTCGCGGATGGCCGGAAAGCGTATTGGGTCAGGGGAGTCGCGCTGCATTTCCCAAATGGCTGCAAGTATTTCGGTCACGTTCGTGGCCGGCACTTGCTCGTTGAGAAGACCGTTGATCCAATTCCGCGAGTCGAGCGCACTGCGACACTTAGCAAAAAACTCGTCCCGGAGCCGATGAAGGCCGAGCGGACGCGTCGAGGCAATTAGAACAAGCTTCATGAAATCATCCAGTTCGATCAACGTAAATTCATGTTCACGCGCGTGTTGAACGACATTCGAGTTCTCGTCGCCGCCGCCCTCAAAACCGCGTGCAACAACGATCGTGTAGTCAGCCTTTGTGTCCGTGCGGTGCTTTTTTACCGCCGCGGCATCAACATCTTTGGCCGACACCCGCTCGTTCTTTGTGCTCTTGGCTTCGTAGGAGACGGTGTATGTCTCAGACTTACCAGAAGCAGCATCGCGAACGCCCAAGCGTGCGAGGGCGAGGCCATCCGGCTCTCCATTTTTCCCCATAGGAGAGACTTCAAAACTCAAGCTCCGCATCCCTTCGCCGACCGCTTTCTCGAGACCTTTGGGGTTGGCCTTGCTGTCATCGAGGAGTTGCGCGACGAGAGGAGCGGACAGCTGAGTGCTGAAGACGAGTGCTCGGAGGAACCGATCGCGCTGGACCATGATGTGTCGCACCTGATCGACCGGAAGCTCCTCCTCGAAGAGATAGGCTTCCGTGAGTACTTCCGTGATGGCGAGGAGTTGGAATGCCTCGTGGCCCCGTGAGTGGTCTGCGAAGTTTGCAAAGAACGGGTGGAGCAGGTTGACCTTGAAGCAGCGCTCTTCCACGTCAAAAATAGCCAATCCCTCCTCAACGCCGAGGGCTTCGAAGCGCACAGCCTTAAAGAAATCCTCCGCTTCAAGGCTCTTTGCGAGGTCTTTAACGAGGGCTTCCTTCTTGGCGTCGTCCAGTTCGGCGGGGATGCGAGTAAACATCAGCCGATCCAACTTACCGTCAAGCACGCGCTGTATGGCCCGGGCGAGCGGCTGACGGGAGAAGCTTGCCGGTGTCCGACTTATGCGAGACGAGAGGGATTTTTCGCTTGCCTCTTCCGTCATCCAGGTCGTATAGCGGCCCCGCGCTTCGTTAAATTTGGCGCGGAGATACTCGCGGAAATTTTTTACGCCTTCTTCATCGGCGGCGACTGACTCTCGGGTAGCTCGCAAATGCTCATCGAGACCTTTGGCATTGACGACCATTCGGAATCTGGAGAATGCCCCGTGAGAGAGCGCCTCCATCGAGAAAAGCTCGTCGTGCTGGTTGATGAGCCGCTCACGAACCATAACGAAGAACCCGTTGCTGCGACCCCATTCCTCAGACTTGCCCATCGGTAGAGCGTCTTCAAAGATCTCCGAGGTGCCCCAAATCTCGCCCAGGCTGGGAACAATGACGCATGGCGTGCCATTGGCCATCTTTCCCGTCTTATAGTCGAGCTCTTTGGCGACCGCGTCATCCTGGCCGATGATCCAAGTCTCAATTCGAGGCAGGTCAATTTTCTGGGGTTCGAGTCGCTCGCCATTGAAGAAGAGGTTAAACTCGGGATTGAGCGGGAGGGCGGTCCTGAGCACATGCTTTAACCGGCCCGCCGTCAACTGCCGCGCCATCGGGCTCAGGTCCGTCATGGCGGCTACGGTCCAGGTCTTCGGGGCCTTCTTTCCGAACAGCTTTGGAAAAACATCTTTTTCATCATCCCATTTAGTTGCGGGAGCAACGATCTTTTGGGCGTCGGCCTCGGTCACTTCGCGGACGTTGAGGCGAAGCTTCTTGAGCCCGCGCTTCTTTTCCAGAATCGAGAAGTCCATCATCACAACGCGATACTTTCCTTTCTGCTTGCAGACGTAGGTCAGGCCCTTGGCGAGCACATAGGTGGCCAGCTTGCCGATGCCGAACTTGCCGATCGGTGGGCGCTTCTTTGATTCGAGCTTGGGATCTCGCTTGGTGCTTTCTCCGATCTTCCAAAGGTCACGGAACCCCTGTACGTCCATGCTCTCGCCGTCATCGATGACCCAGATCGTCGCCTCAGGGGCAGAAAGATTATCGGGGACAATAACGTGAACGTTATAGGCGAAGGCGTCGTAGGAGTTGGCGACGAGTTCTTCAACGGCTTTATTGGGGCTCGTGTAGAGGCCGGCGGAAAAGTGCTTAATGATCTGGTAGCTGAGCTCGACTCCGATCGTCTCAACTTTGCGGCCAGATACGGCAAGGGTCGCTTTGTTTGCCACGGACCTCTATCCTATAAATATTCGCCACAACCACCAAATCTACCGTCGAAGGCTCATCGGGAATTCTCTAATCTGCCCCGCCCTTCCGCCCTGATCCACTTCTCCAAGGAAGCGCCCTCCAGGCGTTTTTCATAGCCGCGGCAATCTCCGCGGACGACCCGGTACTGAGTCCTCGCTTCGCTGCGGTTATAAGCGGCACCGCCTCGCTGTCCGCCACGACGCCATAGGCTCCGGTTATTTTCAAGGTGTACCTCAGCTCGTCGTCCCAGGAGCGCGCGGCCCGGCTCTGCGGCTTAAGCAGTGACCCCTCTCGGCGAGAAACAATTCGCTCAGGGGCATTGCCCGCTCCGCCGAACCGTTTCTTGCCGGGGGCCCCACTATTTAAATCCTCGATTCAAGCCGCGCCTCGAGACTCCTCGGCCCTCCGGCCGCGCGGAGCAACCGCCCTCCGGGCGGGATCTTCAGGCACAACACGGCGGCGCTGCGACCGCAGCGCCGGCGCCGGCCGGCGATCTTGCCGGCCGGTCGGTTCTTTAAATCCGCGGCGCTAGCCGCGGACCACCCGGGTCTGTGTCCTCGCGGCGCAGGGGGTATAATCAGCCCTCCCGCCCGCCGGC
>JANPGH010000072.1:0-68068 GCA_031423795.1 Elusimicrobiota bacterium | reverse complement strand
GCCCAATAGTTCGCCGCTACGCGGCGGCGTTCGGGGGCGCAACGATTTTGTCCGTCCACTTCGTCCGCGCAAGGACGGGTCGCCGGAAGCGACCGGCCGCCTCCCGACGGAGTTGCGCGTTGCCGATTCGTCAGGGCTGTCTTTATGGCACGGGGCTTGACACCATTTGGGAAACCTGTTATAAATCACTGCTCTTATGAAATGCGCCGAGTCCTACCCGCCGGGGATTCCGGAGGGGGACGGCGCATTTTTTTAATGGCTAAATATGGCTGATAAAATTGCCGCTGGAAAGGCATTGGTTGGCGCACTGAAAGGCCTCGGGGAGATGTTCCTCGGGCCCAAAGACGTCATTGCCATCGACATCGGCAATTATGCGATCAAAATAGTCTTGCTCAAGCAGGAAGGTCCGATTTGCCGCCTGAGAACCTGGGGACACATTCCGATTAGCACCAAGCCGGACGCGTCTCCGGACGAAAAGCGCATCGTCACCATAAATGCCTTGCGCGCATTTTTGATTGAAAAAGGCGTGGGTGTCAGAGAGGCCGCAACGTCGTTGTCGGGAAATTCTGTAATCGTTCGTTATGTTAAATTCCCACGATTGACGAAAAGCGAACTTCAAACGACGCTCTCGACTGAGGCCGAGCCGTTCATCCCGTTCGATATCAACGAAGTTAATCTCGGCGCCCACATTCTCGCGGAGATCATCGAAGAGGGCCAGAAGAAGATGGAAACCGTCCTCGTGGCGGCCAAAAAAGAGCTGGTCACCGCACGGCTCGAAATTCTCGAAGGCGCCGGCTTCAACCCGACCATTATCGATGTCGACAGCTTCGCTCTTGAAAATGTGCACGAGAGAATTCGCGATCCAAAAGAAGGGCCGGCAGCGACCTTATACTTGAACATCGGACACATGGTCACCAATCTATCCATCGTGGAACACGGAGTGACCCGAGTCGTGCGCGACGTGTTCATTTCCGGCCAGACGATGACGAAAGCCGTTGCGAAGGCCTTCCAATGTGAACCGGCTAAGGCCGACGAGCTGAAGAAGACTCATGGAATCATCGTCGACCCAGCCGAGAAGGAAAAGGCCCTGGCCGATGGAAACCGCGAGGCGCTCGGTGTGTCCCAGGCCATCGGCCAGGTGGCGCGCGATCTCGTCGGCGAGGTCCATCGTTCGGTGGATTTCTATCTCTCGCAAGGGCCAGATCGCGCCATCGGCCGCATCATCCTTTCCGGGGGTGCTGCGCGCACGAAAAATCTGGAACGGCACCTTCTCAGCGAGTTGAAGGTTCCCGTGTCCGTCCTCGATCCGTTCTCGACCATTCAGGGAGGGCAAGTCGTCCCTGAAGAATTGCGCCCCGCGTTCGGCGTTGCGGTGGGCTTGGCGCTGCGGCGCAATCGGGACTGGGAATAACCATGATTAAGGTTAATATCGTCCCAGCCGAAATTCTCGCCAAGGCCCGCCAAAAGCAGCTTTTTTTCCAAGCCGGGTTGGTCGGCGGATTATGCCTGGTCGTACTGGTCGTGGCATCGATCGTGCACTACGCCGGCTACCTCAACGTTCAAAATGAAATCCGGGTCAAGGAATCGAAGCTGAAGAATCTTGGAGCCATCGTCGCGCAGGTTGAGGAACTTGAAAAGGCAGCGGTGGCGGTGAGATCGCGCCTCGGCGTCATTGAAGGATTGCTGAAAGGCCGCGCGTTCTACCCTGTTTTCATGTCTGAATTCGCCCGCACCGTGCCCGGAGGGGTGAAGGTCACGAACATGACCACCGCCGAGCAGGCCAATGCGACAGTCAAGCTTTCGATCTCCGCCCAGTCAATCACCAATGACGACGTCGCCGCATGGGTGCGTACTCTTCAAGCGCATCCCCATTTCAGCGGAATCGAGCTGGGAGCTATTTCTTTAGCCGGGAAGCAGCATAACTTTACAATCAACGGATCGTACACGAACAAGCTCTAATATGGCGATCCAACTCTCCAAACAACAGCAGATCATCGGGGCGAGCTTAATCCTTTTCTTTGTCGGCGGCGGCATATACATTAAACTTTTCTGGCTCCCGATCTCAGAGAAACAAGCGAAGTTGATGGAACAGATCGAGCAGATTGATAGCAAGATCGCCAAAGCCGAAGCGCAGGCGTCCCGCCTCAAGCGGCTCCAGGACGAGTTGGCCACCCTGAACCAGCAGGCGATCGAAGCCGAAAAGCGGCTTCCAAAAAATAAGGACGTTCCGGAAATCCTGATAACGATCTCGCGATTGGCGGAAAAGAACCGCGTGACCATCCTGTCGTTCGCGCCGGGGCCTCAGAAGAGCCAGCAATACTTCATCGAGCTGGCTTATCCGATGTCAGTGCGAGGGTCCTACCATAGTATCGGCCGATTTTTGGCGTCCATCGCGCTCGAAACCCGCATTTTCAACGTCCGCGACGTCATTTATCCGCTACCGGGTCCCGACGGCGAGATGTCGGTGACCTTTACCCTCTTGACCTACCAGTACAAAGGATGAGATATCTCGCGATAGCCGTTTTGATGGGGTGCGCCCTTCCGGCGGTTGCCGCGCAGAATTTATCCGTGACAGGTGCGCCTGTAGTGCACAGCTCAACGGCGGCAACCTCCGCGGCAGCGCCGATGCCGCCCCAATTGGCCGTGAGCACTTACACGGTGTCCACCCTCTATACTGGCGACCGAGCGCGCGATCCGTTTCAAGCTTCGGCCGTCGGCGGTGTTGCACGCGTGCGCGATCGCAATGCCCCGTTTGTCGCCGATATCCATTCCATGCAATTGCGCGGAGTGCTGCAGGATTCTTCCTCCTCGTTCGCCGTGTTCAGGGCGGATGATGGAACGGTGCTCGTTTTGCGCGGCGGCCATCTCTACGACGATAGAAATAAGATTATCCCTGGAATCACAGGCCGAGTTCAAATTAGGCAGAAACGCGCGGAGTTGATCACCAGCGATAAAGACGTCCAGGTCTATACTCTCGGAGAGACCGACGACGAAGCTAAAGAGAAGGCGCAGAGGCCCTAGGCCGCGGAGCAGGAGATGCCCATGACCAAACATGATTTCTTGAAAAAAGTGCTCGCGGTTTATATCGCCAGTCTATTAATTGTGCCGCAAGGCGCCGCCCTCGTTGCCTATGCGGCAGAGGCGGCCGTTTCGCCGTCGGCAAATCCGGCTGTTTTCCGAGGGATCGAGATCTCCAATGATAAAGTGATAATGAAGTTGTCTTCCCCGGCGGAGTACAACAGTTTCGTGACCCAAACCCCGCCGCGGTTGGTCATGGAATTCTTGGACACGAAGAATTCCGCCGTCGCGCGCGAGACAAAAGGCCGCGGCAAATACCTGGCGGGAGTTCGCACGAGCCAATTCCGGCAGTCCCCGCGCATGATCACGCGCGTCGTGATCGATCTCGTAAAAATGGCGGTCTATAAGATCACGGAAGTTTCCGGCGGGTTGGCCGTGCAATTGATCGGGTCGGATGGAAGCTCCTCGGCGGCGCGCGATTTCGTGGACGCGCCCTCAGATCCGACAATCCCTGATGTGGTTTCGCTGCCTTCGGCGGCGAAACCAAAATCTAATGATTTCATGGCGGGATTGGTCGAACCAAAACCCGAGATCCCGGCCGCCGCCGCTGTGCGCCAAGAGGTCAAGACGGCTTCCGAAGTCGAACCCGAGCCTGAGTTGGAATCCGCGGATAGGACGCACAAACCCGTGCGGACCCGGCATACGTCTGCTGCCGCCGCGCTCAAGCGCGCAGGGCTTGAAGGGAAAATGACCTCGGATCTTGCAGGGGCCGCCGATAGCGAGGATTTATCGCACACGAAAACGACGATCCCGAGCGATGTGGGGGATGGTCCGAAGATCGGCCGCGGCATCGGCGGCCGCATCTACAGTGACATGATGAGTCGGTTGCCGAGGGACGTCGTGAGTCTGGATTACGACAATACTGATATCCGGGACGTCCTCAAGCTCCTGGCCGCCAAAGCGCGCATCAACATCATTTATGGCACGGACGTGAATGGAGTGCTTACCCTTCATCTTTCTAACGTCCCGTTCAACGAGGCGTTCCGCACCGTCCTGTCGATGATGCAGCTTTCGACGGACCAGGTCGGTGATAACATTCTGCGAGTGATCACTCCCGGTATCTTGTCGCAGCAGCGCACGGCGGCGACATCGGTGACGAAGGTCATTCAGCTGAATTACGCGAAGGCGTCCGCCGTCAAGACTACGATCGATTCGGTCCGTTCGGCGGAAGGGCGCACGGGCAGCTCCAGCATCGACACCCCAACCAATTCCCTGATCGTCACCGAGTCCCTGGAAGGCATGCTGGCAACCGAAAATCTTGTCGCGCAGCTCGACCAGCGGCCGCGGCAGGTACTAATCGAGTCGAAGATTGTCGAAGTGGACATCAATAGCGAACTCGACTACGGCATCCAGTGGGACGCTTTCGGCATCGAAAACGGAAAGATTGGAGGCAAGTCGGGAACAAATGTTTACGGCTCGGCGGCCGGTATTACCGACAGCCCGTTCAACAGGATCCTCGACCGAAATACGATCAACACGTCGCTCACCGGGACGGGTGGCATCGGCGCTGGCGGCCGGGGCACGGGCGTGGGCCTCCCAGCGGACAAGATCATGGGGGCATTCACCCTCGGACGCGTCACGAACAACATGATTCTAAACGCGACAATCAGTGCGGCGTCGTCTGAAGGTAAGGCCAAGGTCTTGTCTGATCCGAAAATCGCCACGCTCAATAACCAGCCCGCTAATATCAATGTGACGACATCGATCCCTTATGTAACGTCGAACGTATCGTCCACCGGCGTGCAGACCCAGACCGTGTCTTTCGTGCAGACCGGCATCCAGCTGACGGTGACACCCAGCATCAACGCCGACAACCGGATCTTGCTACAGATCAATCCGAACATTAGCCAGCCCTCGGTGACGGCCGCGGCCAACACCCAGACGGGCGCGCCAGCGACCGATACGCGCAGCGCCCAGACTTCCGTGCTTGTCCGCGATGGGGAAACCATCGTCATCGGTGGCCTGATCACCGACAGCCTCCAGGACACGATTGCGAAAGTTCCGATTCTTGGGGACATTCCGATCCTCGGCTGGCTGTTCAAGAAGAAGACCAAGAAGCGGGTGCGCAACGAGCTGCTGATCTTCGTGACGACCCGTATTTTGCCCGACTGACACCGCCGTGCTCGCGGTCCTTTTAGGGAGCCAAGCCGCGGCGGGGGTTTTGTGGCGAGGCGCGGAGGACCCCAAAACCCGTTTTTTTATTTTTATCGGGCTTATCGCCGGATTTGGAGCCTGGTGCATTTCGGGGATTGCGCGCGGACGTCTTGTGCTCCCCGCCAAAGCGCCGACGCAATGGGCGTGTGCGTTGGCTGCCGCAGCACTTTTAGCGGCCCTTTTGTCGCCGACGCGGTCTTCGTCCGTGCCGGTTTGGGCAGCGATGGCGGCGGGGCTTTTCCTTTTTCCGACGGCGACCTTATTGTCGCAAGATGACCGTCAGCGCGTAGAGATGTTCGTGCGCGTCGCCAGTTGGGTTCTCGTTCTCGTTGCCGCGCACCAACGCTTCAACGGGCTTGCGCATCCGATATCGACGTATGCCAGCTCCAACGGCTTTGCCGGGGCGATACTTTTACTGATGCCCTTCGCCGCGCGCAGCGGCGACGTTGCCTTGACCGTCGGGCTAGTACTGTGTCTATGGTGGTCGCAGTGTATCGGCGCATGGATGGGCTTGTCTGTCGCCTTACTGACGCATCGCCGCACGGTCGGATCTTTTGCTTTTTGGATGGGAGGGATCACGGGATTGACCAGCCTGGTGATCGCTTATTCAAGACTGGGATCTCCCGAAGTAACGCAGCGATGGGAGTGGTGGTCGGCGGCGTGGCGCATGGCGTGGCAGTCGCCGTGGCATGGGTTCGGTCCGGGAAACGCTGCGTATGCGCACCAGCATTTTCTACAGACGGCGGCCGAGTGCGGATGGCCATATCTGGCCTTATGGATTTTCGGGTTGGCGATCATCCTGCGCCGCGCGCCACCCGCCGGACGCTTTGGGCCCGTCGCCGCTCTCGTCCAAGGACTTATGGATTTTCCACTCGGGCTTCCGGGAGTCTTTTGGCTTTTCTGCCTTTCGACAGCGTGGACGCTTCCGGAATCCGAACGTGTCGCCGCGGTTTCGGCCCGTCATAAAATTCCGCTGATGATGGGAGTCGGAGTGGTTTCGTTTTTAGCCATTTCGTGGGTCGGCGGCGTTTGGACAGCAAAATGAGATTTTGGCGATCGTCGCCCGAAAGTCGGGCCGCCTTTTTTCTCGCCGCCGCGGTCCTGGCGTTTTTCGGGCCCATTTGGCTCCGGGGACGCACGCCTTTTTGGGGGGACCTCACTTATCTGCATCAAGCGTGGCGCGCCTCGCCCGCCCAGCTTGTGCAGTCCGGGCGCGCTCCGCTCTGGGAACCGTCGCTCTATATGGGAATGCCGATGGCCGCCTCGATGCAAGGCGCTTTGTTCTACCCCACAACGATATTTTTTTATTTTTTCGGCTTCGCGACCGCGACGGCTGTATTCGAAATCTTCCACCTCTTTTGCATCGCGTGGATGGCGACCCTCTGGCTGCGAAGCCTGCGCGTCTCGTGGGGGGCGTCCGCGGCCAGTGGTGCTACGCTGGCGCTGAGCGGGCTTTTAATCAGCCGGCTACCGTTCCTGAACCATCTCGCCGTACTCTCTTGGATGCCGGCCCTCGCTCTTTTTTTCCGTCGGCCTGCCCCGCTCGCGTTGTCCTTGGCCCTGATGTATTTGGCCGGTTACCCGACCTTCATCCCCGGGGCGGTCGCGGTGGTTTGGGGGACGACCCTGGTCTTGCGCCGAGTTGACAAGTCGCGCCCGAACGCATGGTTGAGGGATTGGAGCGCAGCGGGAGCTGCGGCTCTCGCGTGTTCCAGCGCCCAGCTCCTTCCGGCGCTCGAGCTCACCGCCCTCTCGCGACGTTCATCGGGCGTGATCCGCATCGAGGCGCTGCAATGGGGATTCCACTTGCGCGATCTCCGCCAGTGGATTTCGCCGCTGCTGGTGCCGTTGGCCTCGTTCCGGCCGGAAGTTGATTGGTGGAAGTGCGTCTACTGGGGCGCGTTGGCCGCGGTCATCTCCGCGTGGGGCGCGTCGCGCATGCCGCGTCGCCGGGCAACAGCCCTCGTGCTGCTTCTCGCGGTCGTGGTCCTCTTGATTCTCGGGGATTCAACGCCCGTTTCCCGCTGGCTTTGGAATCACTGGCTCGCATTGAGATACGTTCGTTACCCGGGCAATTTATCGTATCTGGCACTCTTGCCCCTGACGCTGCTCAGCGCGGCGGGATTTTCCCGCACCGCGCGTGCGCCGGCTCTGGCGGTGATGGTCGTTGCCGAGCTGTTGGCCTATGGCTGGTTGTCGACGCCGACGACGAATCGAACGCTGTTCACCGAAGCCGGTCCTCTGGTGAGCGGGCTGCAGGCTCGGTTGAACGAAACCCGTTATTTAATTTCCCCGCGCGCGTTGGAAGCGTCTTCGGGGAATGGATTCGTTGACTGGAAAACCAGATTGTACGGACTGACGAACGCGCCTTATCGCTTGCGGGCTGTGGCGAACTTCGGCGAGCCCTTGGTCCCGCAAACGAATTACGAGTTCATGGATCGGATCTTGAGCGCAGCGAGCGTCGATGAAGCGGCGTCTTGGATGCCGTGGGCCGGCGCGTCGAGGCTTTTGACCCCGGCTCCGGTAACGGCAAAGCGGCTGCAAGGTGAAGGCCGTTTGTTGTGGGAAATTTCCCGCGCAAACGGCCCCGTCGCGCTCGCTTATTTCTTCAATGCTCCGACCGGCGTCACGTTGCCGGAGACGCTGCCCGATTCGGCTCCGGCCCTGGGTCAACCCCTAACCTTGGAACACGAGCGTGAGGATCGTTACTCGGTTTCGGGCGAAGGAGCCGGCGAGATTTTCATAGCGGAGCCGCGTTATCCGGGCTGGCGCGCGACGTTGAGGACGCCGAGCCGGCGGCAGGCGCTTGCAACTAGGCCCGCGCTGGGAGTCTTCTCGAAGGCGGTCGTGCCGGCAGGGCCATGGCATGTTGCCTTCGAGTATGATCCGGCGTCTTGGCATTGGGGAGTTGCGGTCAGTCTTTTTGCATTGCTGGCTTTCGCAGCCTATTGGTATCATCGGGCCTCCCGAATTCCTTATGTCGCGCAATGACCTTTTTGTCTTGGGTTTATGGTGTACGGCGGTCCTGGCCCTGCTGTTTCCGGTCTGGAGCGTTCCGGGGGCCGTCTTTTTCAATTATGGCGACTTATTCACCTACCACATTCCATTGCGGGAGCTGACCGCGTCCGAGCTCCAAGCGGGCCGCTTGCCATTTTGGAATCCCTACATCCTGTTGGGCGTGCCTCATCTGGCCAACCCCCAGACGGCGCTTTTCTATCCCGCGGCATTGGCATCGTCCATTTTCCCTGTGTCGACGGCGTTGGTTTGGGACACGACGTTTCACGTGCTGTGGGCCGGGGCGGGGATGTTTCTGCTCGCGCGCGCGCACCGAATCGGACGCATCGGAGCGTTCGCGCTAGCTTCCGGCTTCGCCTTGTCACCTTTTCTGGTCTATCGGGTCACCGCGGGAATCCCGACGCTGTTGGCGGCGCTATCGTGGGTTCCCTGGCTGTGGTTGGCCTGGCTTGGGGGTGCTGTCGAGATTCTTGCCGCGACGTTCGCCCTACAATTGCTCTCCGGGCACGGTCAATTTTTGGTGATGAATGGGGCCGCGATGACGCTCTGGGGTATTTGTTCCGCTCGCCGCGGCGTTTTAATGCGGCGGTTAAGCGTTGCCGGAGGAACGGCCCTCGCTTTGACGAGCGTTCAGTGGGTTCTTAGCCAGCAGTATTTGGCGCAGTCGGTTCGCGGCCATTGGACGGGAGCCGCGAGCTTGGCCTATGCGCTGTTTCCCACAGCCCTGTGGACGTGGCTTCATCCGGGCGCTCTCGGAACGCCGCTCGACGGTCAGTGGAAGGATGTGATTTCAGTTTATTTCGAAACATGCGGCGGTTGGATTGGGCCCGTGTGCTTGGCGGGCGCCGTGTATGGTTTAGCCCGATCCCGCCACCGCTGGCCCGCGGCCATGCTTGCGGTGCTGGGCGTGGTATTGGGGTTTGGGCCGCGTGGCCCGATAACGCGCATGGTCCTGAGATTTCCCATCTTATCGTACCTACGAACACCGTCTCGCTGGCTGTTTCTGACCTTGTGGGGAGCGCTGCTGCTCGCAGGCATGGGCATAAAAATTCTGCAAGATCGGAAATGGCCAAGAGGCGCGCGAGCGGGGGTGCTCGTCGCGGCGTTTTTGCCGCTGGCGGTCTGGGATTTCCAATTTTTACGTCCTCAAGAGGCAGCGCCGTTTTTGGCTGCGAACCGCCATTTGGTCGAGTCTTTTGCCGGGCGAAGTCAGCGCGTGTTGACGGATCCCGAGCTGGC
Source organism: Elusimicrobiota bacterium (assembly GCA_031423795.1). Taxonomy (GTDB): domain Bacteria; phylum Elusimicrobiota; class Elusimicrobia; order UBA1565; family UBA9628; genus GWA2-66-18. Next base: position 58,582 of record JANPGH010000072.1, on the reverse strand, counting down.
CAATCAAAACAAGACCATCCTGTACCGGATGATGAATGTCAACGGTTATGATGCGTTTTACCCAAAAGACATTCCGTCTTGGGCCGCGGACGCCGAAGGAGCTGTCGCCGCAGACGCGAGCCGCGTCTTCATTTCCAATTGGAGATCGCAATGGCTTGAGCGCGCGGGCGTGCGGGTAAGGCTTTCCAGTCAGGGCGTTCAAGAGCGAGACGCGTGGCCCTTGGCGACCTTTCGTGATGCGCTTGGGGCGCGCCTCAAGCCCGATCCCTACCTTTGGATCGATAGTCCGGGGCGTTGGAAATTGACGGGCCCGATTCCCGTTGCCGCGACTGCCGTCGCCTTGGCGCTTCCGCTATATCCCGGCTGGCATGCGCGTCTGAACGGGCGCGACGCCGATGTATTGACATGGGACCGCCTGTTTCAAGTACTGCCGCTGGCGTCGTACGGGGAGACGAGGGTTTACTTGGACTTGACGATGGACTTTCGCCCGACGGCATGGCCTTTCTTAGTGGCATTCACCTTGGCGGCTTGGTTGATGTGGTCGTTATCCTTGCTCCGCCGCGTCCAGGGGGCGCCTTGAACAAAAAAAACATCTCGATCGTCTTGGGACTGCTCGGTACGGGATTCTTCCTGTGGCTTGCGCTGCGGCAGGTTAGTTTCGCGGACTTGATGCGCGCGCTTAAAGGCGCGCATTGGATATGGCTGCTCCCCATGGCGTTCATCGTCTACCTCGATATTCTGATTCGGGCAATCCGCTGGAAAGTCCTGTTGTCACGGGTCCGCCAGGATGCGCCGATTCTGGAGCTCGCTCGTCTGGAAGTGATCGGGTTGGGCGTCAACAATGTCCTCTTTATGCGATTGGGGGAAATCGCCCGAGGCGCGTTAGCGGCACGCCGACTGCAAATACCCATTTTTGCGGCGCTGGCCAGTGTGGTGGTCGAGCGCGCCCTTGATGTATCCGCATTGTTATCCATTTTTATACTCGCGACGTTTGCCGCACCGAATTTCGCTGCGCAGTCGGTTCGCTTGGCGGCGGCGTTGGTGCTGGGCGCAGCACTTTCGGCCCTGGCGATCCTGGCTGTCGCGGAAAAATCCATTTCCGACGGCGGCGCCATCGACCTCGCCCTTCGTCGTTGGCCAAAGGCCCAGCGGTTGATTGAACAGCTTTCTCTCGGCGCGTCGGTGCTGCGCCGACCGGCCGCGGCGTTTCAGGCCGCGGGTTGGAGTCTGGTTTTGTGGGCTGTCGACGCGGGCTTGTATTGGGCCGGCGCTCGCGTGCTGGGCATCGGCGGCGTCGTGAATTATCCTCGGGCGGTGCTGGCCCTCTCGTGGGCGGGTGCAAGTTCCGCGTTGCCGGCGGCTCCCGGGGCGATCGGAACTTTCGAGGCGGTGATCAAAGACATTGTGACGAAATTCGGCGCCGCGCCCAATGAGGCGTTGGCCTATGCGCTCGTGTGTCACATGGTGATGTACCTTTTCGTCACCGTTACAGGGATGATCCTGCTTGCCCGCGTCGGATTGTCATTGGCGGACTTGCGCAGCGAGGTCGAGAAAGGATGAAGCTCCGGCTTTTGTCTCTGCTCGCGTGTCCGTGCTGCGCAGGAGACCTTCGATTTTCGTCCTTGGAAACGCATCCCCGCTTGCAGGAGGACGTGGATTATGGAGAGCTGACGTGCGTCGACTGCTCCCGTCATTATCCGATTCGCGACGGCATCCCGCGCCTGCGTCCTCCCGAAGATGTCCCTGCCGAGGCGGACAAAACGCGGGTTAGTTTTGGGTGGGAGTGGTTGCGCTATCCCGGTTCCCGCGCGATCGACGAGCCGACATTTCTCGAAGAAACCATGTTGGGGCGCGACGAATTCAAAGGTCGGTTGGTATTAGACGCCGGCTGCGGGATGGGCCGTTACAGCGCGGTCGCGCGGTCATTTGGGGCTGAAGTCGTCGCCGCCGACATGTCCGACAGCCTGATTCGCGTGGCCGAGCGCGCGGAGAATGATCCGCTGCTTCATCCGGTCGAATGCGACCTTTTGCGCCCGCCGTTTAAGCGAGGAATCTTCGATCTCGCCTACAGTCAGGGCGTGCTTCACCACACCGCCGATACCCAAGCGGCCTTCTTCGCCGTCGCAGCGCTCGTGAAGCCGGGTGGCAAGCTTTCCGTCTGGTTATATGGAAAAGCTGGGAAGTACGCAGAGTTCGCAAACAATCCGGTTCGGCCCGGTCGCGAATGGATCGTCCGGCATCGGCGACTGGCATGGTGGATCGTCGCGATCCGGCATCTCTTCAGCGATTGCATTCGCCTACTCACAACCCGCCTGCCCGTCCCGTTCGTCTACGCATTGTGTTATCCATTGACCGTTCTTGGCATGGTTCCCGGGATCAAATATTTGACGTTTTCCCTCGATCCCGACTTTCAGGCGCGCTTGATCGAAAACTTCGACTGGATTTCACCGCCCTATCAGTGGCATCACACTAAAGAAGAGCTGCAGCAGTGGTTTTGGGACGCCGGATTTACCACGATTTCCACGTTAGTGCATGGCCTCGTCCCTAAGCCGGGCATTCTCGGACATAAGAAAAAGTGAGCCCCCTTTCGGTCGTTATGGTCAGCGCTGGATTTTGGCCAACCGTGGGTGGGGCGGAGCGGCAAGCCCTTGAGCAGTCCGTCGCCCTCGCGCGCCGGGGCCATCATGTCATGGTGCTGACTCGGCGCCTCAAAGGCTTGCCGCCGCGCGAAAGCCACCAGGGTGTCGCGATTTTCCGCCTGCCTGCTTTCGGCCCCGGTGCGATGAACTCTCTGACTTTTCTGGTGAGTGCGGGGCTTTGGTTGTTGGCGCATTGGATCGAATGGGACGCCGTGCACGCGCATCTGGCGGGTTCCCCAGCGCTTGCGGCGGCGTTTGTCGCTCGCCTGCTCGGGCGGCCAGCTCTGGTTAAATTGGGGGGAGGACGCGGGATCGGCGAGCTGGCGACATCGTCGAAAACGGTGTTCGGCCGAGCAAAACTTCGTTTACTAGGGGCGCTGGGGCCCCGCTTTTTAGCGGTCGTTCCGGATCTGGCCGACGAAGCCCGCGACTTTTTAGGCCCGGTTCCGATCGAAGTTCTTCCCAATGGTGTGGATGAAGATCGTTTCCATCCCGTGACGCCTTCAGTCCGAACGGCGTTGCGCGCACGCCTGGGCTGGGCCCAAGAGTCCGTGGTTTTCCTTTACACCGGCCGATTTTCGCCTGAAAAGCGCTTGCCATGGTTTTTGACGCAATGGTTATCGGCCGCCGGACCGGACGCACGCGCGGCATTGGTCGGCGACGGTCCGCAGCGCGAAGAGATCGCGGCCATAGCTGCCCGCTCCGGAGGCCATATCTCGGTTCTCGGCGCGCAGGACGACGTAAACGATTTTTACGCGGCGGCCGACGTGTTCTTTTTGCCTTCGACGTCCGAAGGGCTTTCGAACGCGCTTCTAGAAGCAATGGCATCGGGATGTGCCGTGCTTGCTTCTCGCGTTGGCGGCACCGCGCAAACGCTGCAATCAGGGACGACGGGACTTTTATTCGACTGCGACGACGAAGTGGGTGTGAAAAAAGAAATTACGCGGCTTTGCTCCGATCGGAGATTGATCGCTACGATAGGAAATGAGGCGCGCCGCCAAATCATTGAGACGTATTCACTTTCGCGGGTTATCGACCGGCTCGAAACGCTATACCGCGGCTTGCTGTAGGCCAAATCTTCCTTACAGCTTGCGGCACTCAGCCGATATCTTCGGCGACGAAGTAATGCCCTGCAAAATTCGGCGCGGTGGCCTCTCGCCACTCTTGGCGAAGGCGCGTTCGATAGTGCCGAGCTTTCGCGCTCGTCGCCCACTGCAATTTCCTTCAGGCTTCTAGGCGCCAAGCTTGGGTCGCCAAGGTGCTGCGAGCGCCGGCGCATTGGTTCGGTGGCTCTCCAGGTCCCACTCGACCATATCGCCGATAAGCTCTTCAAAACCGACGCGCGGCGCCCACTTCAGTTCGCGTCGGGCCTTCGCTGCGTTACCGCAGAGCGGGACGGCGCCTTCAGACCGCATCAATGACGGATCTTCGATGACATACCGTTTCCAATCGAGTTCGACGATGGCGAACGCGGTCCTAATGAAATCCTTCACCGTGTGGCTGAGGCCGGAAGCGACCACATAATCCGCGGGGTCGTCGCGACGCAGGGAAAGCCGCATCGCTTCGACAGTGTCGCCCGCGAAGCTCCAGTCGCGCCTGGAATCGAGGCGGCCGATGCGCAGTTCTTTATCGAGACCGAGTTTAATGCGCGCCGCGGCCCGGGTAATTTTGCGGGTGACAAATTCCGGACGACGGCGCGGGGATTCGTGGTTGAAGCAAATCGCCGAGACGGCGAAAATCCCGTATTTTTCCCGATAGGCGGCGGCGAGATGATGCGCGAAGACCTTGGAGCAGCCGTATGGGGTCAATGGAGCCAGCGGCGTGCGCTCATCTTGGGGACTAAGCTGTGGGCGTCCGAACATTTCGGAAGACGTCGCTTGGCAAAATCGAGCCTTCGGTCGCAGCCGGCGCATCGCGTCTAATATGCGAGCGGCGCCCAATGCCGCTATGTCCGACGTCTCGACTGGTTTTTCCCATGTCGCCGGCATGAACGATTGACCGGCAAGGTTGTAGATCTCATCGGGTTGCGCCCAGGCTAAGATCCGGTCGACGCTGGACTGATCGCGGAGATCGACCGCGTCGAGCCGAATTTTCTCGCGGACAGCCGAAAGCCTTTCGAGGGAGCTCTCTTCCATGGTCCGCACGGCGCCATATACCTCCCAGCCTTCGGAGACAATGAGTTCGGCGAGGTAGGATCCGTCTTGGCCGGCGACGCCGAAAATGAGCGCTCGAGGCATCGACCGGCAGTATAACAAACCCCGGCATCCCTCGGCCGACGCGGATGAGTACGAGCGTCAAAATGTATAATCGTCCCACTTATGAAGCCCTGGACGGACGTCGCGCGTTGCCGAATATGCGGCAATACCGAGCTTGTGGAGTTATTGTCACTCGGCGAACAGGCCTTGACGGGAGTCTTCCCGCGCTCGCGCGACGAAGCCGTCACGAAAGGCCCCGTAACCCTGGTGAAATGCGCGCAAACGCCCGATGGACGGACCTGCGGCCTCGTCCAATTGCGGCAGTCATATGACAAAAATGAGATGTACGGCGACCGTTACGGCTACCGCTCGGGGCTGAACGCGTCGATGGTGCGGCATCTGCAGAAGCGCGTGCAGGACGTGTTGGCGCACGTTCCGCTGCGGGCGGGTGATTTGGTCGTCGATATCGGATCGAACGACGCGACCTTGCTCAGGTCATATCCGGTTCGGCCCGACGTCGAATTCGTCGGCATGGACCCGACCGGGGAGCATTTCCGCAGTTTTTACCCCGCCCACGTCCGGCTGATCCCAGATTTTTTTTCGGGTGCTACGTCGAAATCTCATTTTGGCCAACGCAAGGCGCGGCTGATCACGTCGATCGCGATGTTTTACGACCTCGATTCTCCGCTCGAGTTCGTCGCCGCGATCGCCGACATGCTGGCCGACGACGGAGTCTGGCTTCTGGAACAGAGCTACCTTCCCACGATGCTCTCGATGAACGCCTACGACACCATTTGCCACGAACACCTCGAGTATTATGCGCTGCGGCAGATGAAGTGGATGTTCGATCGGGCCGGGCTTAAAATCGTCGCCCTCGAATTGAATGACGTTAACGGCGGCAGTTTTGCTTTGACCGTGTCAAAGAAGAGATCGGCTCTGCCCGAGTGCGCCGCGGATATCGCACGTCTATTGCAGCAAGAAGAGCCTCTCCGCGGGCTTGCTCCGTTTCAGAATTTCGCGAAAGCGGTTGTCCGTCACCGCGACGATTTGCGCAAATTTTTTGATCGCACCCGTGCCGAAGGCAAAACCGTACTTGGCTATGGCGCGTCAACAAAAGGAAACGTGATTCTCCAGTACTGTGGCATCACGGAAAAAGATCTTCCACGCATCGGCGAGGTCAACACCGAAAAGCTCGGAGCGTTCACGCCAGGAACGTTGATCCCGATTGTCTCCGAGGCCGAAGTCAAATCGGTGCGTCCGGAATATCTTTTCATCCTGCCCTGGCACTTTAAGGACTTTTTCGTTCAAAAGGAAGCCGAATATATTCGCGGCGGGGGGCGGCTCCTATTCCCACTGCCGACGACGCACTCCGTGCCCGCGTGAGGGTTTTTTTCCGGCGCTGGGTGCCCAAGCGCGTCCTTGATACCACTTATCCTCTGCGCGAGCGCCTGAGCCGCGCTTGCGATCACGCCGCGGTGGATGCACGTCGGTTCTGGCAGCTGCAATTGATGCGCCAGCCGATATCGGACCTCACCGATTTTGAAAAACGATACAGTTCCCAAAATGGCGAGGACGGAATAATTCAGGCTATTTTCACGGTAATCGGGGAGACCAATCGGTTCTTCGTCGAGTTTGGGGTCGAGGATGGGGCGGTCTGCAACACGCGCCGTCTCCGACGACGCGGCTGGGAGGGACTACAAATGGACCCGCATGATCCGCCTCATCCGGGCGTGCAGCGTGAATTCGTGACCGCTGAGAACATCGAGATTCTACTGGATAAATATCAGGTTCCCCACGAGCCCGACCTTTTGTCGATCGATGTTGACGGTAATGATTGGTGGATCTGGAAGGCAATCGTTTCCCGACGCCCCCGCGTGGTGACCATCGAGTACAACGCGACGATTCCTCCGCCGGAAAGTAGGACGATCGCTTATGATCCAGGATTCCGATGGGACCGCACGGATTACTTCGGCGCCAGTCTCGAGGCGCTGGCCCGGCTGGGTCTTTCGAAAGGCTATGCGCTCGTGGGGTGCGACAGCCGTGGCGTCAACGCATTTTTTGTTCGGACGGACTGGACCCCGGGACGTTTTAGCCCAAGAACCGTCGCACAACATTACCGACCATACGGCGCTCCGCATGTGGCGCCCGCGCATGCGCCGGGACGCGCGTGGATCGAGGTCGCATGAGCGCGCCGATCAGCGTGGCGCTCGAGGTCGGTCTCAATGCGGACGTTAAGCGCGGGATCGATTACTACACCGAGAATATGATCCGCGGGATCGCCGAGGTCGATAATTCCAACCGGTACACCGTGTTCTCCTATTTTTTCCGGGACTATGCTCGCAAATGCGAGCGCCTTTACGTCCCCAACCAGCCGAATTTTGAGCGCCTTTTTCGAAAATTCCCGGATTCAATCGTGGACACCTGGGATGTGGGATGGGGCGTTCCGGTGGTAGAGCCGCTGCTTCTCCGGGGCCGGCGCTTCTCCGTTTACCACATGCTCAGCGGCGGACGACTGCCGCATATCAAAAAAGCCAAGACGGTCGTGACTTTTTATGACCTGATGGAGGAGACGCAACCCGCGGACGGTGTGGTCGATCCTGGGCGTAAGATTTCCTCTCCTAGGACCTTTGACCGCGCAAGTCGCGCCGACGCGATCGTGGCGACAGGTGCGACGACCAAGGCGAATTTAATGCGGTTTTACGGACTGCCCGGCGAGAAAATCGAGGTGATTCCGACGGGAGTCGATTTACATTTGTTCCGACCGATCGAGGACCGCTCAATCCGCGACCAAGTGAGGGCACGGTATGGTTTGCCGGCGCGCTTCATGATGAGTATTGGACCATTTGTTCCCGCCAACCGCACAAACGCCGACGTTATCCTGCGCGCGTTCGTCACTTTGTGCCGCGACGGGCTGGCGTCCGACTGCCAATTGGTTTTCGTCGGCGCTGTCAACGCGCATCTCAAGGAGCTACTCACGCAAGCCGCCGCTTTGGGAGTGAGCGGGCGTGTTTTTACGACGGGATATGTATCGATTGAAGACTTGCCGGTTGTTTATTCGCTGGCGGAGGCGGTCGTGCATCCCACGAGCATCGAGGGTTTTGGTTACGGATTAGAGCCCTTGGCCTGCGGCACGCCGTTCATCACGTCAGACCTTCCCGGGGTTCAAGAATCGGTCGGCGGTGTCGCGCTGTGCGTGCCCCCACGGGACGTCGAAGCGATCCAAGGCGCGATGCAACGCGTGATTTCGGACTCGGGGTGTCGCCGTGAGATGCGAGAAAAAGGCTTAGCGCGAGCTGCCGCATACTCTTATCCCAGCATCGCCGCCCGCTTGGTCGCTCTCTATGAGCGTCTTTAAGTCAAACAGCTCAAAATGAGAAAAAGATAGGATCAACTTATGGCCGACTATCGCCAGCGATTGTATGACGCCTATGTGAGCACGCACATGAAAACGGTGGGCACCCCCACGGCGGAGGGGCTGGCCCGTTCCGCTGAGTCTTACGAAACAATCTTTCGGGCCCATCTTCCTGCTGATCGCGCCGCTTCCATCGCTGATGTGGGATGTGGTTACGGGCCTTTGCTGCACTGGCTTCAGCAGGTCGGTTACAAAAACTCCATTTGGACGCTTGTTTCAGCGCGCTGCGGCCTGGGGGAAAACTGATCATACAGACGGTGAATGCCGAGGCCTTCAGTTGGGGGCGCATTCGCTACGGCGATTTTACTCATGAGAACGCCTTTACGCCTGGGAGCATGTCGCAGGTTTTGTTGGCTTGCGGCTTCGTCTCCCCGACTTCATTTCCAGTGCCTCCTTCCGGCGATGGGTTTCGCGCCGTGCTGCGCCGCATGATGTGGGGCCTCATTGAGCAGGGCGCCCGCATCTATCTACACGCCGCCACGGGTTCAGGGCTCATCCACTCTACCCATATCTTGACGGACAACTTCATCACCTGCGCAGAAAGCCCGCTCTCACCGCCGGCCTCGTCGGCCCGGCGATGAGCCGCGGCGAGCGATTCGCCAGCGGCGTCATGGCCGGACTGATCGGCCCGCTTGGCATCGCGGTGGTCAATTTCTTCCTCCTTCCGCGACTTGTTCATGGCTTCGGAGAGGAGAACTACGGCGCGTTCTTGGTCATGCTTTCCTGCGCCGGCTGGGTGACGTTGATGCACATGGGCGCCGGTCTCGGGATCATCCGGTTCATTGCCGAGGCCATAAGCGACTCGGATCGCGCGGCGGCGCGGACAGCGGCCCTCAACGGGGCGAAACTGCAGCTCGGCGCCTCCCTTTTGGCGAGCCTCGTCGTTTGGTCGGCGGCGCCGTGGTTGATAGGCCGCGGATTCGATTTCCCGCCGTCGTTGGTGACCCACGGAGTGTGGATGATTCGCGCGGCGGCCGTGGCCGGATTTTTTATGGCCGTGTCCGCCTGGTCGACGTCGGTATTCCAGGGATATCAGAGCTATCGGCGTTTCGGGTTGATCACGCTGGCCCAGGGAACTTTGCCGAATATCGGCGCCGTAGCCGTCTTGGCAGCGGGTCGTGGCTTGGGAGGAGCGACGGCGTGGTTTGTGATCATTCAAGGACTGATCGCGGCAGCCTCTTGTCTGGAATTCTGGCGCATGACCCGCGACGATGGCGCTGCCGGGGCTGGCGGCGGTGTGGATCTTAGGACGTTTTCGGCGTATTGCATCGGGTTCTGGCCAGGGACGTTCGCGTCGTTTGCGAGCGGCCAGCTCGTTCGCGTATTTATCGCCGGACTGCGTTCCTTGGCGGAATTCACCTTGTACGCGGTACCCTTGGGGCTATTGCAGCGCATGCAAATGCTTCCGGCCGCGGCATCGTCAGCGCTGCTTCCCGTTATAGGCGGCATCGATCTTGAATCCGGTGCGGAGCTCGAGCGCGTTTATTTGCGCTGCTCACGCGTGCTCGTCGCGCTGCTGGCACCCGCCTACGCCCTCTTGTTTTCAGTGATGCCGCAGTTTCTGTCCCTCTGGATGGGCGGACGCTTCGGAGACGAAAGCGTGTGGCCCGCGCGCGTGATGGTGCTGACACAAGCAATTGGCCTGCTTGGCTTCCTGCCTGCGGCAATCGCTGCGGGACGAAAGGGCGGCGTCTGGACGTCTGCGTCGCAATGGAGCCAAGCGGTGATCTGTCTCGCCCTTTGGCCGATGTTGATTCCGCGCTGGGGGCTGCTCGGCGCCGCGTTGGGCTCTTTGGTCGCCCAGGTTGCGGCCACCGGGATCGTGATGTGGTACTCTCATTACCGAGCGATCCGGCTCGATCCCGTTCGTTTCATAAAAGAAGCGTTGTGGCCGGCGCTGGCGGGGACAATACTGCTAATGACCGTGGTGTGGACCTTGCGGAATCGGGTTGACGGCTGGGCGACCTTGATCGCGCTGTGCGCCGCCGGCGCAGTCGCCTATGCCGCTACGGCCTGGGTGCTGCTTCCCGTCGAAGATCAGCGTTTCTTAAGACAGCGTCTGAAGGCGCTCCGTCCTAAATAATCTAAAATCGCCCCATGTGCGGCATTTGCGGGGCGGTCTATGGCGGGGGGCGCGACGCCGACCGCGCGGCGCTTAAAAAAGCCAGCGACCTGATCGCCCATCGCGGTCCCGACGATGAGGGCTTTTTCACCGATGGCCCCGTCGGCCTGGCGATGCGCCGCCTGTCGATCATCGATCTGAGCACGGGCCACCAGCCCCTGTCTTACGACGACGATAACCTCTGGATCGTCTTCAACGGCGAGATTTACAACTACCAGATGCTCCGCGACGAGTTGATCGCCTCGGGCCATCATTTCAAAACGAAATCCGACACCGAGGTGATCCTGGCGCTGTACCGCGACTTGGGTGCTGCCTGCGTGAAAAAACTGCGCGGGATGTTCGCGCTAGCGATCTGGGATAAGAAAAAGCGCCGTCTCTTTATCGCGCGCGACCGCATCGGCAAAAAGCCGCTGGTCTACGCCGAGCGCCCCGACGGGACCTTTCTCTTCGCCTCGGAACTGCGCTGCCTGTTCGCGCTCGACCCATCGCTAACGCGCGAGACCGACCCAACGGCCATCGACATGTATTTGTCGTTGCAATACATCCCGTCGCCGATCACCGCATATAAATCCTGCCGCAAGCTTCCTCCCGGCCACACGCTGACGTGGGAAAATGGCCGGAGCACGATTGAACGCTACTGGGACCTGCCTATCGGCCAGCCGCATGTCACCAACGACGTGGAGGAGGCCAAACACCTCCTGCGCGAGAAATTGACCGAGTCGGTGAAGCTGCGCATGATTTCAGAAGTGCCACTCGGCGCGTTCCTTTCGGGGGGCGTCGATTCATCGATTATCGTGGCTCTAATGGCGGGTCTGTCGACCAAGCCGGTGAAGACCTTCTCAATCGGCTTCGACGAGGAGAAATTCTCGGAGACGCATTACGCGAAAATGGTCGCCGACCGCTACAAGACTGATCACACGGAATTTATCGTCAAGCCCGAGATGACCGACGTCCTACCGAAATTGGCTTGGCATTACGGCGAGCCCTACGCGGACGCCTCGGCTTTGCCGACCTACTATGTCTCCCGCGAAACCCGCAAATACGTGACCGTGGCGCTCAACGGCGACGGCGGCGACGAGAATTTCGGCGGCTACCTGCGGTATTTCGCAATGAAGATGGCCCGCGTCACCGATTCACTCCCCGGGCCGGTGCTCGCGGCACTTAAGGCCGGCACTGAAATGCTCCCCGAATACAATGCCCCGTTCGGAACCGTGTGGCGGGCAAAGCGCTTCCTGCGTTCCGCGCTGTTTAATGATCTGCCCGGACGTCACCTCAAGATGATCTGCTATTTCGCCGAGGACGACAAGCCCGGATTGTACTCCCCGGAATTTAAACGACTGTTGAGTACCTCCGCCGGCGGCGCCAAACGCTACATGGAGAAAGCCTTCGCCGACTGCGCGGGCGAGGATTTCGTCAATCGCATGCTCTACGTCGACTTCAAGACCTACTTGCCCGAATGCCTGATGACGAAGGTGGACATCGCGACGATGGCTTGCTCCCTTGAAGGCCGCTCGCCGTTGCTCGACCATGAATTCGTCGAGCTGGCCTACCGCATGCCCGGGGAGTGGAAGCTCAAAGGCCTGCGCGGCCACAAATGGATATTCAAAGAGGCTTTCAAGGACTTATTGCCGCAGGAAATCCTCACGCGCGGAAAAATGGGCTTCGGAATTCCGCTGGGAACCTGGTTCCGCGGCCCCCTTAAAGATTATTGGGCCGAGCATGTTCTATCCAAGGAAGCCCTCGACCGCGGCTATTTCACGGAAAAAGGTTTGCTCGGCCTATGGGACGAACATCAATCCGGTCGCCGCGACCACGGCTATCGCCTCTGGGCGCTGCTGATGCTGGAATTGTGGCACCGTCACGCGTTGGCGCCCGGCGAACCCGCCGCGGCCTGCCGCTAACCTAAAGACGACGATTGGTCGAATGGGACGTGGAGTTGCGGCGCACTTTTAAAATTTTTCTGTGGAGAAGTCCGATTAGGAGGCTTGTTTTCCTATTTTGTCATTGGAGACCAATTTTATATAGATTCCTGTGACCATTCCAGCACTGGATAAATGAAGACACTCGAGGCTAAATTATAATCGCCGAGCGGCCGCGAACAAAATCGCGCCCTGCCAGCCGCAGGCCGCGCATACGAGGCGAAACGCGGGATAGCCGATTGCGGCAGCGGTGTTGAGGAGAAACTCTTTAATCGCTACCAGTACGCGCACGGCCCCGGCCCGCGCCGGCGCGACATTTGCCGCGGGAGCATGGCGCAGTTGCTCGGTGCCTAGCGCCTTCGTGGCCAGACCTAATCGTAAAGTGTTCCGAAACATCAATTGCGTCAATGCCAGGGGGTAACCGAGAGGCCGGCACTGCTCGACATTGAATCCAGCTTCTGTCAGGACACCGCGCAAGGCGGTTTGGCTCCAACGCGTGAGGTGATGTGGGGGGTTGTCGATGTCTTCAAGCCCCGGACCCTGGAAAGGATCGAAGCGGCGATCTCGATTGGGAGTCCCGATGATCAGTAGGCCGCCGGGTTTGAGGATCGACTTCGCGGCAGCCAGCTCGTCGAATAAATCGTCGAGATGTTCGATGATTTCAAACATCGTGATCACGTCGAATGGCGCCGGAGATTGGCGCGCGTAATTAGGCAAGCTGCCTTGGAACACATCAAAACCCGCTTCGCGCAACGCTTTCACCCGTTCCGAATTAAAATCAATTCCCGACGCCGACAGCCCCAGCTCTCGGGCGCGATGGAGAAATCCGCCCGCCCCACAGCCTACATCCAGTAGCCGCGAGTCCGGAGCAACGGTGCGTTTCAGTAGGTCCAGAGCCTCATCGTACTCATACGACATCGGATCAGTCTTCGTATCGATCTTGATCGAGTAAAGATCGCTGTTATGCTCGTAGTATTCGGGTCCCGGGTTCTTAAACGGTTCGCAAAATCCGACGCCACATTGCGCACAATCCCAAAGGGTATAGCCGCGGCGTTCGCGCACGAAGGTCTTCGGGGCTGCACCGCCGCACAGCGGGCAGGCCGGTCCGGCGCTCATCCCAGCTTGAGGGCCGAGAGGATGAACTGCACGCCGATCGCCGCCAGTAGCAGGCCCATCAGGCGGGTGATGATGTTGATGATGGTCGATGACAGCCGCTTCGCGCTTTCCGAGGCGAGCACCAGCGTCCAGTAGCTAAGAAAGGCCACGGCTCCGATCAGAATGAAAAAGACGGCTTTGTGCCCAAGTGTCGTTGCGCGGCCTGAGAGAACAATCGACGTAGTGATCGCGCCGGGACCTGCCAGCAGTGGTATCGCTAGCGGCGTAATTGCGATGTCGTCCTTGCTCATGCCCTCGGCGATCTCCTCCGGAGTCTCTTTTAACGGCGATTTTTGGGCGCGCAACATGTCCAACGCGGATAAGAGCAGAACCAGGCCGCCGGCGACCTGGAAGGACGCCAAGGTGATGCCGAACAAGTGAAAAATCGAGGGGCCGAGCAGGGCAAACGCGGCCATCACCCCAGCGCAGGTCGCGCACGCGGTGCGCGCCATTCGCCGCCGCTGGGCGGGAGTGTCGCTTGCCGTCATCGCGAGGAAGGTCGGGATCGCCGCGAACGGATCTACGATCGCGAACAAGGAGCCGAACGTCAAAAACGCGTATTCAAGCATCGCGCAGCGATTGTATCAAACCGGCAAGGCGGACTATAGAATGAGCAGCAGAAAACCCGTCAGCCAGCTGATCCCGGACAAAAGCGCGATGGAGAAGAACCATCGTGGCCGATAGTTATATCGGACCAAAGATTTCCCCGCGGGAATTTCTACGGCCCTTTGGGCCAGATTGACCCGAAAGACCTTCGTCGGGGTCGCGTTGACCGTCGCCTGCCATCCGGGGTCATATGCGTCGCCCAATACCAACCACCCGGGGCAGGGGCTGTCGGCGGCGATGGCCAGGGATTGCGAGCTGTAGTCCAGGATTTCCGTCGTGGACTTCGCGGTCGCGCATTTTTGACGGCGGACCGGGCTTTCCGGGAGGACGACGGTTTTTCTCAGGCTTTGGGATCCCATGCGACGGACGTAATCGAGGATGCGATCGTCAGGAATTTGAATCGAGTCGAAGACGACGTAGCTTTTCGGCAGAGGCGACGGATTGCGGAAGATGTTGACGGTCGGGGTTTTCGCGGCGACGAGAAACTTCGTCGGCAGCCCCCAGTAGGAAAAAACATACTTGATCCCGACGATGTCGATCCACGGGGAGAGGGGGGCCGAGTCGATCGCGTCCAGAATTTTTTCGTAGCGGGCATAACGAAGCTCCTCTTGTCCGTCGGCGGCGTAAAGTCCGTAGGCCATCGGGAAATTCGGGTATAGAGTGTTTTTGAAATTAAGCCAAGCGTCCGCTTCGCCGCGCCCGGTCATGGAGAGCTGGCTGCGCGTGCGCGGAGTCAGCATGATGCGGGGCAAGTCCGCATCCGAGCCGACCGCCGTGACCGTCGCGGGAACTGAACGATAGACGATCGGATCCATGAGGACGGTTCCTCGCCATGCGAAGAACAGAAGATCCGCTGCGGCCAAGACCGGCAGCCAACGTCTCAGCTTCGGCGGCGCGAGGTCGGCGCCAATGCCGGCGAGGATCGCGATCCCAAAGCAGACCAGATACATCGCCTGGGAGGGGAATCGGAAAGACTGGAATATCGAAAACGACTCATAAATGAGCGGGTAGAGCGGGAAATAGCGGCCGAAACTGAGCAGGATCCCAAGCAGCGTCATTCCCCAGAATACCCGTGAACTAGACCATTTCGTTTTTAGAGATAAGGCCGCGCAGATGAGCAGAATCGGGCCGAAATAGAATCCGACGATGTGCGGATCCCCGGAGGTCGGCGTGAAAAAATAATTCCATTGGGGAGAGAGCAGCATGACCAGGAATTCAGACGGCCGGATGGAATTAGCCATCGCCCAATCGAAACCGAAAACCGAGGTTCGGGCCGCGGTCGATCGGACCGATTCGCCGGAGAATACGGCCGTCGGGACCAACTGAACGGCGGCGAGGATCGCGAAGAGGCCCGTGATCCCGAGAAGGATCGCGAGCCAGCGTTTTTTATTCTCCGCGAAGACGAGCCCGATGCCTTGTGCGAGGAAACTGTACATCAGATATTGGGGGTGGCCTGCGAACAGCTGCAGGGAAAGCGCCATGGACCCGCAGAGCCAGGCCTGCCAAATTTTAAGGTTTTGTTTGTGGTAGGCCAGGAGTATCAACGGCAGCCAAACATAACTATGGAAATGGCTCGGAAACGCGTACCGCAGGATGAAATTTCCGTTCAGGGAAAATGCCAGCGCGCTGACGATCGCCCCGGTTTTCGAGCGGCCCATGCTTTTTGCCAGAAAGTACATGAAGACGCCGGCCAAGCCCGTATGGACGCACGTATTGAAGGCGAGCATCCGCGGATAGTCCAGCAGCAGGCTGACGTAGGTAAACGGGTAAAAAACGGCGGACTGCATGTTGGCCGCAAAGGGCACTCCCGAATAGATAAAGGGATTCCATAACGGGAAAACGCCGGAAAGGATCGAACGGCGAAAGAATTCCTGGTTAGGGAAGAACAGCTTGTAAAGCACGTCGTAAAATAACGCGCGCCCCGTCACCAGCGGTTGCCACCAGGCGGCGAGAGGAATCAGCGCAAATAAAAAGGCGGGATGGGCGTTGGCCAGCCGATTTTTAAGAATGCGCGATGCGTGATTCAGCAAGAAGGGAATTCTATCCCTTTGCCACAGCCGCCCGCTACTTATCGGGGGCGCAGTCTCCGTGGGACCGGCGAAATTCCTCCAGCCCCGCCATCGAGCCGACTTCATAGAAACGGTGGGGGGCTGCGAAAGCGGCAAGCTCGCCGCGCGAAATCAGGTCGCTCCAAAGCTCGTCTTGGGCCGAAGGGCGATCTTTCGGAATTTTCTTCAGGCATTTTTTGGATAAAACGCTGATGCCGGCATGGATGTGAACCAGCCCGGAGATCTTGCCGGAACGGTCATAGGCGGTCACGCGGCCGTCTTCTATGGCCGCGTTGCTCTGGTCATAGCGGTTGTGATTCTCGAAGACGACCATCAAGGCTTCACGGCCGCTTTTTTCGTACGCCTCCATGATTGCGCGATAATCAAGCGGCAAATAGGCGTCGCCGTCGAGTACGAAAAAATGATTTGCGAGGAGCGGTTCGGCTATTCGCAGGGCGCCGGCGGTTCCCATTAGTGTCGGGCCGTCTTCGCTGTAGTGAATTCTCATTCCGAGAGCCTTTCCATCATTAAAGTGGCCCCGAATTTGGTCAGCCAGGTACCCGACGCACAGCACGACGTCATCGATGCCGTTCTTTTTGAGAAGTCGCAACTGGTAATCCAGGAACGGTTTGCCATGGATGTCTACCATCGCTTTGGCGACCTTCTCCGTCACAGGTCGCAAGCGAGTCGCTAAACCGCCGGCGAGAATGACAGCTTGCATTTGGTCCGGAGTATAACCTTTGACCCCATAGACGTCAACGGTTCATCCAACTTTGTTAAACTTTCCCCACGGAAATGTCCAATCGCGCGCGAAACGTGAAATCCCGTACTCCTCGGGAGATCGGAGTCGGCGGATTTGCCGTCAGCCCGCGCGGGCGCCGGTATATCGCCGAGGTCTTGCGCACGAACCGGCTCTCGTACGGGCCGTTTCACGAGCGCTTTGAGGCGGCGTTTGCCGCCGAGCACGACAGCCGCCACGCGATTTTCTGCAACTCCGGCACCAGCGCGCTACAGATCGCGCTTCAGGCGCTGAAGGAGAAGCACGACTGGAAGGACGGCGACGAGGTTCTTGTTCCCGCGGTGACGTTCATAGCGACGTCAAATATTGTGCTGCACAATAGGATGAAGCCAGTGTTCGTCGACGTCGATCCACTGACCTATACGCTGGATCCGGCGCAGATGGCCGCAAAGATTACCCGCAAGACGCGCGCGGTGATTCCGGTGCACCTGCTGGGCTTGCCGGCGGATATGGATCCGATCCTCGAGATCTCTAAGAATAAAAAGCTGAAAGTGATCGAAGATTCTGCGGAAACCATGTTCGCGCGATACAAAGGCCGCAAGGTCGGGTCCCTCGGCGACGTCGGCTGCTTTTCGACGTACGTCGCGCACTACATCGTGACCGGGGTCGGGGGCCTGGCGACGACGAGCGATCCGGACCTTTACATTCGCCTGCGCAGCCTTATGAACCACGGGCGTGATTCGATCTACCTGTCGATCGACGACGATAAAAATGCGACGGGCGACCGATTGCATGAGATCGTTGCGAAACGATTCCAATTCATTTCGGTGGGCCATAGCTACCGCGCCACCGAGTTCGAAGCCGCACTGGGCCTGGCCCAACTCGAGGAAAAAGACACGATCGTTAAAGGCCACTTGGCGATGGCGGCGCGCCTGACGTCCGGTCTTCGCGAATTCGAGCACCGGCTACAGTTGCCGATGTGTCCGCCCGACCGGGACCACACCTATATGCTGTATGGGCTGGTCTTGCGCGGCAAGGACAAGAAATCCCTCGTCAACTTTCTCGAGGACCGCGGAGTCGAGACGCGCGACCTGCTTCCGCTGCTCAATCAGCCGGTTTACAAGCGCCTCTTCGGAAACCTGGAGCGTCGCTATCCGGTCGCGCGCGCGCTCAATCGCTCGGGATTTTACATCGGCTGCCACCAATACATGACGGCCAACGACGCCGACTACGTCATCGAGCAATTTCGCGACTACTTCAAGCGGCACTAGTCCATGGCTCCCCGAGTTAGCGTCCTCATCAATAATTTCAACTACGGGCGCTTTCTCGCAGCGGCGATCGATTCGGTCATCGCGCAAGGTGTGCCGACGCGGGATTTGGAAATTATTGTCGTTGATGACGGCTCTACCGACGACAGTCGCGCGGTCATCGAGTCTTATGGAGAGCGCGTCAGCGCTGTCTTCCAGCCTCGTTCGGGGCAGACGTCCGCGGTCAACCGGGCCTTCGCGCAATCCCACGGCGGAATCGTCGCCCTGCTCGACGCCGACGACGTGTGGCAGCCCGGGAAGCTTGCCGCCGTTCTCCCGCAGTTCGACGATCCGAAGGTCGGCGCAGTCCAGCACTTCCTCCAAGACTGCGACGCGCATTTGCGCCCGCTCCCAAGGCGATTCCCGTCGTGGCCGGCGCGCTACGTTCTCGACGACCTTATTTCTGGTCGCACGGAATTGACCGCGGTGTCCGGGCTGGTCTTTCGGCGCGAGGCGCTGGCCGTGGCACTGCCTCTGCCGACGGAATTATTTTTTTACCTGGACGATTGGATGGTCGCGCGAACCCTGTTCGACTGGGATGTCGTCAACATGCCCCGGCCGCTGGCGTTACGGCGTATTCACGGCGCCAACTGGTACGCCGGCAATTACCAAGACGCGCGAAAGATCGAAGGGGATTTGAAGCACCGTGCGATATATCGGCGGGCCCTAGACCGCTGGTTGGAAGACCGCGGATTGCACATGTCCGCCGCTGCCGTCGGTGCCGAGAAGGCGGAGATATTCCGGCGTCGCGTCCTGCTCGAAGCGCTGCGCGCCAATCCGCGCGCAGCGCTGAGCGCTTGGAGCGAAGGCCTGAAGGATCTACCCATGACGCCGCACGCATTCTTTCGCGCGGCCACTGTGCTCTTGGCGGCGGTCTCGCCGACATTTTATCTCGCACTTTACGATCTTTACTCCACCGGAATTTTCCGCAATGCACGTTAAACTTTATTTCCAAGCCCATGAGCGAGCGCCCTGATCTGACCATCGTCATGCCCACTCTCGAAGAAGCCGCCGGCCTCGCGGTTCTGATTCCTCGGATTAAAGCCGTGCTGGGCACGCTTGGCGTTCGCGGCGAGATCCTGATCGTCGATGGCGGCTCTCAGGACGGCACGGCGGCCGTTGCCACTTCGCACGGGGCGATCGTCATGCGCCAAAAAGGGCGCGGATTCGGGTCCGCCGTCAGAGAGGGCATCGCGGCCGCCCATGCTCCATGGGTCGGGCTTCTCGATGCGGACGGTTCCCACGATCCGGGGGAGTTCGCACGGTTTTGGGGGAAGCGGGGCGATGCGGAACTAATCATTGGATCGCGCTATTGCCGCGGTGGATCGGCGGACATGCCGATACTGAGGCAGATTTTAAGTCGCGCGCTCAATATGGTGACTAGGCGGGTATTGGACTTGCCGGTGCGGGAGTCGTCGAGCGGATTTAGACTCTATGACCGCGCGGCCGCGATGGCCGTCGGCTCCGCGGCCGAGGATTTTTCGGTACAACAAGATCTGCTGGTGGGAATACTCGCCGCCGGCGGGCGGGTGATCGAGCTGCCGATACACTACGCGCCACGCGTTGGGGGGGCCTCGAAGGCGAACGCTTGGAAACTGCTGCCAGCGTACATGCGGCTATTGTGGCGCTTGAAGAAGCAGCGCGGGGGCTGGCGCACGGAGGCCGGACTTTTCGCAGCACTTGCAGTGGCGCTGGTAACCGGACTCACAGGCATCACCGGGGGGCTGCCCGGCGTCGCGCGTTTACGCGCACTTCCTCCCGAAATTCGCTCGTCGTCCGATTTTTCGACGAAACTGGCCGAACAGTGGCATAAACTTTATGCCGAAATCGAGCGCTCGCACGCGGAAATGCGCCCCGATGAGCCCAACACGTCCGTGGTCGGCCGCGTGACCGTTCCCGCGGGCTGGTCGTTTCCACCACCGCCGCTGATTAATTCGGCGCGCTCCTTGCTGACGCAGACGGTCAATCCCGATGAAAAGAAATCGTTTATCATCCTGGGACGCATGCGTCCGTGGCGGTTTGAATTCGAGCCGCTATACGCGCAATATGGCGGAGCTTTTATTTATCCGCTGGGAGCCGTTCTCGCTGCGGCGCATGTCGTGCGGCTGGTGGTCGTGACTGCGGACCTCGCACATTATTTGTCCGTTCCGGGGGATATGGCTCGGCTCTACTTGGTCGGCCGTCTTTACACGCTATTTTTTCATCTTGCCTTGGTCTGGATGCTTTTTGAACTCGGACGAGCGCTGTCCGGTCGGGGAACGGGGACGGCGGCAGCACTGCTGTGGGCGCTGGTTCCCGTCGCCGTGGTCAACTCGCACGTGCTCAAGCCCCACCCGGTCGCCGCGTTCTGGCTGGTCACCGCGGCGTATTGCGCACTGCGCGCGGTCGAAGAAGGGCGATGGATCGATTATCTTCTCTGCGGTTTGTGCGCGGGTGCTGCGGCCGGGGGCAATTTGGCGGCGTCGTATGCGATCGGTCTCCCGGTGCTCGCGCGATTGATTCGCCGTGAGGGACCTTGGGGGACCGTGTTAGGCGCGTGTGCCGCCGGCGTGGGAGTAATAGTTGTGACCAATCCGTTCCTGGTATTTGCGCCAAAACACTTTGCGTGGGAATTAATGGTCTATTCGCCGTCGAGCTTTTCACTGCGCACGCGCGGTTTAGTCGCATTCGTGACCCGCGTCGTGCCGGAAGAAATCGGGATAGGCCTCGGTTCGCTGGCAGCACTCGGGATACTCCGCGGATTGTTCGCCGGTTCGCAGCGGCGATTGCTCAGCATTTTGATCTTCGGCGGCGGAGTCCTCGTGCTTGGGCGTTTTTCTTCGTTTGCCGCGTCGACCAGTTCGATGCGTTTGCATTACGCGGGTGTAGCCCTCGCGGTCGTCCTCGCGGCGGATCTTATCGCGGCACTGCCACGCCCGATGCGGGCGATTTTACTCGCCGCGGCTCTGGCCGAAACGGGCGCACGCGCATCAGCCTATTTGCTTAATTTACATCGCGAGGCCGGCGCGTTTTCAACCAAGACCCACGCCGCCGATTGGATCGACGCACACATACCTGGCGGCGCGAACGTCGGTCTGTTGCGCTTTCCCGAACCGGCCCACACGCCGAATTTCCGTTGGGATCGCATGCGGCTCACGATTTTCGAGGCCCCCAAGGACTTGGCCGGCGTAGCACTTCCAGAATGGATAGTCGTCAGCGAACGCGGCTGGGCGGCCCTGGACCCCACGTTCCAAGCTCGTTACGCGACCGCCGCCGCATTTCCCGCGGCGACATTCCTTGGGCTGCGTCCCGGAGATGATTCATTTTTTTCCAATGCCGGGATGCTCGTATTGCAACGGGGAGCGTCGCGATGAACCAGCCCCTGCTGCTCACCTCCTTGGTTGAGCCGCGCGTTAGCCTGCGCGCGGCCCAAGTCAGCGACCTCGCGGATCTGAGGTCTTGGAAAAACTCCAACCGTTCGGGCTTTTTCTTCAAAGGCGAGATCACGCCATCCATGCAGCAGGATTGGTATAAGAAGTACCGGGCGCGCCCCGACGATTATATGTTCATCGTCGAAAAGGAAAATCGAAAAGCGGGGTGCATGGGAATGCGCGTGGAGAAGGGCGGCGCGGTCGACGCCTACAATATCATCGGAACCCCCGGTGGCGCGGGCAAGGGATTGATGAAGGCGGCGATGGCGGTGATGTGTTCCTACGCGGCGGATAGATTCACGAAAGACATCGGTTGCCTGGTCCTCAAGAACAATCCCGCGATCGGCTATTACCAGGCGTGCGGATTCAAGATCGCCGGCGATGGCGGCGATCACCATATTTTCAAGTTAGACTGGACGAAGTTCAAGCCGGTCGCGTACGAAATTTCGGAGGGGTGATATGATCAACGTATTCGGCTCGAAAATGGGCCCGGAGGAGCTGGAGGAAATCCGCACCAGCCTTGAGGCGCAGTGGATCGGCATCGGTCCGAAAACGGCGGCTTTCGAGAGCCAATTCGCGCAGCGCGGCGGCTTGCCCGGCTTCGTTCTCCTAGACTCCGGATCCAACGCCCTGCATCTCGCTGTCAAGCTGCTGGACCTGCCGCCCGGCTCCGACGTGATCGTCCCGTCGTTTACCTGGATCTCCTGCGCGCACGCGGTCGTGCTGTGCGGGCACCGCCCGGTATTTTGCGACGTGAGCCTGGACACCCACAACGTCACCCGCGCCGACATCGAGCGGGCGCGCACGCCGAAGACCAAAGCGGTGATGGTCGTCCACTACGGGGGCCTCCCGGCGCGCTTCGACGAAATCGCGGAACTGGGGCTTCCGATCGTCGAGGACGCGGCTCATGCGGTAGACTCGCGCCTGCAAGGCAAGCTTTGCGGCGGCCTCGGCGAGGTCGGCATTTACAGTTTCGACGCGGTCAAGAACTTGGCGATGGGAGAAGGCGGCGGACTCACGACGAAGGACCCGGCGAAATTGGCGCGCGCCAAGCAATTGCGCTACTGCGGGATCGGCAAGTCGGGTTTCGAGGCGTCGGCGTCCAAGGAGCGCTGGTGGGAGTACAACGTCACCGATTTTTTCCCGAAGATGCTGCCCAGCGACATCGCGGCCTCCATCGGCCTGGCCCAATTGCGCAAGCTCGATGCGATGCAGGCCTTTCGCAAGAAGGTGTGGGAGACGTACCAAAAGGAATTCGCCTCGCTCGACTGGCTGACGCGGCCTCAGGACGCGCCTTCCGATGCGCGGCACTCATTCTTCACCTACTGCGTGCGCGTCGGCGGAGGTAAACGCGATCGTTTTGCAAAGTATCTCTACGACAACGGCGTATACACGACTTTGCGCTACCATCCCTTGCACTTGAATAAGATCTACGGCTCTGACGCGAAACTTCCGGCGTGCGAGAGGTTAAACGAAGAAGCGTTGAGCCTGCCCATCCATCCCGGCCTCAAGGACGCGGACGTATCCCTTATTGTCGAGAAGGTAAAAGGCTGGAAGGGATGAGCAAGCCGCCGATCGTCGTCCTGGGTGCTGGCTGCGCGGGCCTTTCGGCCGCGCGGCGTTTACGCGAGGTGGGGCTCTCAGTTCTGGTGGTTGAGGCGGAAGATCACGTCGGCGGCCTGGCCGGCGGGGTGCGGCTTGGCGGGGACGTCTACGAATACGGCCCGCACATATTCCACACCACCGACGCCCGGATCTTGGCCGATGTGAAGGGGTTGATGGGCGCGGACTTGCTTCCCTACGAACGCACCATCGAAATCAAGTTCCTGGGAAACTATTTTAAGTTCCCGTTGTCGATCCGCGACGTTCTTTTTAAGTTGCCACTGACGACGGTCGTGAGAGCGGGCTTCAGCTTCATCTGGTATTTCGTCAAAGGGATGTTCGTCGTCCCGTCCATCGAGAATTCCGAGACCATACTGCGCCGTTATTACGGAAACGTCCTCTACAAGATTTTTTTTAAGGACTACATCGAACGCGTCTGGGGCGTGTCCCCCGCGGATTTTTCCCCGTCTTTCGCCAAGGAGCGCATCCCGCGCTTTAATCTATTAGAGTTTCTCGACGGGATTGCGAACGCGATGAAACGTATTTTCCGCAAGGTCGATCCTTTGAAGACTGAGGGTTACGTCGAGAAGGTCGAAGGGGAACTTTGGACGACGAAACGCGGTTTCTCGATGATTTGTGAGCGCATGGCCGAGGATGCCGTGAAGAAAGGCGCGGTGCTCAGCCTTTCGACGCGCGTCGTGGGGATTCGGCGCGAGAACTCCCTTGTCACAGGTGTCGACGTGACGGTCGAGGGGAAGACGCAGACCATTCCTTGCTCCGGGATCGTGAATACGTTGGCGATCAATGAGGCCGCTAAATTCTTCTCACCTTCCCTCGGACACGAAATTCAAGTTGCAGCCAATGCATTGCGATTTCGGGCGATCGTTTTCGTGGGGCTCAAGGTGAGCCGTCCGAAGGTGTTGCGCGCGTCCTTCATGTATTTCCGCGAGCATTCGTTCAACCGGGTCACCGACCTCGCCCACTTCGGCTTCCACATGGACCCGCCAGGAACGACGCTGCTTGTCGCTGAGGTCACCTGCGACCCGACCGATCGGATTTGGACTGACGAGAAGATGGCCGTTGACGCCGTGGTCGCGGACTTGGCGCGCGAGGACATCCTCGCCCCCTCGGAAGTCGTCTCCTCCACGGTATTCCGGACCCGCCATGCCCAGCCGATGTACCTGCTCGGGTATGAGAAGGCGTTGAAGACTTTAACCGACGCGTTCGCGTCGCTTGACAATGTGGAGACGGCCGGCCGGCAGGGGCGCTTCCAATACGTGAACACCCACGTCGCGATGAAAATGGGCTTCGAGGCGGCGGACCGTCTCCACGAGAAGCTCAGCCGCGCTCGCTGAGGCTATTTAACCCGCAGGTAGAAAAGACCAAGCGCGAACGAAGTGAAGGCGCACTGCGCCCCGGTTAGCACCAAGGTGATCGCGAGTACCGCGCAGTCCAGGCGCAGGGCTTCCGGTCCCTTCGGCATCCAATGAGTGTAAAACGACACCGGAAAATAAACTAAGGCGAGCAGCCCGACCAATATCAATCCTGCTCCGATGGATAAGCCCTTTTCCAGGCTGAACGTCTTGTGGAGAAAGGCGACGAGGGTATTGCCGCCGTCGAAGCGCTCCTGGTAATCGGCTTCTTGGGCGACCACGCCCAGGCCGAGGATATTGGTTCCCATCAACCAGAAAAGGAGCGAGGTGAGGATATGCCGCGAACCGAACCACCAGCTCAGGGCGTCGGGTGCGAAAATGTCGCGCGCAGTGATGCCCAGGAGGCCGGCCGCACCCAGCGCGCAAAGAGCGAAGCCCGGCACGAGGAAGGTTCCGGTGGGGGAAAATAAAAGCATGAACCGCAGGTGTCGCCACCCGTCGCGCCAGGGCCGCAGGTGGGGAGGGCGGTCGCGCAGGTCGCGATGTAGGTCGCACGGCACCTCGGCGATGCGCATTTTAAGAAGTGAGGCCTTCACGATCATCTCGGTGGCGAATTCCATGCCGTCGGCCTTAAGTCCCATGCGCGAGAACGCTTCCTTGGTTAGTGCCCGCATGCCGCAGTTCGTGTCCCCGATGCCCGTCGAAAATAGGAGATTCATCACACCCGTCAACACCGGCGTGCCGAGGTGGCGGTTAAGGAAGGGCATAGCATTCGGCTCGATTACGCCTTGAAAGCGGTTGCCGACGACGAAGTCAAAGCCCTCCCGCAATTTTTCGATATACCGGGGCGCCTGCTCGAAATCGTAGGAGCCATCCGCGTCGCCCATGATCAGGAAACGGCCGCGCGCGGCTGAAAATCCCCCGCGCAAGGCGCGACCGTACCCCTTGCCTTCGACCGTGACCACACGCGCACCCAGCTTCTCCGCGATTTTTCGGGTGTCGTCTTGCGATCCGTTGTCGGCGACGATGATTTCCCCGGCGTCCCCGAGGGCGGCGATCGCCCGTCCGGCTTTGCCGACGCAATGCCCGATCGTGCGCTCCTCATTGAGCGCGGGGATCACGATGGACAATTCGAGGTTCTGTGCCGTCATTTTAAAGTGCCACGCGCAGAGATTATACGTCACGTGGGAGGGTTGCTGCGAACTCGCCAATGGTCGGGACGAATTGGTACGCTCACTCGCGTGAACTACTGGGATCGCAAAAAAGTTCTGGTGACCGGCGGCGGCGGATTCATCGGAAGCCATGTCGTTGAACAGCTAATCCGAGGTTCATCGAAAGTCCGCGTCACGGTCGCCGACCATCCCGGTGCCACGAAACGGCGCAATCTCGCCGCCGTCCTCAAGGACATCCGCCTCGTTTCGACGGACCTGCACGATGCCGGCGCGGTGCGCCGGCTTTGCCGCGGGCAGGACGTCGTGATCAATATGGCCGCCTCGGTGGGAGGGGTCGGTTGGAATTCAGCACATCCGGCCTCGCTGTTCCGCGACAATATGCTGATCGGGCTCAACGTCATGGAAGCCGCTCGCCTGGCGCGAGTCGGTCGTTACCTCGTCGTCAGCTCGGCGTGCGTTTATCCGCGGGATTGCGCGATCCCCACGCCGGAAACCGAAGGCTTTCGTGACCAGCCCGAGATCACCAACGAAGGGTACGGATGGGCCAAGCGCATGCAGGAATACATGGGCCGCGCCTACGCCCAGGAATACGGAATGTCTATTGCGATCGCCCGGCCTTACAACGCCTACGGTCCCCGCGACCATTTCGATACAGAGCGCTCACACGTCATTGCGGCCCTCGTCAAGCGCGTGTGCGACGGCGAGAACCCAGTGCTCGTGTGGGGCGACGGAGCGGCTACGCGCTCATTTTTATATGTGGAGGACTTCGCCCGCGGTTTGCTCGAGACCGCCGCGAGATACCCGCAGGCCGACCCGATCAACATCGGCGCCGACGATGAGATTTCCGTCGCTGAGTTGGCAACCATGATCGTGCGTCTAGCAGGAACTGGAGCGAAGCTCCAGTTCGACGCTTCTAAGCCGGCCGGCCAACCCCGTCGTCATTGCGACGTGACCAAATCCAAGGCCACCATCGGCTTTGAGGCTCGGGTGCGACTTGAAGAGGGGTTGGCCAAGACCATCGCCTGGTATCGCGCCCACGAGATGGCGCCGCGCCGCGCAAAGAGTTCGAAAGGACGCCAATAATGAGCTCTCGTCCGAAGCGCGCCTTAGTTCTCCTGACCTACAACGAGTTCGAAGCTTTGCCGAAGGTGTTCGACAAGATCCCTCTCTCCGCCGCGGACGACGTATTCGCCGTCGACGGCGGATCGAAGGACGGGACCATCGAGTATTTTCGCTCCAAAGGTGTGCGCGTCATCGGCCAACCGCGTCGCGGCCGGGGATGCGCGTTTCAGGTGGCTGTAGAGGCGACCGACGCGGAGTCGATCTGCTATTTTAGCCCGGACGGCAACGAAGATCCCAACGATATCCCCAAGATTTTTGAGAAGCTGGAAACGGGCGGATACGATCTTGTCGTCGCCTCGCGGATGTGCCGAGGCGCGCACAACGAGGAGGACGAGCACACGATTCGGCTGAGGAAGTGGGTCAACCAGGCATTCACGCTTCTCGCCAACGTGATCTGGAATCGCGGCCCCTACGTGACCGACACCATTAACGGTTTCCGGGCCGTGCGCGCCGACGCGCTGCGCCGCTGCCAATGCCGCGTCGACGGTTTTGTGATCGAGTATTTGATGTCCATACGGATGATGAAGCTCGGCCTACGCATCGGCGAGATCGCGACCTACGAGAGCGCCCGCTTAGGTGGCCAGAGCACCGCGCGCTCTTGGCCCACCGGCGTCGAGTTTACTCGGCAACTGATCAAGGAAATCTTGATGGGCCGGCGGGTGTCCTAAAGCGAGCACTTCAAGACGAGATAGAGCCCCCACGACATCGGGAGGATGTGGGGGAACCACGCCGGCTCGACTTTCGGGAAGACCTTCCGGGCGATGTCCAAGACATCGTCGTACTGAGCGACATGTCCCTCATCGTGGTCGAATCCGACGGATTTAAAAAAGAGATTAAGCGCCGGCGTTTCGATGGGAACGCCGAAAATCGCCGTCCCGCCGGGAGCAAGGACCCTTTTGGCCTCGCGAATAGCGAGCTCGGGATTGGTGAGATGTTCCAAGCAGCTCATGCCGACGACGAGGTCGAAATGTCCGTCGGCGAACGGCAAAGCGCAGATATCCGCCTTCTGCAGGTGAACCTTCAAACCTTCCTGGTCGAGCATGTGCTTCACGCCCTCTAAGTCCGCTCCGATGTCGACCGCATGAATCTCTTTGGCATGCCGGGAGAGTTCCGGCAAGAAAACGCCGGTTCCGCAGGCGAGCTCGAGGCATCGGGCCACGGGGGGACCTTTTGTGATGAAGCTCGCGGCGAGTTCGCACCGTTTCCAATAAAAATAGCTCGTTATGGGCTTATAGTAGAACTGCGTCGGGTCGTCGGGCGCGGGGGAAATGTACCGAAAACTTTCTTTTTTAGGCTTTCTCATTTTTTCTCCACAGAGACGTTGCCCCGCGCGCGGCCAAGACCAGCGCCAACGGCATCAGGGGAACGCGATAACGGATGGGCGCGTTGCTGATCGAGTAAGTCAAAGTCACCAAGAAAAGGATCGGCGCCACGCCGTATAAAACCGTGGCATTGCGGCGCTCTCGGATGATACCGAGGATCGCCATCGGAAGCAGCCATCCGTCGGACAGTAAAGCCAGGAGCCGGATCAGCGACAGGTTGTTGGCCGGTTGTCGCGGGTGCGGGAGCGGCCGCCAAATTTTGATAAAGCGGGTCAGGCAACCTTTAAGGAACGCGAGGGGTTCCCTTTTGACGATTTTGAGGCTCTCCCGCGAGAATTCCCGGTTCATTTCGATTTCCGAGACGTTGCTGTAGCGGCGGAAGACCTCGTCGGCGCCGGTTATTCGGACCTGCCCCTCTTCGCCGAGCATTTCGTAGGGAACCGTTAAAGTGATGTACATCTGCTGACCGACCAAGGTCGATCCCGCGATCATGGCGTCGAACGTCCGGTAATTCCGTATGGTCCATGCGCTGAGCGCCAAGAGCACGGGCGTAACATAGATCAAGCTTCGGATTAAACGTTCCCTTCCGGCCGATGATTTCCAGAAAAGGAGCGCCGCCGCGCAAAGCGCTGGAATAAAAGCGGCGTTGGTCACGGCCAAACCTGCCGCGGCGAGTCCGGCCAGAAGCGTCCAGCTGAAATCCCGGCGCAAATAGCAGTAAAACATGCCGATCACGAGGAATCCCATCAGCGTTTCACGGAAGAAGTAGGTCGGGTAATAAATGAAGTAGGGATAGAATACCGTCAACCAAAACGCGGCGCGGCCGCAGAATGGGCCGAAAAGGCCCCCCGCGACTGTATAAACGAGCCAGGCGGTGAGGGCCGAAAGCGCGATCTGGAGCCCCACGACGGCCGACGGATGGGGACCGAAAAGGGCGTAAATTCCGGCGATGAAAAGGACGTATCCCGGCTCGCGCAGCGCCGTTGGCTGGCCTAATTGCACCGCATACTGACCGTGGGCGAGCAGGTTGCGGGCAATCGTCTCGAATGAACCGACGTCAGTGGGGATTTGCATCCCGTGGCGCGACGAGTACGCGGCGAAGCCGGCGCGCAACAAAACGGCGATCCCCAACCCGAGAAAAATTTCGACGCGTCCCATGGGACGCGAGTATACCATTAAGGATTCATCGGGCGAATTGGTGAGATCCGTGAATCAAAATAGTAGAATCGACGCCCATGGCTGAGAGTCGAGAACTCCGCAAAAAAGTCGCCTTCGCGCCACGCTCGGATGCCGAGGCGTTCGCTCACAAAGCGATCACGCTCTGGATGCCCGTCCTTTATTTCTTGATTTCCTCGCTTTTTTTCCTACGTACCTACGATTCGGCGCAGGTCAAAATTTCGGTCATGCAAATGGGCGGCGTCGGTCTGTTGACCCTCTGGTTGTGCCGCCTAGCACTCGCCGGCCGCAACGCCTTCAATAAGGAAGATCTTCTGGTGTTGATGCCGTTCATCGCGTATCTGGCTTACGGCGTTTTCTCCTATATCCATGCCCCGTACCGGATGGCGAGCACGGATTTTTTCGTACGCCAGACCTTTTACATGATCGTGGCTTTGATCGCGATTTACGAGTTCGACAGGGTTTCCTCCGAAAGGCTGATCGAATGGCTGATTTGGGCAGGGTGGGTCGCGATCGGATACGGAATGCTCCAATTCGTCGACAATCATTGGTTTCCACCGGGCGTAGGAAACGGCATCGACCCGTTCGTGTGGCGCGGGGCCTTCGGTCCACGCGTATTCTCGACCTACGGCAACCCCAACTTTTACGGCGACTTCCTGGTCATCATTTTCCCGATTTTGCTTACGCAGTTTATTAAGAGTCGGCGCTGGAGCCTGGTTCCGCTCATGGGCATGCTTCTCGTCAACTTGATGGCCACGGGAACGAAGGGTGCGTGGCTCGGGTTTGCGATGGTGTGTGCGCTTTTCGGCGTCGTTCTGTTTGTTTACTTTAGCGTCGTGAGCCGCGAATGGCGAAACAAGATTTTGGCGGTGGCGGCCTTGGGCGCAATCGGGCTGATCGGCTACACGGCCAAGGATCTGAGCTCGCGTCTAGTCTCGATTAATTTCCGGCTGTTCACCTGGGAGGCGACGTGGGAAATGATCCGCACCCAGCCGTGGATTGGCTCTGGCGTCGGGGCGTTCCCGCCTCTGTATCCCGCCTTTCGTCGCCCTCCCATTTTCCATATCGAGGGTAAGCACAACACCGAGACGGATCATGCCGAGGATGAGTATTTGGAGGAGTTCCTCGACAACGGCATCATTGGATTCGGCATATTTCTTTGGCTGATCCTGACGACGCTGGTGATCGGATTTCGCTCGCTTGGTCAGCTGACGACGTCGCTCGCCCTCAAGGATGGCCGGCCGCCGCCGCGCGCGTACGATTTGACGGGCCTGCTCGTTTCTTTCTCGGGAATGTTGGCGCACAATTTTTTCGACGTATCCCTGCGTTTCGTCTCATCCGGCGTATATCTCGGGTTACTGTCGGGAATGATCGTCACCGTCGCGCGCGGGCGCGCGTTGTTCGAGCGCCATCCGCAGGCCGTTCCTCCGGCGCCGGCGCCGGAGGTAGGCGCCGAGCCGCCTCTCCTTCAGACGCTCTCTGAATTTTTGATTTGGCCGACGCGTTTGGCGGCCATAGGCGGGGTGCTTTATTTCGCCTTCTTCCGCAAGGATTGGTACTTTCACGAGTACCTGATCCGTATTAACGCTTCTGCCGCCCATGGAATGGGCGGCATGTTCGGCGAATTCGGTTCCATAATGGGGCCATTGGCGCGCGTGCCGCCCGGTGGCGAATTCCTGCAATGGTGGTTGGCCTGGGGTGTGTTTGCGGGATGTATGCTGGGGCTTGGCTACGCGCTGATCCGCCTGTGCTGGACGTCCGATAATCCGGTGGTCCCGTTGATCGTGCTCGCGTGCCTTCAGCCTCTGTACTTATTCTGGGGGTACTTCAAGGCCGATATTCACCACAACATCGCGATCTACTTTTCGAAGGAGCGCCAGTGGGACGCCGCGGTGGCTAATTACCTGATCGTCAACCGACTCAACACCGATTTCGTGATGGCGAAGTATTTCCTTGGCAATGTGTTCAATGACCGCTTCAACATGACGAAAATATACAACCCGAATTGGGGCGACCGGGATAACGTCGCAGTCGATGACTATGAGCGCGCATTGTATTGGTACAACGAGGTCAGGCGGCTTTCCCCGAACTACGTTCAAATGCACCACCAGGTCGGGAACCTGCACATGCGCCGCGCCCAGTGGGCGATCGACAGCCACCACCCGCAAGACGAGGTCAACCATTATCTGGATTTGGCGTTGAACCGCTTCCGCCTCTATCAACAGGTGGATCCGGTGTTCGGGCCCAACTATATCCGCATCGCCCAAATTTACATGATGCGCAAGCAGTTCGACCAAGCCATCGAAACGTATACGGCGCTGATCGATGCGGAAAAGTGTGCGGTCGCTCCAAGGCTGCTGACAAATGAGTTCCTCAGGAACACCATCTTGTCGTATCAGCTTTATGTCAAAGAGGACGGCAGCTGGGTTCATCGTCACGCGGTGCCTTTGCCAGGGATGACCCGAGACGGAGCAGAATCCTACACCAGCCTGGCCAACGCGCATTTCTTGGCGGAACAAGAGTCGGGCGGGAAGGATCGCGCCGGACACCTGCAGGCGGCCGAGATCAACTATCGCAAAGCCCTCGCGTTCGAGCCAAATTTCGACAACGCCAAGCGCAACCTCGAGGTTGTTTATCGAAAGGCCCAGCAGGAGGGACGATTACGCCCCGTTGCGTCCCCGTCGAAGGCGCCGGGCCCCGGGGATCTTCCTTACACGGGCTATGAAGTCGGTCCCTCGAAGCAGTAGCGGCCTTGCGGCCGCGTTCCTGGTAGTGGCGTCCGCGGCCGCCGCTCAGTCTTGGGGAACCAAGGTGGCCGCCGGCGACGCCGTTTTCAGCGCCTTGGAAGCGGAACTCGCGCGTAGCATGCAGCGGCTACGCCAAGAATCATTCGGGCCGCCGTATTTCCTCGCCTATCGCCTTCATGACGTGCGCCATTTCGAGACTGTCGCGTCGCTGGGTGCTGTCGTTTCCGAAGATTTTGACGAATTCCGCGCGGCATATGTGGAAGCACGCTTCGGCGACTCTAATTTCGACAATACCGACCTCAGCTATCAGGGAGTTAACGGAGCGGCCTCTGCGGATCCGCAGGTGCTGAGGCATACTTATTGGCTTCTGACTGACCAGGCCTACCGCGGCGCCGTTTCCGGCTGGTTGGAGAAGAAAGCCAAACGCTCGACGGAACTTTTCGTTGACGAGTTGGATGATTTTTCATCCGCGACGCCGCAGCGCCGCATCGAGCGTTTCCCCGCGCCGAACGTGGACCGGGGACGGCTGCGCGCGCTTGCCCAGCGCCTGAGTCGGGTGTTCCGCGACTACCCGACGATTCTTGATTCGAATGCGACGGTTGGCGGCTGGTGGACTCGCCGTATCTTGCTGACCAGCGAGGGGACGCGCCTACTCACACACGGCGAGGAGATGCCGCACGAGATTCGTTTGAACGCGATGACCCGGGCCGATGATGGGATGCGCCTTGAAGATGGCTTCTATGAACCCGTGAGGTCGTGGTCCGACCTCCCCAGCGACAAGAAACTGGAACTTCGCGTGCGCGAGCTGGCGACTGAGCTAATCGCGCTGCGCGCGGCACCCGTGCAGGATGCGGAGGCCGCACCCGCGATCCTTGACCCGGAGATGTCCGGCGTACTTTTTCACGAAGCGCTGGGCCATAAGCTGGAGGGCCAACGGCAGCGGGACCCCCATGAAAGCCAGGTCTTTCGCGATTTGGTAGGCAAATCGATCATCCCTGAGTTCCTCAGCATGTACGATGATCCGACCTTGAAATCATTCCACGGCTCCCCGCTTCACGGATCCTATGATTTCGACGCAGAGGGCGCGCCGGCGCGCCGCGTGACGCTCGTCGAACACGGAATCTTGAGGGGATTTCTCATGTCGCGCTGGCCGATTAAAGGATTTCCGGAGACGAACGGACACGGACGATCCGACGCGCGCTCTCATGCGACGGGACGGATGGCCAACCTGATCGTGACCGCTGATGGAGCGGTAAGTCGCGATCAGCTGGAGAGGCAGCTCTTGGAACTGGTTCGCCGCCAAGGCAAGGACCATGGATTCTTGCTCGTCGGTTCCAACGGCGGTGAAAACCCGACGAACCGCGAATCGGCGCAAACGTTGGAGGTGCGGCCGCGGCTGGTCTATCGCTTGGATCTGAAGGGAAAGCGTACCCTGGTGCGCGGAGTGAAGCTGGTGGGCACTCCGCTCGTCGTTCTCAACCGGATCATAGCTGCCGGAGACGATCAAACGCTGGCCAACGGGTTCCAGTGCGGCGCTGAATCCGGTTGGGTGCCCGTCAGCCAGATAGCGCCGAGCCTGCTGATTTCTCAAGTTGAACTACAACGTTTACCCGAGGATCGCGCGCGTCCGCCGGTCCTCCCGTCCCCGCTTGAGGGTCGGCGATGAATTTACTCTGTTTAGGAGCCTTCGTGCTTATAGCTTCGGCTAACGCCGGGGCGTGGGACGCGGGGTTGGAACGTGCGATCCAAGCGGAACTCGGTCGCGCGAAAAAAGAACTGAAGGCAGACGGGTATCCCGGAATCTATTTCGCTGCGCTGAACGTTTGGGACATAGACGAATGGGACCAGACCAGCGCTATGGGGGCAGTCCGCTCAGAGGCGCACATCGACCAGCGCCTCGTTTTGATCGACATGAGGGTCGGCGCGCCCGCCCTCGACAACCACTCGCGGGCGCCCCGAGCTGAGTATCAGGGCGCGTCGCTCACACTCGCTAACGATGAGTTCGCACTGCGACACGCTCTATGGCGGTTGTTCGACGGCGCCTACAAATCCGCGACCGCCGACTTTCTGCGCAAGCAGGAGAGATTAGTTTCAGAAGGAAGGGCCGAATACGATACCGACGACTTGTCGTTTGAGCCGACGCATGTGAGCAGTACTTCACGGCCGGCATCTGTATGGGATCGGGAGCGTCTGCGCCGAATTGACGAAGTCCTGGCCGAGCCCTTTCGTCATGCGCCAGCTCTGCTTTCCGCGGAATCGCATGCGAACTTGCGCCGCGTGTGGACTCGCCGCCGAGACACCAACGGCGACATTGTCGATAAGGCTGACGACACCGCAAAAATAGAAATCGAAGCCTCGACCCTCAGTCCCGACGGTTTGCGCCAAACCGTGGGACGCGATTGGTCCGCGCGCACGCCGCAAGCGCTTCCCAGTGAGGCCGAGATGCGATTGGCGGGGCGTGAATTGCTTGCTGACTTGATGGATTTGCGAGTTGCCGCCACGACCTCGCCTTTCAGCGCTCCGGCATTAATCGATCCGACGGTTTCGGCGGCGTTGATATTCGCGTTGGGCCAGCGTCTTTCAGGAGAGGAGCTGCGCAACCCGATGGGGGCGCAGACGTTCCGCGGGCGAATCGGGCAACGTGTGTTATCTCCGGAACTCAACTTAGTCGACGATCCGTCCCAGACGCACTTCAGGGGTCGGCCGTTGTACGGGCACTATGATTTTGACGATCAGGGAGTTCCCGCGCGCCGTGTCACCCTCGTCGAACGGGGGGAGCTGAAGGGTTTTTTGCTGTCGCGCTACCCGGTCAAGGAATTCCCGCATTCCAATGGCCATGGAAGAGCCGCCATCGGCGTCACTCCGATGGGCGCTCCGGGAGTGCTTTTTCTCACGACCTCAGACCCTTTGCCGCGAGAAAAATTGTTCGCTCGGTTGCGCGACGAGTGTCGCAAGGCGGGCAAACCCTTCGGGCTTTGGATTCGTAATTTGAGAACGGTCGCGCAACAGCAGAGCAGCAGCGCGCAGGGATCGATTCGTTTCGCGGCGCGCGTGGACCTCGTCCCGGTCGATGGGTCAAAAACAGTTCGAGTACGCGATCTTGATCTGGTCGGAACTCCGCTGGTAATGGCTGCAAGCGCTATCGCCGCGGGTGACGACAACGTCGACTCCGATATTAATGTGGCGGCAGGAGCGCCCGCGACGGTCATTTCACCGAGTCTGCTATTGGCGGAGGCTGAACTCCAGCGTTCCGACTCCAAGCCCGAGAAGCCGCCGATACTTTCGCCGCCGGCGGCTTATGTGCCGGAAACGGAGAAGCGTCTGCGGATCCCGCCGCCGTTCCTGGCCAAGGGCGCTTATATCCAGATCAATCGTTATCTGCTGACCGGGCGCGAAGAGATTCTGCCGGAATTCGAGGCTACGGCGGTCGCCGCCTGGCGGCAGACCCGGACGCCCGACGGCCTCGTTCTTGATATAAAGATCATCGCGTCAAATCTCAAGACCACGGGCGAGGGCGTTCGTCGCACCGATGCGGCGGTTGCGAGGGTCGCCCAGGGCGGCGTTCGTCGAACGGTATTATCGACGATGCGTTCGCTCGCGTCTTACCGCGCACGGTTTTCAGACGACTGGCCCGATGGAGGTCCTCGGTGAAGGGTCCCCTGTTCTCCGTCGTCATACCAACATACAATCGGGCGCGGTCCGCAGCGGCGGCGGTGCGTTCGGTGTTGGCGCAAACCGACGGCCGCTGGGAATGCCTGATCGTCGACGACGGTTCACGCGACGAGACCAAGACCGCGATGTCGGAATTTTCCGATCCGAGGATCCGTTTTTTCTGGAATCAGGAAAATCGAGGTCAGCATGCCTGTCGTAACCAGGCGATTGCCGCCGCGCGTGGAAAATGGATCGCGTTTCTCGATTCAGACGATTTATTTTTACCCGAGCGACTGGCCCATCTCGCGAGATCAATCGCGGCACGCCCGACGGTTGGCTTTTGGTTCACCAATGCGTGGGTGCACCGCTGGGACCGATTAATCGGCCTTTTATTTGATCCGGCGCGGGCCATTCCGGAGGGGAAGGTCCCCGGGTGGTACGCGGTGGGGGACCGGTGGCTGCCTTATGTCACCACGATGGTATGTGTCCAGCGCTCCGCGTTCTCGACCACCGGATTTTTCCGGGAGGACTTGCGAATACTCGAGGATACCGAACTCTACGCGCGGATGTTTTCCGGGGGCTTGGAGGTCGGCGTGTTGCGCGAGGCCCTGGCCGTGCGCTTTATCCATGAAGGCCAGATAACTCGCGACCACGAGCGCGATTTCCTGGAATCGATGGAAGCGCTCAAGAATTCCGGCGCGCCTGTCGACGTCGCCGCCGCCCATCGCCAACGCGTGGCCCGCGAGGTGGCGTCTTATCTTTGGAAGTCCCTTAAATCCGGTGCGGCGCGCACACTGCTCGAGACCGAGCTCGGCCCCGCAGCTAAAAGAACGGCGTTATGGTGGGCGACATTTGTGCCGCCGATTTTATTGCGTCCCGTGCGTGCCGCGCGCGAGGCGGCGATGCGATTACGGTGGGGGTTGTTAGCTCCCCATGAGGCGCGGGAAGCTTTGCGCATTGTGAGTCGATTTCTTTGACCCCAGCGCCCCAAGAAGATATTCCGGTGCTGGTCTACCATAGAATTGGGATTGCACCACCCCAATCGAAGCATCCTGATACATACGTACATCCGCGGGCGTTTTCACGCCAACTGTCCATTTTGAAGGCCTTTGGCTATCAAACGATTTCCCCAGAGGCTTACGTTAAGCGGATGCGCGGGATTCCGTGTGAAAAACCGCCCAAGCCCATCCTCATTACTTTTGACGATGGGTCGTCTACGGTCTACTCGGAGGCGTTCCCGCAGCTGTCGCGGCAGGGATTTTCCGCGATCGTCTTCATGGTAACATCGCATATGGGGAAACCGGCGGTATGGGACGGGGAGACAGAGGGGTCGGTTCATCGGCAAATGACGCCGAATGAACTCCAAGCACTCAGCCGTGCCGGATGGGGCGTTGGTTCGCACACCGCGAGCCATGTCCGGCTGACCGAATTGGAGCCGGATGTCGCTGCCCGGCAATTGGCCGATTCCAAAAATGAGCTGGAGGCCGTTCTCGGTCAGTCCGCGGGCTGGTTCGCTTATCCATACGGGGATTTCAGTCCCGCGCTGCGTGACGCGGTCGGCAAGGCGGGATATGAGATCGCCTTTGCGACGGAAAGAGGCGACGGGCATCCCTTGTCGCTTGCGCGCCGCATCATCAGCGGCCGCGACGGGACGCTCAAGTTCTTCAAGCGTCTCTATCAAGCGCGTCGACTGTCACGTCGGGTCGCGGTCCTATGAATATAGCGATGTTCGTCGAGACGCTTTCATTGAACAACGGGGTGTCGCGGATTGCCCTTTGCCTCAGTGAAGAGTACGTCAAGCGCGGTCATGAAGTGCATATCTACGCTTGCGTCAATCGCCTTCCGGATTCCGGCCGGAAACTATTTCCCGACCCGAAAATTAAGTTCCATTGGCTGCCTAGCCTGCGCGGGTCTTGGCGCACATGGTCGATGCCGATGGGCGCGCTGATTCCCGTGGCGCGTCGTTATTTCCCGGTAAATCGTCACGATATAATCGTCAGTCACGCGCTGACTTTTAAGCAGGACATTATCCAGATGCATAATGATCCGCAAAAAATCGAGGAGGAGAAACTGGCCGGCGTGCCGTTCAGCGTCGTCGTCCCAAGGCTTAAATCGGCCCGCAGGAAGGTTCGCGCGGCCATCGAAAACTTCCGTTTTTCTCCCATCAATTTCCGCAGTATCGTGGCCCATTCTCAGCGTTCCGCCCAAGAGATCTGCTCAGCTTTTAACATAGAAGAAAAAAGAGCAAATGTGATCCCGCATGGAGTCGACAGTTCCTATTTCTCTCCCACGGCGTCGGCCGGACAGGGCATCGGACTGCGCCGAGCGTTGGGTATTTCCCTGGATGAAGTCGTATTCCTATATATTGGTGATTCTTGGAAAGGGCTTGAGTTCGCCATCCGCGGCTTGGCCCGGTTGCCGGAGAAAGCGCCTAAGGTGTTGCTTGCCGCGGGACCGTTCTCTAAGAAAGTATTCGCTAAGTTCGCCCACGAGCATAGGGTCCGTTTCATCTACGATCAAACGTGGGACGACGCGCGCGCTCTTTACAGCGTGGCCGATGTGTTGCTCAACCCGACCCCGCTCGACACCTTTTTCCTCGCGGGCCTTGAAGCGATGTCCATGCGCGTGCCGGTCGTGACGACCAAGTATGCCGGCCTGAGCGAGCTTTTGACACACAAACAAAATTCATTCATTCTCGAGAGCGTCTCTGATCCGGCGCCGATCGCGGAGGCCTGCTTAGAGCTTCTCGAGCCAGACGTGCGCTTTCGCATGGCGGAGAACGCGCGACAGTTCGCGCTGACGCGCTCGTGGGAGGATTGCGCGCTGAAACACTTGCGCCAATATGACCAGAGTCAGCGAACCCCGAGGACGTCGATCGTCTCGACCAACGCATCGGCGACCGCGCGATAAGTCGCGGGATCGGGGTGAAGACCATCGGGAGTGCGCTTCGATCCGCAGGCTCTGCGCTTCGGAAGCCCGCGAAAATGGGAGTATCGTCGCGGCAACAGGAACGATTCCAAGAGCCTTCGCCCGCTGATACATCCAAGCCAAATCCGCCTGCGTGGCTTGCGCCCGTCGGCCCTGATACGCGTCGTTGACGCCCGCGAGGATGATCACGACGCGGGGCTTTGCGACTTCGACGTCGTGCGCGAAGCGGGCACGGATCGCGTCCGCGCGCTCGCCGTTGATTCCTCGATTGAGGACCCGCCATTCCGGCCGCGCCTTCATCATCCAATAGGCGAATTGGCTCTCCGGGTTTCCGGCGGCGCGCGGAGGCGACTCAAGGGGAGAAGAAAAACCAGGCGTACCTGCCGTCGTCGAATCACCCAGCGCTACGATGGTCATGGCCGAGAATTTTGCGCCAGAAGCTGCGGGGATGAGTAGTATTGCGACCGCCAACGACAGGCTAGCGGCAGGCATCCCAACGCCTGATCAGTCCGCGAGGGCCTTATCGATCGCCGCGGCTACTTCCTTGCCCGCAGGATTCACGTCAGGATTGAAGCGTCCAACCACCTTCCCTTTTTTGTCGACAAGGAATTTTGTGAAATTCCACGGGATATCGCCGGGAAATCCGGACTCCTTGGTCAGGTAGTCGAAGAGGGGGTGGGTCTCCATGCCCTTCACCGCGATTTTGGAGTATAGGTCGAAAGAAACCGAGTATTTCGTCATACAGAATTTCTTGATATCGGCGTCGGAGCCCGGTTCCTGGGCGCCGAATTCATTGGCCGGGAAGGCGGCGATCTTGAAGCCCTTGGATTCGTATTTCTTGTAAAGATCCTCGAGATCCTTGTATTGGGGGGTGAATCCGCACAGCGACGCCGTGTTAACGATCAGGAAAACATGGCCTTTGTAGTCGGCAAGCTTCTTAATCTTGCCGTCGATCGTCTTCATCTCGAATTCGTGGACGCGTCCGGCAGTTTTATCGGCTTGCATCGGATCGATCTCCTGTTTTTTGGCGAAGGCCGACCCGACGGCGAAAAAGGTCGATACCAACGCCAGAGAGAAGCGGCGGCCCAACTCCTGCAGCGGCATGCGCCGATTCTAGCTTTTCTATCTGCTGGAAATTCTGAACGCGATATCCCAAAAAAGTAGAATTCAGGCGTGAAATCAGCGGGAGAGCCTCGTCGAGCAGTGTTCCTTGATCGCGACGGAGTCATCGTACGCGAGGTTGACTATCTTAGCCGAATCTCCCAACTGACGGTCCTTCCTGGCGCCGCGCGCGCGATCAAGGATTTGCGCGCGGCGGGATTTAAGGTCGTGGTCGTCACCAACCAGTCGGGAGTGGCGCGCGGCTTTTTCAGCCTCGCCCAACTCGGCCGCATCCATCGCGAGCTTAAGAAGCGGCTCGCCAAATCCGGGGCGAAGTGGGATGCGCTTTATTTTTCGCCGCACCATCCCGATAGCGGCCATCCGATGCGCAAGCCCGGCAGCGGGATGCTTTTGGCCGCCAAGCGCCGCTTCGGCTTGGATTTGAAGGCCTCCTACTTTGTCGGCGATACGACCACCGATATTAAAACGGCGTGCAACGCTGGCTGCACATCCATTTTGGTTCGCACCGGCTATGCAGGACGCGACCGCCGTTATAACGTGAAGCCCGACCGACGCTGTAACAACTTGGCCGCGGCAGCGCGCTGGATTATCGGGCGTGTCAGGGCGTCGTAAGCCCCAACCTAATCGTTCTCAGTGCGGATTCTATTTTTTCCCGACTCGCGCCGGTGTTGGAACGTTGCACAGTCTGGGCGGGGCCGGCCGAGCTGATGGTAGTTATTCTTACGTGAGCAAGGCCACCGGAGTGGACAATTTGCAAGGCGATTTTACATCCGAAACGTTCGAGATAGGTGCCATAGAAATCGGTCAGCGGCGTATACGTCTGGATAGCTCGCGACGGAAATTGATCCGTGAAATCAGAGTCCGAACAACCATTGACAGTTTCGGCGACACTCGTCCCCTCATTCTTGGGGAAGTAGCCCATGCCGAAAATTTTTTCATTATACGCAGGTTGAAGGCAGGCAGTTTCTCGCTATTTCCGTTCTGCGGGAAGCACATGGCTCCAGATTCGCGTTGGGCCGCGGAAGTCAGGGACGACAGGATTTCCCGATGACGCGCGAATACGGGCAGCATATCCGATCGCATCTGACGATCAAGCAAAGACGTCAAGGCGCATAAGCTGTCGGTTTTCATAGAGGGCGCGGGGCCCGCTTTGCGTATGGACGTCAGCATGAAATCAAGGAGAATAGGGGGACTTACCTTGATCGCCTCCATATTTTTCGACAGGAACAAAAGCAGGTCGTCGGGCGCGGACAAGGTCTCGACGGCCATGAGAAAGAAAGGCATTCCGTAACGGGCATCGCGCAGTGCAGAGAAGGTGTAGGAGACTTCGTTGAGGAGGAAGAGGCGTCGCGTTTCCGGGTTCATGCGCGAGACGAGGGAGTAGATGGCCCGGGCGTCGTTCCGGACCGAAGACAGTAAACGCTCAGCCTCGACAATCGGTCGGGCGTTGAAGCCGACTTGAGCCATAAGGCCGGAGGCCAATTGGCTAGTCGTGTAATCGTCAGACAACAGGCGGGAATAATAAATTCCAACGGCGACCATGTTTCTCTCTACGGCCGTCAATCGCGTGGAGAATTGCTGGGCCGCTGCGGCGATGATCGAGGCCAGCGGGACGGCGAATTCGGAGACGGACGTTTCCAGCCCCGCCAAGCGATTGAGATCATTAACTGATAAGGGTCCCGTTTGACGCTGGATTCGGTGCATGTCGCCTTCGTTGAGGGAGAGGGCGGGGTCCCGGGGAGAATCATCGGCCGCCGCGGAGCGGATATCACTGCGCACGCATTCGGCGATACGGTCTATGATTTCGCTGCGTGCGCACCGCTCGCATGGGCCTGGCAGACCGAGTCGCGGGTGCCAAAAGTCCTATGTTCACAACGCGGTCGCGAAGGCGCCTCTAGATCAGGCCGAACTTCTTAAGCGCCCCCTTCAATGGCGGCGCGGCGGACTTCGAAAGCGGAGTCAGCGGGAGGCGGGGTCGGGGGTCGCACAGGCCCATTAACCCGAGAGCTGCTTTGACCGGGATCGGGTTGGTTTCGATGAACAGCGACTTAACCAAGGGGAACAATGTTCGGTGCAGGGCGGCCGCTTTTTTGGCGTCGCCGTTGAGGAACGCGGAGACCATCGCGGCGATTTCTTTTGGGGCGATGTTCGCGACGACCGAGACTACGCCCCGCGCGCCGACCGACAGCATCGGCAGGGTCAGATTATCGTCGCCGGACATTACGACGAAGCCTTTTGGTGCCGTCGCGATGATTTCAGAAACTTGGTCCAGGTTGCCGGAGGCTTCTTTCACCGCGGCTATATTTTTAAAATCGCGCGCCAATCGGACGATGGTGGAAGGCGCGATGTTCACCGCGCAACGGCTAGGGATGTTGTAAATCATTACCGGCAGCCGCGTTTGGCGGGCGATCACCGCGTAATGCTGATACAGCCCTTCCTGGGTAGGCTTGTTGTAGTAAGGAGCAAGAACCAATAGCGCGTCAACGCCCAGGCTTTCCGCCTCCCGCGCTTCTTCGAGTGCTTTCCAGGTCGCGTTCGTCCCGATTCCGGGCATCACGGGTACGTCGCCCTGGGATTCTTCCATGCAGATTATCAGACAGCGCCGGTACTCGTCCCGAGTTAGCGTCGCGCCTTCGCCAGTCGAACCGCACGGAACCAGGCCATTGATCCCAGACTTGAGCTGCTTGCGGATCAGCGCGCGATAGCCCGATTCGTCCAGACGGCCAGAGGCGTTGAACGGAGTGACCAACGCGACAAATGTGCCTTCGAATTTCATAGTGCGACCTCTCCGCGAAACGTGATCAGTCCAGGGCCTTCCAGTCGGGTTTGGGAGTTATTAAAAAAGACGCGAAGCGTCTCTCCGCCGCGCACACGGACCTTGACGCGGTCGCCGGCTTTGCCGCGCGCGCGGGCGACGGCGGCGGCCGCGACGATTCCGGTGCCGCATGCCAAGGTCTCGTCTTCGACGCCGCGCTCATAGGTTCGTAAATGGAGAGTTCCGTTGCGTATCTGAACGAAGTCGGCGTTTGCTCCCGCTCGACCGAATGCGGGGTGGAAACGCAGCGCGCGTCCAAGCGATTTTACGTCGACGTTTTCAACATTGGAAACAAATACCACGGCATGAGGCACGCCCGTGTCGACGAAGTGGGCCGAATGCGAGCGCCCGAGCGCCTTAAGACGCAGTCCTAAACGCAAGTTTTTTGGCTCTGGCATGGAGACTTCCGCGCGTTGTTTTCCGGTCATGCGTACGTCCAATGTTCCGCATATCGTGCGCACGCGAAAGCGCGGGTCATTGACCCATCCTTGAGCACGAGCCCAAAGCGCGCCGCATCTAGTGCCGTTGCCACAAAAAGCGTAGGATCCATCCGCGTTCCAGTAGTCGATGCGCGTGCCAGACCGCGAGTGCGACAGGCCGAGCAGACCGTCGGCCCCGATGCCGGAGCGGCGGTCGCACAGCGCCTGCGCAAGGCGGCTTCCGCGGCGGCCGAGCAGGCCCTTGAGCACGATGAAATCGTTGCCGGCCCCGGACATTTTCCAAAATGGGGTTTTCATTGCTTGAGGGAGGCGTCCTCGCGCCGCAGATTCATCTTTTTAATTTCATCGGAGAGCTTGCGGGCCGCGGCGATGGTGAAAGACAAGTGTTCGTTGTCCATGTTCATGGCGGTCAAATCACGCAAGGCACCCGCGGCGTCACCTTGCGCCAGACGCAGGCGTGCGCGCACCCAAAGGGCCGCACCGTCATTTGGAACGCTTTTGAGAATGGTTTCCGCGGCGGCCTGCGCCTCGCGTCGCCGTCCGGCTTCCAAAAAGAACAGCGCCTTCGCGCGCTGGGCACCGACGCCCGCGCCAAGTTTTTCGGCTTCACCCAACTCTTCTTGGGCGCCGTCCACGTCGTTTTGCGCGCGGCGGGCGAAAGCCAGGAGAATATGCGCGTCAGAGCTTCCGGGCTCGAGTTCCAAGGATTTATGCAGGGCCAGGCCTGCCGTCTTGTACTCGCGCAAACGCAGAAGCACTTCCGCATAATCGCGCCAAACGTTGGCGCGCTTTTCGAGGGATTCCAGCGCGATTTCATAGTGCGAAGCCGCGCGATCCAAAAATCCGCTGTCGCGGTCGATTTCGGCCAGGCCTTGGTGGGCGTTCCAGTGGCGCGGTTCGATGGCCAGGGCGCGCATGAATAACGGGCGAGCGCGCTCGTCGAGGCCGCTTTCGTGGAGCACCATCGCTTGGCGCACCAGCAAATCCACGTTGGTCGGAAACAGGCTGACGCCTAACTGATACTGCCCCAGCGCCTCGTCCAATTTACCGAGCTTACGAAGGTTGTCTCCCATCAGGATGTAGGCCTGCCGGAGGTCGGTGCCGCGCAGCGTAGCGATGAATTCCGGGGACAACGCGGCCAGTGTTTCGCGAATTTTCCCGTCGTCATGCAAGTGCTGCACTGGGCGGATCTTGCCGTCCGAGGGCTGTCCGAACATTTGCCAGGCGGCGGCGGGCGCTGCGCACGCGCCCAGGAGCAGAACGCGCAAAACCCAACGCGTCATCGCGCGCTCCCCTGGGCTACCCACCCCTTGAGTAGTTTCGCAAAGGACGCGAGAATCAGGCTTTCTTTTGCGGCCGAGAGATTTTTAGCGGCGGCGATCACGCCCTTTTCCATGGCTTCTGTAATACGCAGGTCTTCGAAGACGCCGATATCTCCGACAGCCGGTTCCACGATAAAATCCGCCTGCTTGCGCTGTTCGCGGGATAAGTAAGATCCGCGAATGTCGATGACTTGTTCCAAGGCATCGAGGACGGTCTTAGGGCGCGCGGCCGTATAGTCGCTTTCGGTGACACTAGCGATCGTCCACTCGGCGTCTAATAGTCGCGCCGCATCGACCGGAATATAATCGATCACGCCTCCGTCAACCAAGTAGCGATGGCGGTATTCCAGCGGCTGGAAAACACCGGGGATGTTCATGCTTGCGCGCACTGCGGGGGCGACTTCGCCATCGCGGAAAATAACGGTCTCCCCGGTGTAAATGTCCATCGAAACGCAGGCGAACGGCTTGCGCAGTTCGTCGAAGC
The DNA here is from genome assembly GCA_031423795.1 of Elusimicrobiota bacterium. Taxonomy (GTDB): domain Bacteria; phylum Elusimicrobiota; class Elusimicrobia; order UBA1565; family UBA9628; genus GWA2-66-18. Next base: position 13,754 of record JANPGH010000072.1, on the reverse strand, counting down.
GCCTTCCGGAAAGAAGGGCACGAACCAGCCGCTCGGTGTTTTGAGAAGAAAGCAGTTGATCAAAGAAGAGAAGGGAAAAGAGATGCCGACCCGAAAGGTTGTTGCCGCTGCCCAGGCGCAGCTTAGCCGCGATTTCCCAAATCTTGTCGGGATTAATTCCGCCGGCGTAAAGCGAGCCGACGACGGCGCCCATTGAAGTGCCGGCGATCACGTCGATTGGAAATCCGGCTTGATCTAGGACCTTAATGACCCCGACGTGCGCCGTTCCACGCAAAGATCCCGCGGACAAGACCAGGCCGACCTTTGGGCGGCGCTCCGCCGGCGCGTTCTGAACCTCCCGCCATAGATGGTCGCGTAAAAGCCCGTCAGCAGAAAGATCCGGGGCGGCTGCCGCAAGCGACGTCAGCGCGACGAGTGCGGCCAGGAGGATGATTAGCGAGTGCGTCAAGGCGCGATCTCCCGGCCCACGGCGCGTTCAAGCCGCGTCCGGGCCAGGAGATGCTCGGTGACCGCGGTGAGATAGCCGAGTCGCAATTCCAAAAGGCCCTCGCGCGCGCGGATGCGAGACAGGACGACGCCGGTTTTTCCAGAGGCGGCATCGTAGAGGGATTGAACGCGGCGCCACTGTTTTTCGCGCCGGGGCAGTTCTTCTTGCCAGAAATTGAGCGAATTCGCAGCCTGACGGACTTCAAGCCGAACTCGATCTTGGAGATCTGCGCGCGCGAGCTGTCCTTGGCGCTGTTCTGCGCGTTTTTGCTTGAGTTGGCTGAACAAGTCGTATGTGAACGGAAGCTTGACCCCAACGGTGACATCCCAATTATTTTTATTGATCGGGAACGTCTGGGAGGTCAATTCGTAATCGCCCGCGACGAAAACCGTCGGATAGCGACGCCCGAAGGCCAGATTCACCCCGATCGAATCGGCCTGGGCCTTGTAGGTTTGAGACTGGAGTTCGGGGCGCAGTTCCATCGCCCAAAGCACTGCGCGTTCCACTTCGACTTTCACCGGCGAGGACGAAAGGCTGCCGGAGACGCGGAAAGGAGTGTCCAGTTCGAGGTTGAGCATCTTGAGAAATTCCAAGCGCGCATTGCTCAGCTCGTGAGTGTTTTCCGCCGAACGGGAGCGTGCGGTCGCCAGGGCCGCTTCAACCTCGACGGCCTCCCACGCTCCCAGTCCACCGTTGGTGGCGGCGTGTTCGAGGGCCGAGAGGCTTTCGGCGGCCGCCGCAGAGCGTTCCTGGGCGAGGAGCAATCGGTAAAATACCGATTTCAGCTGGAGGATCAAGTCCATTTTCACCGAGTCGCGATTGGCGAGCGCCTGTTTTTGTCCCGCCTGGGCGAGGCGGTACGTGTTTTGGGTTCTTTGACCCTCGTACAGGGGCATATTGAAATATGTCCGGCCTGAATAAATGTTGTCGTTCGAACTTGGGAACAATAGGATATTGCGAAAATCTTGAGAGAGGGAGAACGGGTAGAGAGCGTTGTATTTCGTCGCGCTGGCTTGGATGCCGATCTCGGGAAGAAAACGGAGCTGGGCTTCGGTCACCCGGGACTCGGCGATGATGACGTCCTGCTCCGCCGATTGCAGCCTCGGGTCGTTTCTTAAGAATCGCAGGGAATCTTCCAGCGTATAAACCCGGTCGGGAGAAACGATCTCCTCGGCCCGTATCGTGGAAGGGGAGAGTGCGAGGATGGCGACAGAAAGTACGACAAATCGCATCGAAATCACTTAAACCTTGAACGACTTCGTTAGATGGGCGAGCTCGACCTTGAGTTCGCGGAGATCTTCGCGCACGCCTTCTGCGTTCTCGGGCAGTTTCTTGACGATTTTATCGACGCGCTCCGAGAGACGTTGGGCGAGATTGCGATCTTTTTGGACCAAGGCGCGCAGCCCCGAAAGCATGCCGTTAAATTCTTCCTGCAGCTCCATCAGTTCATCGCCGGTGCGCAAAGAGACCCGGTGAGTGAGGTCTCCCTCGGAAACGATCTGGGCGCTCTTCTCGAATCGATAAATCGGCCCGGCGAAGCGGTGCGAGACGTACGCCGAAACCATCAACATCAAGACCAGGTAGATAACGAATTTGAGCACGATCACGCCGTTGAATTGGATCACCTGGCTTGCGACTGGGGGGCATTCAGTCAGCAGCACTCGTGTCAGCGAATAGTACACGTCTCCGCCCACTATCATGGATGCGATCAGCACGCTCAAAAACACCATCCCAATGTACTTCCACTGAAGGGAGCTTTTGATGAGGACCGTTTTCCGCTGGAATCGCTTCGTGTCGATTTGGGCCATGTTCCCCCTGGGGGTTAGAGTAGGTCGTCGGCGAACTTCAGCCACTCCTTGGGCACGACCTTGAGTTGGGCGGTCGCAGCTTCAAGGCTGACGGGAACGACGGCGTCGCCTTTCAAGGCGACCATGTTCCCGAACTTCCCTTCATGGACGAGTTCTGCGGCCTTCACCCCAACCCGGGTGCCGAGAATGCGGTCGAACAGAGTCGGCGCGCCGCCGCGCTGGATGTGGCCGATCACGGCGTGACGGGTCTCGAGCTTGGTTTCGGTTTCGATGATCTTGGCCAGACGTTCAGCGACGCCGCGGTCTTTAAGGATCATATGCCCGAACTCATCGAGTTTCTCGTCCTTCTTTTCCCCGGAAATGTCGACTGCCTCCGACGCAACGACGAGGGCCACTTTCTTTTTGGCGTGAGCGGCAGTCACCTTCGCGCACAGCTCTTTGACGTCGACTGGCCGCTCGGGCAGGCAATAATAGTCGGCGCCCGAGGCGATCGCGGTAAAAAGCGAGACCCAGCCGGCGTGTCGTCCCATGACTTCGAGGACCATCACACGGCGATGGGAGCGTCCGGTGTCTATCAGACGTTCGGCCGCGTCGACCGCGATGGTGACCGACGTGTCGAAGCCGAACGTATAATCAGTTGCGTTGAGATCGTTGTCCATCGTTTTCGGAACGCCGATCACGTTGGATTTGTGCTCCTTGAAAAGCTTCGCGGCGACTCCCAGCGTGTCTTCGCCGCCGAGGGCCACGAGGGCATGAAGATCAAGCTTCTTGAACGTTTCCAGCACCTTCGCAACGCCGCCTTCTTTCTTGTAAGGGTTCGTGCGCGACGTCCCGAGAATGGTGCCGCCTTTACCGACGATCTCGCGGACGTCGTCGGGGCCCAGCGGCTTGGCATCGGCGTTGATCATGCCCTTCCAGCCTTCTTGGATGCCGACGCACTCGTAGCCGAGTTTGGCCGCCTTAAGCACGACGCCGCGAATGGCGGGATTGAGTCCGGGGCAGTCTCCGCCGCCCGTCAGAATTGCGATGCGCTTGGACATACCTTACTCTCCGCTCACAACGATGATCTTAAAAGCTGTTGGTGTACTTGAGTTGAACGATGCGCTCGGGACCCCTCGGCGAGCCGTCACCGTACCGGCCGCCGGCCCCGATCGCGCGCACCGCCAAGTCCACATGAAAACTGGGGGACAGGAACGCGCGCATGCCCGCGTTGATGCGGCTGTCGCGAAAATTATTGATGTTATCCCACTCGAAGAGGACTTCGACCTTGTCGCGGATGTTGAGCGTCAGGGGCAAGCAGCCGAAGATACCGTTCGTATCGAAATCGGAGACGTTGAAGGACGGGTGGAATTGGAGGCCGGGAATTCCGATTTCCTTGGACGCGACCACGTAGAAGCCGCGCTGGCGCTGGTTGAAACGACGGTCGCCCGCGTTGTAGCGGTAGCCTTGGCCGTCGTATCCGGCCGCGAACGAAGGCATTTCTGCGTCGCCTTCATAGAAACGGTATTTGACCTGGATCGCGGGCGCACGCACCCGGGTTTTCTTTTCGTCGCCAACCAGACTGTCGACGGCGGCCGAGGCACCCAGGTTGATGCCGGGATACACGCCGAAAGTCGCGTAGCCCAGGACCCCACCACCCGCGAAAAAGCGCGAACGCGTCGAGTATCCCCGGTAATCGAGCACGCCCGTGGTCGGGGCGTCGATGATCTCGCTATCGGGCTGCAGGGTGGCGTCGGACGAGACCGTCGAAGTGGATTTGGTGCGGATTTTCGGCGCATTAGTGGTCGCGGACTCGGCGCATAGACCGTCCATTTGCCAGAGCGTTAATGCGGCGACCAGAGCCAAAAGACGGATCATATTATTAGTTGACAGGCCCTTATGCGGGTTTCGACAGATTCGCGAGGATGCGCTCATGGAGCTTGGCCATTTCGAAAGGCTTTTGCAGCACTTCGGCCGCTCCGCTCATGAGCGCAATACCTTTCTCCTTGACCGTATCCCGGCTGGTCATGATCATGATGCGCGGCGCTTTGGCACCCAGCTTGTTGGTCAGTTCGTAGGCGACGTGGTAGCCGTCGATGTAAGGCATCATTACATCGAGCAGGACCAAATCAAGATGTTCCGTCAACGCGATTTGAAGAGCATCCTTGCCATTGGCGGCCACGATCACCTCGTACCCCTGGAATCCGAGGTCCATCTTCAACAAATCCAACAAATCGGGGTCGTCGTCCGCGACGAGAATGCGTTTTCGATCCGCCATTTTTTCTCCAGGGTTCAAGATTCGAGAAATTCTAGCAGAATATACAGTGCTGAAATCAGAGGTTTGTGGGTCATGCCCCCTTCGTATAGCGTCGAGGCGCGATCGTCGCCGGAGCGTTGCTCGCGTCGATGTGCCAGCAGTGCTCGCCGAGAATGCCTTCGACCGCCTCAAATAGGGGCTGACTCAAGACCACACGTTGGTCGATTTCCAGGAGGGCCAACCCTTCGGGGGACTCCTGTTCCAAGACGACCTCGCATGGCCCTCTATGTCGCTCCAACGCGTCGCGCAAGGCTTCGAGCTTTTCGGTCCCGATCGTGGCGTCACATTTTAGGCGCAGGCGCTTGGCGAAGCGTGATACCGCCATGTCGAGGGGGGTCAGTTCGTCAACGATGATCTCGGGGGTGGCACCTTCCGCCTCTTCTCCTTTAAACGAAACTCTACCAGTTGCCGCCACAAAGGCCCCGATTTTAACTAGGTGGGACAGCCCCGTTGCATAGATCTTAGGAAAACACAGCAGCGTGACCTCACCGGTCAGGTCCTCTAGGGTCACAATCACCCAGGGTTCCCCGGTTTTTTTCGAGACCATTTTCCGTATTTTGCTGATCATCCCCGACACTCGCACGGCAGCGGTGACTGCGGGATTGAGTTGCGCGACCTCATGGGTCGCTGATGCTTTGAGTTGCGCCTTGACGCTGAGCAGCGGGTGGCCGGAGAAGTAAAACCCGAGCACTTCGCGCTCGTAGGCGAGGGTGTCATGTTCGGAGAGAGGCTTGACCGGCATATCAGCGCCGCCGCCGGCCGCCGGCGGTGCTGCGCCGAACAACAATCCCTGCCCTTTGTCCAAGTCTGCCTTTACCCGCTGTTGTCGACCGACGACTTCATCGATCGCAGCCAGGAGTCGGACGCGGGCCGTCGGCGCCGCTTCGCTCGGCCGAAGCCCGTCGGCAGCACCCGCTTTAACAAGGGACTCCATGCATTTTTTATTGATGGCGTGCAGATCCACGCGCGCGGCCAAGTCGTCGAGCGAGGTAAAGGGTTTTTCGCGGGCCGCTTGCGCGATCGATTCGGCGGCTCCCGAACCGACGTTCTTGATGGCGAGAAGACCGAATCGGACGCACCCGTCTTGAATGTCGAACTGGGCTTTCGACTTGTTGACGTCGGGGGGCAGTATTTTGATGCCCATACGCTTAGTCTCGTCGAGATAGGTAACCAGCTTGTTTTCCTTGTCCTCGGCGCCGACCGACGAATGGCCGATTTCTGACGTCGCGACCGCTGTCATGAACTCGATCGGGTAGTTCGCCTTAAGATAAGCGGTTTGGTAGGCGATGATGCCGTAGGCCACCGAGTGCGACTTATTGAATCCGTAGCCGCCGAACTTCACCATCTGGTCGTACACCTTGTTGGCGAGCTTCGGGGAAATCCCATTGCCCGCGCTGCCTTTGACGAACTTGTCGCGCATCTTCTCGAGCTCTTCGGGGATCTTCTTGCCCATTGCCTTTCGCAGGCCGTCGGCTTCGCCGGGAGTAAATCCCGCGAGCTTCTTGGAAATTTCCATCACCTGTTCCTGGAAGACCATGCAGCCGTAGGTGTCTTTGAGGATGGACTCAAGGAGGGGATGGTCGTAGGAGACTTCCTCCCGACCGTGCTTGCGGTCGACGAACATGTCCAACATCCCGGACTGCATCGGACCCGGGCGGAATAAGGCGATCAAGGACACGATATCCTCGAAGACCGTCGGTTTGATCCGGTATAAAAGATCGCGCATCCCTTGGGAGTCAAGCTGGAAGACGGCCAGCGCCTTCGCCGTGCGCAAAAGCTCGAAGGTCTTGGCGTCGTCCATCGCGATGGCGTCGATGTCGAATTTCGGATCGTGCCGCGCGCGGACGAACTTCACCGCGTTGTCGATGATCGACAGCGTGCGTAGGCCGAGGAAGTCGACCTTGAGTAGTCCGAGCTTCGGGCAGATGTTGCCGTCATATTGCGTCGTCACCACGTCGGATTTGGCGCCTTTGGCCAGCGGCGTATATTTGACGACGGGTTCCTTGGTGATCAGCGTGCCCGCCGCGTGAACGCCGGTGTGCCGTTTAAGGCCCTCTAGTTTAAGCGCCAGCGCGAGCAGTCGCTGAACTTGGGGATCCTTTGCCAGCTCGGTAAGCTCTGGTGTCTGCATCGCCTCGTGCAGGTGGACGTTCGGGCCGATCGGGATCTTCTTTGCGATCTCGTCGACTTGAGGCAGCGGCATGTCCAGCACGCGTCCCACGTCGCGCACGACCAGCTTCGCCCCCAGCGACCCGAAGGTAATGATTTGCGCCACACAGTCCTCGCCGTACTTTTGGCGCACATATTGGATCACTCGATCGCGCCCCGTGTCGGCGAAGTCGATGTCCAGATCGGGCATCGACTTGCGGTCCGGATTGAGGAACCGTTCGAACAGAAGCTTGTGCTCGAGCGGATCGGCGTTCGTGATCCGCAACACGTAGGCGACCAAGGCGCCCGCGCCCGAGCCGCGGCCCGGGCCCACGGGAATCCCACTTTTGCGGGCGAAATTAATGAAGTCCCAGACGATGAGGAAATAACCGGAAAATCCCATCCGCCGGATGACGCCCAGCTCGTATTCAAGCCGCTCGGTGTACTCGGTCCGCGAGGATCCGCGCAGTCGCTCGCTCAAGCCGTCGCGGCACAGCCGCTCCAAGTAGGTGTCCTGGGTGTAGCCGTCGGGGACTTTGAATTCGGGAAGGAGCATTTGGTCCATCGGGATCTTAACGTTGCACATCTCGGCGATCTTCAGCGTATTCGCTAGTCCCTCTGCCGCGAATCCGCCGAATAGCGTGTGCATTTCCTCGGGCGACTTGATGTAAAACTCAGTGCTTTCGAATTTCAATCGGTCCGTGTCGGTGAGCTTGCGGCCGGTCGCGATGCAAACCCGAGCGTCGTGGGCGTCGTGGTCGTCGCGCTTGGCGTAATGGCAGTCGTTGGTCACGACTAGGGGAATTTTCGTGCGTCGGTTCAGCTCGAGCAGGGCCTGCGTGACCTGGCGCTGCTTCTCTAATCCATGGTCCATGATCTCCAGGTAGTAGCTGTCGGGCTCCAAATTGTCCCGGAACCAGGCCACCAATTTTTCCGAGTGGGCGAGGTCGCCGGAGAGGACCGCCTGATTTAGCTCGCTTTTAAGGCAGCCCGACAGCACGACCAGGCCCTTGGAGTGTTTAGCGAGCAGCTCCTTATCGATGCGCGGGTCGTAATAATAACCCTCCTTGAACGCGATCGAGCACAGCTCCATTAAATTCTGGTATCCCTCATAGTTCTTCGCCAGGACCGTGAGGTGGCAGTTCTCCTTTTGTGAGTGGCCGCGGTCGAAGCGAGTGCCCTTGGAGATATACATCTCGCAGCCGATGATCGCCTTTAGACCGACGGTCTTGGCATTAGAGTAGAACTCGACCGCGCCGTACATGTTTCCGTGATCAGTGATTGCGAAACCTTTCGCGCCCGAGGCCGCCAGGTCTTTTAGGGCCTGCGAGGGTTTCCCGCTGGAGTCGGACAGGCGGATCACGCCGTCCATCAGCGAGTACTCGGAATGGTTGTGCAGGTGGACGAATTCGGGTCGTGACATATGAAATGCTAGGATTGAAAACGATGCGGGATGCCGGCCTCATTGAGAAACTTGTGCGCCGAAAAACGGTTTGGCGCGGCCGCGCCGTGAATTTCCGGGTCGACACCGTGCGCCTTCCCAACGGCAAGCGCGCGACCCGTGAGTTCATGGACCATCCCGGGGCCGTCGGCGTCGTCCCGCTGCTGCCCGACGGAAAAGTCGTTATGGTGCGCCAATACCGCCATCCGGTCGGGAAGGTGACCTTGGAGCTGCCCGCGGGTAAAATCGACAGCGGCGAGTCCTTGGTCACGTGCGTCCGCCGTGAATTGCGCGAGGAAACCGGCTTCACCGCGCGAAAAATCACGCCGCTGATTCAATACTGGCCGACGCCGGCGTTCGCTAATGAGGTTTTGCATCTTTATATAGCCGAAGGGTTGAAAGCGGGGAAGATGGAGACCGATGCGGATGAATTCCTGGAGTGCGTCACGTTGCCGCTGCGTCATGCGCTCGACCTGGTCAAGCGCGGAGAGATCCGAGACTCAAAGACCATCATCGGCCTGCTCTCGTGCGCCGTCTTCAGGAAGATTGTACTAAACGGATGAAGCCCGAGGACATTTCTTCCTGGGAGCCGTTCCTTCGGAGGATTTCCCTTTTCTCGGGACTTTCGCCTGAGGACCTGGGCAAGATCACCGCACGCCTGCAGCCACTGTCTCTGCCCAAAAGCGCCACCTTATTCCGGGAAGGGGACACGCCTGACGCGCTGTACCTGATCGTCTCGGGACATGCGCGACGCGTACGTACGGTCGCGGGCGCGGAAACGATCGTCGCCTTCCTAGGCCGCGGCGACGTCGCCGGCGAGACGGGCATTCTCACCGGTATCCCGCGCACCTCGACGGTGCGCTTGGACGCGACCAGTGAGATCCTTAAATTGCCGCGCACCGATTTCGAGGACATCTTGCGCGAGCATCCCTCGATTCTGCTGCACTTATCAAGGACGCTGGCCACGCGTCTGATCGCGCAAAGCTCCGGGTCGGTGCGACCGGGAACCGATTCACACTTGATCGTTCTTGCCCCTGCGTTGCCGTCGACGGACCGCGCGCTTCTGGCCTGGCAGTTGGGGCGCGAGATTGCAGCGCAAACGCGCAAGAAGGTCCTTATCCTCGACCTGTCGCCGGAGGCGGGAACGATCGCTCGGGCAGCGCGGCTCGAGCCGCGCGTTATCGGCGAGGAACAATTGCGCGCGGCGAATTTGCGCGACCCCGGGGTCGCCGCGGAACTGGCCCAGGAGCACGAGACCGGATCGCGCATCCTCTCGGTGCCGCCGGCAGCACTTGGCGGCCGTCTTTTCGGCTCGCTGTACCTTTTTTTGAACTCGCTCCGAGCGGGAGCCGACTTCACGCTCGTGTGCCTTTCGTCGGGCGAACTCGGCGACGTTGAGCGCGCGACTTTGTCGGAGGCGGACCGGGTGCTGATGGCCGGGTGCGACGCGATGAGGCCGCAATTCCGCCACCGAGAGGCGGAGATTCCGGGCATCGTCCCCGAGCCGTCGCGCCTGTTGCGCCTGTGGGTCGGCGACCTGGAGCCGGAGGACGCCCCGCTCCTCTTCGGGTCGGACCGGGTGATGATCCCGTGGAGCGACGCCGTCGCCGAAGCTTTCGCCACCTCCGTCAAGATCGAAGAGGCTCTGGCCGCGGAGAAAAAGACGACCGCCGCAATCGCTCGGCTGGCGCGCCGCCTCGGGGGTGTTAGCGTCGGACTCGCTCTGGGGACTGGTGCCGCCTTGGGTCACGCGACGATCGGCGTTCTTAAAGTTCTCAAGCGCGAGGGAATCCCCGTTGACGTCATCGCGGGAACCTCGATGGGATCGCTCATCGCGGGATTGTTCGCGGCGGGCTACGAGCCCGAGGAAATTGAGACGATGGCCGTGCGCGTCGACAAGGGCTGGGTCTACGAAAATTTGTTTTGGGATTTAACGGTCATGCGCTCCGGCATTTTCCAAGGCGAGACCCTTTTGCGTTTCATTCGCTCCTACCTCGGATCTCGCGAATTTAGCGACTTGGATATTCCGTTTGCTTGTGTCGCCGCCGACATCGAGACCGGCGAAGAAGTCGTCCTCAAATCCGGCCGCGTCGCCGAAGCCATCCGCGCCTCCTGCGGCCTGCCCCTCATTTTCGTCCCGTACCAAATCGGCGGACGTTATCTGGTCGATGGCGGCCTCGTCAATCCGGTTCCCACGCGCGTGCTCGCCGACCTGGGCGCCGATATCCTAATCGCGGTGAACCTAACGGTCCCCGCCGCGGACCGCCCGCACCCTCAGCGCGGCGGTATAAAGAAGCCGCTGCAATCATCGGCCACCCTGGAAACGCTGCGTCAGGCAGCCATCCCGCAACTCTTGAAAAATCCCCACATCATCGACGTCTTCTTCAACATGATCTACACAATGGAGTACGAGGTGTCGACCTCGCGTCAGGAGTTGGCCGACGTGCTCCTCCATCCCAATCTCAAGGGCTTCTCATGGACCGAACTCCACCGGGCCCCTGAAATTATCAAGGCCGGCGAGCGAGCCGCCGAAGATTCGCTGCCGCGGATCAAGGCCCTCATCCCGGCGCTGCGTCCAATTGCGGAAAAAGGAGCAGGGGCATGAAGGAGTTCATCGAAATCCATTCGGAGGCGGACATCCCGGAGCAATGGAGCAAGTCGCCGGTCGGCGCTCTACTGAGGTATCACAATTTAAAAGTGCCGCTGCCCGGGCGCGTGGACGCACCGGAACTTTTGATTGGCATGTGCATGGACAGCCGCAAACACCTGCGCCTCCCCGACAACTTCGCGTTTATTTTGCGCACCGGGGGCGCGAACCTGCGCCTTGCTGAGTTTCGCGTATCCTATGCGATCGCCGTCGGCGGCGTACGCGCAATCGCATTGATGGGCCATACCAACTGCGGTATGTCGGGCCTGGTGAACCGCCGTCCGGCCTTTATCGCCGGACTCATGGCCGCCGGTTGGACGAAGGAGGCGGCCGAGGAGCACTTCGACCGCCACGCTCCACAGCACGAGATCGGCCCCGAAGACGCGTTCATCCTCAGCGAGGCGCGGCGGCTGCGCTTGCTATACCCGAAGGTTGCGGTCGCGCCGCTACTCTACCGCGTCGAGGACAATTCCGTCTCGTTACTGCGCGAGTGATGTCTTAGGCCCTTAAATCCGGCAGCCTTAAAACGGCCTAGTTTCCCCGGGCGACGGCACAAGCTCTCCTTAATCCGTGAACAGTGGTGAGAGTAGCGCAAATTGCTCCCGCCAGCGCTCCTATCCATTGGAATCCATCGCCCATGACATTGGCCTTTAAGACCTGCCCTCGAAACGCCAACTCATAGATTGTATTAGTTGTGCGTTTGGGGGACAAAATCCGTTCGCAAAATCTATCCTTCACCCGTTTTTTGGGATACCCGGTTTTACGCCAATTTTCGCACCATTCCGGTGAAATCATTTCTCTCGGTGATCAGGGCTTATCTGATGTTCTGGGTCTTGATTAATTCCGGGGCGGGGCTACAATGGGTGGGTGTGGGGCGAGTCCGGTGCGAAAGGGGCTAATTTATCCTACTTCGTCATCAACCCCAAGCAAGGAGATACACTGATGAAGACGATCCTCAGCATCTCAGCGTTCGCTGTTGTCGTAAGCCTGCTCGGTGCTACCGTTGCATCAGCGGTCACGGGCAAGGGTAATGGCCAGACTCGCCGGTTGACAGGAAATGGCGCGGCGTCCTATGTGGACCCACTCCTTGGGCAGACCACCTGCAACGAGACACAGCACCAGAAGTTCGACACGATCAGCTGTAGAGTGACTACGCCCCTTACCGCTTACGCCGGAACGACCCAAAGCTTCTCTTGGTGTTCGGACTTCCTCGGCGGCGGCTGTGGAACGGTCACGTTGACGTTCTCGGCTGACGGCTTGAGCTACAGCGGCAAGGCCACTTACTGACCACGCAAAGCACAGAAACCGCTCTCTCCGGAGGGCGGTTTTTGTAAGGTGAGACTGAGAATGTTCCGCGAGGGATTTTCCGAATCTCGTTGAGCTCTTTAGAGCTCAAATCCGTGGCCCCGGTCTTTTTTTTTCTCGAGGGACTTCGTGCGATTTCCCTCAAGCGCATTTAAGTCTTGGATATCCTTATCGCGGCCCGCTTCGCGCTTATTGGTGATCAGGCATTCTTTTGAAGGGAAATTCACGGGGACGCCGCCGAGCGTACCGGGAACAGCGTCATTCCAGAGTTTCTCTGAGTCGACGCCGTCGATTCTTGTCGCCACGTCGATTCTGACCGGGATGACACCAAACTGAATAAAGTCGCCTGAAAGATAATCTTCTTTCGTATAACCGAATTGCCCGGCGCCGAAGGCTTCGACAGCCTTTACCATGCACTCGGCGTTTTCCTGCGTCGGCCTCATGACGACATCCATGTCGCCGGTGTTGCGGGGATGGCCATAAAAGCCAACGGCATGGCCACCGACCACCACGTACTCAACCGTATATTCGTTTAAAACCTTTAGGAAATCGACAAAATCCGGGTGGATGTCATTTTCCGGAACCATTACGAGGCACCCTCCTCGAAATAGTTTTATCGAGCCGCGGCCAATCGCGGCCGTGTTGCAAAAAATAGAGGTGACGCGACATGACGCTGACGGCCTCGACACGTTCCTCGGGCGATTTTGAAAGCCAGTAAGCGAGGTCCTCGGCGTCTGTCTCTTCTTGCGGCCGCCTAACTGGCACTCGCCTTGAGACGTTTTTATTCATCCGGTAGGTCATATTACCTCGCAAGACCAGTGTAACAGGAAAACCGGCGTTCCTCAACGGCCGTTTCGATGGAAAGGATCATAACTTGGAGCGGCACAGATTACGTCCCTTGTACAAACATCCTTCCAGCACCCGGAAGGGCCTTGATAACAACCCTGCGGGCATGTGCGTATTCCGGTCAAGCCGAGGGCCGTCTCGGTGTGAAGCCGAGGGGCTGTTCGGAGCAAGCCGAGGCCCTTCGGAGCGCAGCGACGCTGAGCTGTTCGTAGTGTAGTTTTTGTTTTGTCTCGATTACAAATCCGCCGCCGAGCTTGTGGGCATGTGGGCAACGCGCCGTTGCGTTGTCCAAGCGATTGTGGGCGGCGTGGAGCCGCGAAGCGGATCCACCCGTCCACATGAGCGGCACGTCCACAGGCTTTCATGGGTCCTTATTCCTCGGCGTTTTTCGATCGCACTGATGGGCCTTTAAGCGCCATCGTATAGGCGTTGTGAACGACGCGATCACAAATGGCGTCGGCGAGCGTAGGGTCGCCGATGGCTGAGTGCCATTGCTTCACGGGGCATTGCGTAGCGATGATCGTGGACGCGGTTTGGTAACGATCCTCGACGATCTCGAAAATGTCCTTTCGTTCGGCGGCCGATGGCGGCGTGATCAGGAAGTCGTCGAGGATGAGCGGCGGCAGCTACTAAGATATTCCTCACCGAGCGGCCGTCCGCTCTATCCATTGGTTAGGGCAATGGGTGACGAATTGCATAGGCATCAATAAGCTTGCGAATCATCTTCTGATAAGGCGTGTGATACTTCTGCGCAGCCTTTTTAAAGAAGGCAACAC
>JANPGH010000071.1:0-34184 GCA_031423795.1 Elusimicrobiota bacterium | reverse complement strand
TTCGTTGCGCTCAACCGTTGAGGGTGAACAGATTTTTGCCCCTACCGGAAGTCCGCAAATCTACGTCACAAGGCCGGATGTCGCCATTTTGCTAGCACGACTGGAGATGTAAAAATTCAGGCCAACTGCCGTTTCTAGGTTGATGTCGCAAAAATCGAACTTCAGATGAGCGCGGTGTTACACTCGGACACACTCCTAGGGCTTTAGACCCTTCCGCAAACGCCGCGTGCATTCCATACTTATGTCCAGGTCCCTGGCACGCCTCAAGCGCCAAGACCCCCCAGCTATGCCTCCAACTTTAACCGGACAGGAGTGACGGGCTAAGACTTTTGAATCCCGATGAACACCGACGTCGGATCGCGGCCATGACCGTCGAACAATTTTTAGAAGCGTCTATGGCGAGCATGCCGCTCGAGCAGGAGATCTTCTGGAGTTTGGGTGCGGCTGAGATTCGCACTGTTAGCGGTTCACCGGCAGGGGTTCGCCGCGGACGCTGTCCTTGGTCACGCGCACCAGCGCGTGCGTTATCTCAAGATTTGCGGCCGCAAATTCCGGCGACAGCGATAGGTTGACGACGCGCCACCACCAACGCCCCGGCCCCGCCGCGTAGACGTGGTTCATGCACAGGCAGGTGAATTCAAGCCCCAATGCGGCGGCGTGCGGTTTGACGCCATGAGGCGCGGCGAAGAAACGCGCGGGCGTTTTTCCGCTGTTGCGATAAACCAGGACCAAGGTGCGTTCCTCGCCCGGTTTCATGCGCACGCGTCCGTCGCGGACTTCGGCGCCGACTGGGATGTCTTCTAGTCGGTCGACCGTGGCCGTGGTTCCCACTCCCGGAGTTTTCGGCGACGTCTCGAAAACCCGCATGCCGGAGGGAAGGCCCTCGTAAGTCCATGACAAGCGAACTTCGGCCTTGCCGTGCGCAGGTTCTTGCGCGTGGCCGAGTAGGGAAAAGGACAGGAGCGCGATCAACATGAGTCCCAGTATAAGAAACTGATCAGCGCGCGACTACTTATTCCCAGGAGTCAGGGCGCGGATCATCGCTTCCACAGAAGGAGTCTTCCCGGGCGCGCTGCGACTCGGCGGAGGCAGGGCCTGCGCCGGCCGGGGGGTCGAGTGCGGGGCGAGAACGTAGCCGGTGTTTCTGTAGACAATCAGGGTGTTCTGGTCTCCATCGAGGGTGAAGGTGGTCATGTCCGGATAGGATTGGCCCTTCATCATCATGTACGTCTGTGATCCGGCGTCTGGCTTCACCGTCTCGAGCCGTTCCTTGTGATCAGCCAGATCCCAGTCGTTCATAACCAAAGTGGAGGCTTGGATTGCTTGCTGCTTGGTCCAATCCGTACCGAATCCGGTGGCGATATAACGCGCGCCTTTGTACTCCAACCACTTATCGAGCGTCACTTCCTCCCTCAACTTGTTCCCTGTGCCCGCATAGGGAATCGTCACGGCCAGTGCGAGCAGCTTGTCCAACTCCGTTTTATCCTGCACCTGGCTCACGTCTATATACAACGCGTACAAGCCGCGGCCACTTTCGGCTACGACCCGGCGGACCCATTCGCTGTAGTGGATATCCTCATCGGTATCGATTTTATACCGGGTGCTCAGCGTCTCCCAGCTATCGCCGGAGACATTCAGGACCTTGGCGTTCATGTTCCCAATCTTAATTTCAGCGACCACCGGAGGTTCTTCCGGTTGTCTGGCGGACCGCATACGTAGGCCGCGGGGGTTTAAAATCCTGTTCGCTTTGGCGGCGATCCCATCGAATTTAGCCGTCATTTCTTCCGGGCTCACCTGCTTAAACTTAACATCGGCGTTGGGCGGCCCCACGAAAAATTTGACGATGAACGGGGCGGTATCGTCATATTTGGCGACCAGTATCTCCGTACGCGTATTTCCTTCGATCAGGCCCGTTTGTATGGCCTCGTTTACGCGAACGCCGAACCAGGCGCAGGACCAGCAGGAGGGAGGAGCGGCGATCAGAAGAGAGAGGGTCAAAGCGGTGACTTGGCGCAAAGGGTACATGGAAAAGCCTCCAGACGAGAACCGCATAGGAATAAGTATTCACCTAATAGCTGATTATGTCAAGACCCCGAATCAACCCCAATCCTCGGATAAGCCCTTGATCGGGCCGTGAGCCGGCCGTATCATCTGTCGGGGACGCGCGAGATTGACTCGCGCTCGGCTCAGGCCCCGCCGTCAAAGCACAAGGCGGGGCCTTCGACGCCCCTCCAGACGATACGACCGGCTCACGATTCATGGGGAAGGGCAATCCGGGCGCAGTTGTCCACAGTATTCACAAGCTGAAATCGCGCGGCGCCGAGTTATCCCCAGGCTGTAGCGACGGCGGGATTCATGACGGCCCAGCGGGCAGTCTCGAACACATCGAAGAAGGCGAAATCCCGCAGCTTGGTGACAAGATAACCCACGTGACTTGCGATCTTGGCTGCGCGGCAAAGAAGCCGAAAGCGAAGATTCTTGATCTCGAACTTCTCCCAGCCCTTGGGTAGCGCGACATTTTTGAAAGTCTCCACCAAGTTGTAGGCGATCAGACACACTTGCAGGAACGCCGCGTTGGCCATCAATTGCCCGCAGGGAAGACGATCCAGACCGAAGCCGTCCTTGAGCTCACCGATCGCCTTCTCCATGCGTCCGCGATCGTTATGATGATCCAGCACCGCAAGCGTGTTCATGGCCTCGGGAAGTTCGGCGATGATAGCTCGATACTTAATCGGATTTTTGAACAGCTCCAACTGCCCGCTGAGTTTCTTGGTCACGATCAGCCGGAAGGCAGGCGTTCATGCTTGGACCTGCGCCCCATGACGTGAAGCGTTTCCGCCAAGAGGAAACTCTCTTCGCCTCGGACCACCAGTTGCCACTTCTCGTCGGGGATCGCCTCGATTCTTGCCTGCACCGCCGCATCCAGATCGGCCGTGATTGAGAACTCGATGCCGTGCTTGTCGCAATAACGCACAACCTCCGCGTTGTAGCCCGCACTATCAGACCTCAGACGCAGCTTCATGCCTTGCGGCAATAATCGTCGGCATTGCGCCACCAGGCTTCTTAAGTGCGCCTGCGGCGAGCTGTTCCCGGGACGAAACACTCCACACAGAAAAACGTTCGGGTCATCGAGCCACGCCAGCAGCGGATTGTAGCCGTCGAATCCCTTGTAGGTCTTCTGCTGCGCAAGCATTCGCCTCACCTGTCTTGCATTCACCCGCCCCATGCGACTGATCGTTTGATGACCGAAGCGCCGAAGAAAATCACCGAGACTGTTGGGCGCGGGAAGGTTTTCCCACAATCAGCCTTGCAGCCCGCCATCTTCGCGCAGAAGGCGCGTGTCCTCCAAGCTCTCGCCTCCCGCGATCAATGTCAACTCCAGACTCATCACGTAATCCGATGTTCGATACTTCCCTTGGCGCTCCCATATTCCAGCCACAGCGTCCAGGTCTGCGATCAATTTGCTTCTGTGCGCGAGCTCGGTCAGCAACGGCAGGCCGGCAAACGATGTCATGCGCTCGGCCGATTTTTCCACTTTCCAAGTGTGCCCTAGCTGCCCTATCATATTCTCACCTCGCGGGTGAAAAGTTGATGCTTTTCACCGTTGCCCCTCAGGACAGCTTCTCTCTCGGAGACGCGAGGTATTCTATTTCTTGGAAAGCGCGACCGCCATCCTTGGCCGAGGATCGGGGAAATATCGTACTCTTGACATCGAACAAAAGTTCGACTATTATTTCTGTTGCCGAGCCGAGCGGCGAGAGAAGGAGCGCTTACCATGATCAAAGACGGACTGACTCCCCGACAACAAAAAATACTCGACCTGGTCCGAAATTTTGCGACCGACCACGGCTATCCCCCGACTGTGCGCGAACTGTGCCGTTTGGCCGGCGTCAGCTCGCCCGACACGGTGCAGTACCACCTCGATAACCTGCGCGAGAAGGGATTCTTGGAAGAGGCCAAGGGGCGCTCCCGCGCCGCTCAGATCGCCGCAGACGAGCGCGTCGCGTTGATCCCGGTCTTAGGGAAGGTTCCGGCTGGTCCCGCCTCAGGCGCCTATGCCGAGCCGATGGGCCACGTTCCCGCCGTCATCGAGCGCGGCGATGCCTCGGGGCTTTTCGCATTGAAGATCAAAGGCGATTCCATGGAAGCCACGCTTTGGGACGGAGACACGGTCGTCGTACGCTGGCAGGAAACCGCTTCGTCCAACGACGTGGTTGTCGTTCGCTACGAGGACGGGGACGCGACGGTCAAACGCTTGAAGGTCAAGCCCTCGGGTCTCGTTTTGATCCCCGACAATCCGCGTTACGAGCCTTTCGACATCGGCGCGGGACACATCGCCGGCAAAGTGATCTCGCTGATTAGAAAGCTTTAGGGAAGCTCCGCCGGACAACATCGAGGCTAATTTCTCCTCCATGGTCGCCACTAATATGAAATCCATCCTCACCCCCTGCGACAAATCTTTCTTGTTGGCCGAAGAAGAGCCCGCCTTTGACGCGCTCTATGGCCGCGAAGCGGCATTTAAGCTGCCTGCCTCTTGGAAGGACTTTTTCCTGCACGTTGATAAATTGGATTTGACACAAGTGAGCGATCTATTTATCGAACAATGACCAATATACGATAGGCTACATCTCGTTGCTGGCAGATTCGGAATTCACCATGCAGCTCAAAATCAATGGGCTGCGATACGAAGCAGCCATGGGGTTCGGGCAAATCGCTTCTCAGATTGAACGGGGCGCTTATAAACCGTCTCCACGAATATTCCCTTTGGGTGGGGGCGTCATTCATATTTTCCGAGCCCTGTTTCCTCAGTTGCGAAAATTGATCTCCTTTAGCGATCAGGAGTGGGATTCGTCCAATATCCTAATTTGCAAAGAAGAGGGAGAAGGCACATGCGTGGTAACAGGATGTGTACCCTACTTTCGGGCAATGGAGCAAAAGTTCCTGAGCAATCAGCCGTTTACCAATAACGGCCATGTCTTTTGCGCATCGGACGTAGAAGCATACCAATGCCATCTGTGCCTCATTTGGGGGGATAACCACATTCCCGGAATCGTTAGGACCAAAGCGCTAAGCCTTGTCTGGGCTGCGATGTCGAGTTGAGGACGGCTACATCGAGGCCGGTGTGGCCGTCTGCTCTTTGCTGAAATCGCTTTCGAGCAAGGCTTTTTCGATTTTAGGATCGATTCCTAAATCGAGATTTTGGCCCTTCGCGGCACGGCCGGCGTCTTGGAGCTTCTTCATCGTCGCCGACGTCAGCTTTCCCCCGTCGCGAGCAACCGCCTCAAGGAGCTCGGCCATTTCCGGAGAGAGCATTCCTTGTTCGGCAATAAGCATGGCCCGAATCTCGTCGGCCATCGCGGGCGTAATCCCATTTTCCCCATTGCCGGCCGCTTCATGAAGACTATTTTGGAGGGCGGTGATCACCGCGGCGGTTTGTGGGTTGACTCGGGAAAGATCGGCGGGACTCACTCCTCCGAGCTTCGCGTCGGGACCCTTCAGCTCAGGAAGCGATTCCTGTGAGCGGGTCACTACCGCGCGGGCTTCGGCGCGTTGAAATTGATCGAGCGCGTCGAACTCTTCGTTCGTCGGCGTGCGACCCTTCGCGCGCGTCGCGCGGACGAATTTCAACAAGGCCTTGTCCTGGCACGCCCGCAATTCCTCCAAGGTTATGATCGCAGCGGCTTTTTTATCGACGGGCAGGCAGGAAGGGAATTTGGCGGCCCATGTTGGAGCAGCTAAAAGCGCGGCTATGGCGATAAGCGGTGTCACACCGAGAGTGTGACCCCTAACGGCTTAAATTTCAAGTGGCAATCACGCGGCGACACGCAAACCGAAGCGTAAATGAGAGGGGGCTTCCGGGGCGGAGCCGATGCGCACTAATTCGGACTCGAGTTCGGACAACGATTGCGGCGTGAGAAGCGCGGAGCTCGCCCGTAATTTATGCATTCCGCGCTCGAGCAAGTAAGATGCCCCGTCGCGATTCGTCGCGTCGAGCGTCAGGCGGTGTAGCGCCGCGGCAATCTGGATGAGGCCTTGGAGCAGCAGTTTTTCGCCGCCACCGGCGGATTTCCAGGCGCTTTCAAGCTCCTCGTGCGCGTCGAAGAAGCGACCTTGCGCGCCGAGCTCATCGGCTCGGTCCAGCCAGCTTTGGAGGGTTCGCGTCATGGACGGGGTGTGAAGCTGGCGACCACGGCGTCGAAAATCGTCAGCGTTTTTTCGTAGGCATTGGCCGGTGCGGTGTGGGAAATCGCGAACATCCCTCGGGGCGTCTTGATCAAGGCGATGTCTTCTCGATTCATATAAATCGCTTTGCGTCCATGCCCGACGTATTGGGGCGATATGAGATGCGTCGTGTACACGACGCGCGCGCCATTCCGATGCGTTTCGAGAGGGCTCGGCTCATGATCCTGATGGCGCAGCGACTGCCAATACTGTTGGGGCGTTCGAATGGAGTCCATTTTGCTCGGGTAGCGACTGATCGCGAGAGATATTTGGGCCCGTTGCGGGCCGCTCATCATTCCAAAAAACATCGCCATAGGGCCGCCGTTACGGTCTTCCGAGAGTTTCCAATCCGCCGGTACGCGACACTGGAAAGACCCATCATAGCTCAAGTAGTTGATCATCTCGACCGTTTCTGCGACCGGCGCCGCGACGCGGGGTGCTGGCCCCGTTTTTGAGTAGGCCGTCGTCGCTACGAATAATATCAGGAGTGGGATGGATTTCATGGGGAGCGTCCTTTGAGCGTCCAATCTTCGGATTTTTGAAGCAGTACGGCTTGTTGTATCGGGGACTGCGCTCGCAGCGCTTCAAGCCTATAATGGCGCGCCAAAAGGGCCGGCCCTTCTTCGGAGATCTTTTTTCCCATCCGCGAGAATTCCGAGAGACGAGTGTTTTCCGACTGGTCCAAGTTCCGCAGATCGCCTTCCGCGCTTCGTGAGGTTTGGATCCGCCGCGCGGTGGCGATATCGAGAGCGTTGACGAACGTCCGCCGGTAGCGGCTTTTCAGAGCGGCAGCCCAGCGCGCATAATTCAACGTCATGTCCTCGAAATCTAGCAGATCTAACGCGTTGACGGGAGTCGCCGGGAAGTCGCGCAATCGCGAGGCTATATAAAGATTTTTGATCGACCACGCCTCGACCTCGTATTCGACGAGGATTGCGCGGGGAAGCGCGTTTCGAGCCATTTCCTGCATCACAGGATCGCGAAGGTCTTGCCAGGCATGGGCGAATTCGTGCACTAAAGTGGCGTCGTTTTGCGCGGCAAAGGCCGAGGCGGCTTCGGGGTGGACGTTCAAATATGCAAGTAACGAGTCGCGGGACGCGACGAATTGGACGAGAGCCGGACGATCCTTTGGCGCAATCTCCGCGGCGATCGCCGCCACGACGGCCGCCCGATCGACGACGATCGCGCGCCGCCGATAATCATACTCCGCCTCGCCGGCGCCGATGTCTTCAATCACAATGGAAGGCAGGGCGACTGTCCCTTCCGGGCCGTTGAAGCGAGAAAGCACTTCGCGGCCGACGGTATCGACGCTGATACGCTCGACGGCCGCCGCGCGCAAGGCGTCGGAGACCGTGATCGCCGAACAGGAAGGCGAAAGGCTTGCGAGGATCAGAATGAGGGTAAGAAGATGCATCGGGACCTCGTCGGCAGAATAAAGAGAAAGGCGTTACGCGTCAAGGGACGCAGGGCCCAGCATCTGCTAGGATTTAAAGCCCATGAAATTAATCAGGATGTCATTTCTCGCGCTTTTCATCTTTCCAACGGCCATTCGAGCGGATGCCGCGGATTTTAAGTCCTTTGTAGGCACATATCGCGGCATCATGCGCTCCGACGCTTCGCCAGTAGGCTATGGAGAAGTGGAGATGGTAATCGATTCTGCGGGACTCAAAATCCGGATCGCCACGGGAAGCCGTATTGATGTCCAGGAGCGTCCAGCGGCAGAATTCATTGCGTTGGGCCTTGTGCAGACCGCCGCTCTATTCAAGCCCGGTTCAGAATACCTGAAACGCTTCACAGCCTTCAGCAGCGCGCGCAACCGCTGGCCGATGAAGATGCTGTTCATGTCCGACGCGCGATTTGAAAAAAACGAATTTGCCGTGATACTGCGTCATGATTTTTTCGATACGATGCTGTTGGGGCCGGCACAGGTTGCTCGGGGCGATTTCGAAAGACTGCTTAAAGCTGCGGATGACAACTTGGGGAAGGGGCGTCTTCCGCGCTTGAAAGTCATGGCGCCGGCGAGGCACTCGAAAACTTGATTTCCCCGTCGGAAACTGCTAGAATAACGCTTACGTTATAAGCACAATACGATAAAAGACGGCAAAATATGGACAATCGTTGAACGTTCCCGAGGTGCCATGTACCTGAAATCGATCGACATCTGCGGCTACAAGTCCTTCGCACTCAAGACTCATATAGACTTGGAGCCGGGCATTACGGGTGTGATCGGTCCCAACGGTTGCGGTAAATCAAACGTGATGGAAGCGGTGCGCTGGTGCCTTGGGGAGATGTCATGGAAGTCGCTGCGCGCCGATTCGATGACGGACGTGATCTTCGCCGGCACGGCCAAGCGCGCACCCTTGTCGATGGCGGAAGTCACACTGACCTTCGACAATGCCAATTCACTCCTTCCGGTTGATTATTCCGAGGTCACCATCACCCGGCGGCTGTTCCGCTCGGGAGAATCGCAGTACTTCCTGAATAAAACGCAGTGTCGTCTGCGCGACATTCGCGAGATGTTCCTCGACACTGGCCTTGGCGGTGACGGATACGCGATCATCGACCAGGGGGGCGTTGATGCGATGATCCGGTCGAAGCCCGAGGAACGCCGCGCATTCTTCGACGAGGCCGCTGGAGTCGCCAAGTACAACGCAAAGCGCGAGGAAGCCTTGCGCAAACTCGACCGGGTGGACATGGATTTGGGACGGCTGCAGGACTCGGTCGCGTTGATCGAGGAGCAGGTCAAGAAGTTGGACAGCGACGCGCGCAAGGCGAAGCTCTACGCGAAATACAAAGAAGAGTTGGGGGCGATGGAAGGTGCGCACATTTTGGAGCAGGCCGCGACGATAGAGACGGAGCTGGCGGGCATGCAGCAGCGTATCACCCCGGTCGAGGAGATGCTTGGAGAGCGCCGCTCTCAGCTCTCCGCCGAAGGCGCCAATATCTCGGCGCTAAACTTGGAGAAATCGGGCGAACAGAACCGCCTGATCGAAGCCAACCAAAAAGTTTCAGAAACCAAAACCGCGATCGGTCGTCTTGAGGAGCGGCTGCAGAGCTCCGAAGCGGCGATCGCGGGAATGGACGCGCGCTCGCAGGCGTGTATAAACGAGGCGGCGGGAGCCGCCTCGCGCGCCGCGGCGATCGATCCCGAAATTGCGACCGTCGCCGCGGCCGTGGCGTCTGCGCAGGCCGTGCTAACACTTGCCAAAGCGAGCGCCGAAGCCGCGGCAACAGAGCTCGCCGCCCTTGAAAGTCGCGTTCAGGAGGCGATGGTTCGCAAAGACCAATTCGCGAGCCAAGCGCGCGCGCGCCAACAGGAGTCGTATGATCTGGGTCGCGCGCTGTCGACGGCAGAATCCGAATTGACTCACGCGTCGGCCAGCGCGCGTTCGGCGCTGCGCAATTTGGAGCGCGATGAGGCCTCCGCCGCAGAAGGTCGCGCTCGCCTCGCTGCAACTCGAGCCGAGCTTGCGATCGCCGACTCGAAACTGTCCGAGGCGCAGATGGCCGCCGTGACGTCCGAAGCGATCGTCGAAGACCTGCGCGCGCGCCAGGCCCAACTTTCCGAGGAAACGGTGCGCCTGCATTCGGACTTGGCCACGAGCGCTGCTCGGGCCGAGGCGTTGGAAAATCAAGGTGGACAAAATCCGTATTGGGTCGGAGCTCAGTCCGTCATTGCCGCGAACCTCCCCGGTGTGGTGGGGACCGTGCGCGGCCTTTTTTCGGCCGACGATTCGGTCCGGCCGGCTCTCGAAGACCTCTTGGGGGAAAAATTGTTTGCCGTCGTCGTCGAAGATTCGACGGCCGCGCGCGCTGGCGTCGAGATGCTTGAGGCCGCGGGCGTGGGGCGAGCGCGATTCCTCGTCGTTTCCGCTGTCGCGGAGGCGCCGATCCGGCACTATCCACCGGAGGCGCGGCCCATTTTGTCGCGCCTGCAGTACGACCCCCGGCACGAGAAGGTCGTGCGGCATTTGTTCGCCGAGGCGTATGAGCTGGGTGGGAAACTTTTCGGGGAACATTGGGTTTACGGCGGTTGCGCGCCGAAGGACGGAGCCCAGCCCTCGCTCGCCGATTTGGGCGAACTGAAGATGAAGGTCTCGACCCTGGAGTCCCGCGGGATTTCGCTCACTGACGAGCGCGCCGGCGTAGATGCCACTTTGGCGAAGGCCTTGGCGGGAGCGCGCGCGGCGGCCTCGGCGTTGTCGGCCGAATCGAACCTTCGTCATGGTTTAGAAGCGCGCGCCTCGCAACTTGCGCAGGGCCTAGAAAATTACGAGCGCAACGTCGAGCTGTCGACCGAGGAGTCCTTGCGGGCGATTGCCGAAGGATCACAGGCCAAGGAGCGCATCCTTGAAGCCACTGAGCGCCGCGCGGTAGCTGAGGCCGCCGTCGTCTCCGCGCGCGCCGAGGAATCATCCGCCTCCGACGCGGTAGCCATCGTTCGCGAAGAGCTTGCCGGACACCGGGCGGCGCATCAGGGCCTGGAGGACCGCCGGCGTGGCGTCGAGGCGGAGGTATCGGCCCACGCTGCGAGCTTGAAGCGCCTTCAGGACGAGAAAAATATACTCAGCGGGACGATCGCGCGCTTGTCCGCGGAATCCGAAGAGCTGTCCCGCCGAAAGTCGGAAACGACGCTTGGCCAAGAGGCAATGCGCGCCGACATCGCGGCCCAACAAGAGCAGTTGGCTAACCAGGAGAACGAGGCGAAGTCGGTGTTCGAGCGCCTGCAAGACATCCAGCTCAAGATTGATGCGATAAGCGCGCGCTTGAAGAATCTCCAGGCTGAGCACGATCAGGCCCAGGCGGACCTGCACCAGCACGAGGTCCACGCCACTGCGCTCAAGAGCAAGGCCGACCTACTCAAGACCCGCCTTTGGGACGACTACCAACTGACTTTCGACGAGGCCAAGGGCAAGTACAAGGACACGACCCCCGATGTCGAGAAGATCGAAACCTTGAAGCGGCGCATCGCCGGCATGGGCAACATCAACATGGCCGCGCCCGAGGAATACACGACGTTGGCCGAGAAGCAGCGCTTCCTCATCGACCAGATCAACGACCTGCTTAAGGCCAAGGACGACCTGCTCGCGGCGATCACCAAGATCAACGGAGCAACGCGGGAGAATTTCCGCCAGACATTCACCGACGTCCGCGAGCATTTCCGCCGACTGTACGGCGTCCTGTTCGAGGGCGGCGAGGCGGACTTGATCCTCACCGAACCCGAAAACATCCTGGAGACGGGTGTCGACATCGTCGCCCAGCCGCCGGGCAAGAAGCTGCAGAGCATTTCGCTACTTTCTGGCGGAGAGAAGACGCTGACCGCGATCGCGCTGCTGTTTGCGTTCTTCATGGTGAAGCCTTCCCCGTTCTGCATGCTTGACGAGGCCGATGCCGCGCTTGACGACGCCAACATCGAGCGTTTCGCCGCGATTCTGCGCGAATTCCAGAACAAGACGCAATTCCTCATCGTTTCGCACAACAAGCGCACGATGGAGGCCGCCGACGTCATGTACGGCGTTACCATGGAGGAGAAGGGCATATCCCAACTCATCTCGGTCGACTTCCGCAAGCGCTCTGCCGCCACCGCCGCGGACGGTCAGGCGTCATAACGCGTGCTCTATGGCGTCTTCTCGGATATCCATTCGAACCTGGAAGCGCTGACGGTTGTCCTCGATTTTTTCAAGGAATCGAAGGTCGAGGCCCATATTTGCTGTGGGGACCTGGTCGGTTACGGCGGTAACGCCAACGAGTGCCTGGAGCGCGTGCGGGCGCTGCCCAACCTGTCGATCGTTTGCGGCAACCATGATTTGGCGGTTTTAGGCCGCTTGGAATTGGAGTGGTTCAACCAGTATGCCCGCGTCGCCGTTCTTTATTCACGAGCGCACATGACTCCGGACAATCGCGCCTATTTGGAGGCGTTGTCGGCGCGATTGGAGACCAAAGAGTTCACGATCGCCCACGGGACTCCGCGCAATCCACCCGAGGAGTACCTGTTGAGCGCAGGACAATTCAGGGATAACGTGCCGTACGTGAAAACCTGGCCGTTGTTCATCGGTCACAGTCATATGCCTCTGATGTTCCGCTTCATTGGGGAAGGTGGCGAGCAGGTCGAGACGCAATTCCTGGAGGACAAGGAAATCGCGCTCCCGCGGCTTCCGGGAGGGGGGTATGGCCCGGTAGCGCTCAATCCTGGCTCCGTGGGCCAGCCTCGCGACCAGGATCGGCGCACTGCGTGCGCCCTCTACGATTCGATCAAGGGCACGTTCCGAGTGTTTCGCCTCCCATATGACGTGGCCGGCGCCCAGGCCAGAATCCGAGAACAAGGCCTTCCGGAGTACCTAGCTTTGAGACTTGATTACGGACAATGAACGAAGTGGGACCTTTGCCTATTCTATGGTGGGACCTCAGACCCAGGACGAAGATCGGCTCCGGTGCTACCATGAGGTCAGAGACTCACAGAGGTCGTCATGAATAAAAAGGAACTTCACAACGGTCGTCGTCATGGGGCTCGCGCCAAGACTTTGGGCGTGGCGCGTTTAATTAAAACGGTACTGACCTTCGAGAGCCGGGCCCAGGTCTATTGCTGGACCGTCGACCGCGGTCGACGCACCGTCATCAAGCATTGAGCCAAGGACGGCGGCCGCTCGCCGCGGCCCTGATCGTCGCCGCCCTTTCTTCCCCCGCGGCCGCCGCCCCCAGTCTTACCACCGATTTCAACAACATGTCCCAGTGGCTCAGCCACGAAATGGCGCAGGGATTGGCGTTCAACGCCGGCTCCAATTTTGACCCGCCTCGTGAAGTCAAAGGCTACTACGTCCAGCCCGACATTTCCCTCGGTATCGGACGCATCCCGCTCAACAAGCAGACTTTCCCAAACGTGGAGACTCCCGCCCTGCAGGATACCGGGGCGCCGAACTTATTTCCGAGCTCCACATTGTTCCCGAATTTGGCCATGCACTTGCGCATCGGCCTGCCGTGGCGCGGGGACGCCTACGTTCGTTTCGCTGACGCGACGACCCCCTCAACTTACAAGATTACGCCGACGTTGACCGCCAAGGTGCAGACCAATTCCTACGGCGCGGGCATCCGCCAACACGTCGACATCGATGGCTGGGCAACGTTGACCTTGGGTGGCCATTACAATCATGTCCGCGGCTCGACGAAGCTTAAGGGCCCTTTCGGCGTCGACGCACCGGGGTTCCATGCCGACGATGAATTCCGCGGCGAAATCAAGTGGAGCGTCAACAGCTTCGGTGTCGATGCGATCCTCTCCAAATCCTTCGGCCACTGGACTCCCTTTTTTGGCATGGGCTATAACTATGCGACGGGCACCGTCTTGGCCAAGTTGGAATTGATCTCGAGCACTTTCCTCGTTCCTGATATCACTGGAAGCGCCAGTAACCGCCCGGAAAAAAATCAAGGTCGGGAAATTTTTGGATTGTCCTATGAGCGACCGACGTGGAGTGCGTTCATGAACGGCGAGCTCAAGGCGATTGGTCAGCTGCAATATCGCAGCTTTATCGTGCAATTTGGGGCGGCACTGCCGTTTGATATCGGCCGCGGTCCGGCCATCTTTTACCGTCGACGTGTCCCTGAACCGGCTCCAGAACCGGTCTCGCAGCCGGCCCCGGCGCCGGCCAAGCCCCCGGCGATGCCCGACCCCGTCGAGGCGGCCCCGCGGCCGCGGCCACGCAAGAAACCCGCTCCCCAGAATGCGGAATCGTCCGACTTTTTCTTCCTGCGGTAATCCCTTGACGGGGACGGATCTGCGGTCTATCCTTCCATTCTCGAGGTGATTGAATGAAGGTCCTGAACTTTTTACTCGCCGTTGCCATTATTGCGCCCAGTCCGGCCTTTGCGGCGGAATTGGTGGCGCCGAAAGCGGAAAAAACTCGTTTGATCAAGAAGGCCAAAGCAGTGGCCAATGCCGAAGGAGAGACGGGTGCTGCAGCACCCTTGTCGCCGAACGCCTCACCCGTCGCTCTGCCCTCTTTTTCCGGGCCTTCATCTGCGACCGCGCTCAGCGGTCCCGGCCTGGTCTGCGGCCCCTCCGAGCAGAAGGAGTTAGAGAAGCTCACGTCGCTCAACATGATCGAAATTCAGCGAACGGCCCAAAAGCTTTTGCCCGTGAACGTCGAGCGCGAAGAGACGTCCGCGCGCTACAACGCCCTGTACGAAAAGCAGAAGCTCGAACTCTCACCGCTGGAATACGAACTCAAGCGCCTTCAACTGGAAACGAACATTTCCGAGGAAAAATTCAAGAAGGAGATGGCCGGTTTACGTGAGGAACGTGAGCGGTTACACCTAGCCAACGACGTCGCCCGCGAGCGTTTTGCCACGGATCAGGTCAAGGCGGAGTCGGAAAAGCTCAAGCTCGACGCCGCGATGCGCGATCTTGAGTTTCGCAGCCGGAAGTTGCGAGCCGATTTGGACGTCGAGGAAAGCAAAACCGTAGCCATCAAGGCGGACTTAGAGCTGCGCGCCAAGAAGGAAGCATGGAGAGCAGAGACGAACCGGGACCCTGAGTATCCGCTTGAGCCCTTTCGCAACGGAGTGCTGACGGTTTCCGACCGCCGCATCGCGCTGGACGGACCGATCTTTTACGGCGTCGCCGACGTGGTCACCGAGCGCATTCATTACTTCAACAATAAGGACGAGAAGCTCCCGATCTTCATCGTGATCGACAACTCCCCGGGGGGTTCGGTGATGGAGGGCTACCGTATCGTCAAGGCGATGCAGGCAAGCCACGCGCCGGTGCATGTCGTGGTCAAGTCCTACGCAGCGAGCATGGCTGCGGTGATCGCCACACTCGCCCCGCATTCCTACACCTACCCGAATTCCGTCGTCTTGCAGCATCAAATCCGGAGCTTCGTAGGCGGAAATCTGACCCAGCAAAAGGAACAGCTGGAGATACTGCAGCAATGGTACAAGCGCTTGGCCGATCCCGTGGCGAAGAAGGTCGGTTACAGCCTCGACTCCTGGACTAAGGAGATGTACAAGCACAGCTCCGACGGCGACTGGCAGGAGTTCGGGGATGAGGCGGTGCGCCTCAAGTGGATCGACCACGTTGTCCACGAAATTCGGGAGACGGGATTCGTCAAGGATCCCACTGATATCAAGGACGACGACAAAGCGAGATCTCGGTTCGTCCTAGCCGAGAGCAACGACACCCAAGGTCACAGCTACATGCGCCTGCCGCGCCTGCAGCCCTTCGACGCCTACTGGATCTACAACCCCGACCAGTACTACCGGTAACGCCGAGTGCGTTTACGGCGCGCGGTAGTTCTCGATGCGCTTCAGCCATCCGGCGAGCCAGTCGCTATCGCCTTTTTTACGTTCCTTGGGCGCGTTGCGCACGCGCCGCTTGATCGCCCACTGGGCAGAATCGGCGAATTCGTTGAGCGCGATGGGACCGGTCCGCTCGCCGGCCATATGCCCAAGGACCTGTAGCAGTCCCCAGCCCTGCTTCTCGCCGCGAGGGCCGCGGTAGCGCTCCTTCAGATTAGTGCCTTCGCCCTTAAAATTGACGTAGTCGATGAGATTGAACAGACCGCCGGTGGAACAGGCCACGCGATAAAATTGTTTTTCCACTTTTCGGCGCCCGGCCGCCGGCGAGGCCGCAAGCATCTTCGGAAGAGCGTCGACCATGCGTTGGGCGCTAAACCGGGCTTGCAGGGATATCGTGCGTTCCAAAAACTCCTTCAGCTCCTTAACGCGCGGACTGTCTTGCGTGGCGAACATCGCCGGGGTCATGCCCCATTTCGGGGGCGGATTTCTCCGGTACCGGTCCAGCGTGACAACCTCGCCAAACAGCTCGGCGCGGCTGCGCCAGGGCGAGCGCATTTGGGGGGAGATCCATTCGGGGGTTTTGACGCCGCGCGACACGATGAACTCGAGCAACGGTGGGAAAGACTCCTCGAATGGGACGTCGAGGCCTTCTTGGAACCACAGGTAATTGTTGATCCCGAAAGACGCGCTTTCTGCCGTGTCGTCCCACCAGATCAAAATGGTCTTGCCACCTTCCAACATCCATATTTTTTCGCCAATCGCCGCGGCTTCCTTGTCGGAGATATTGGCGATGCATTGCGGCCCAGGTATTTGCGAGGTTTGCGCATGGAGTGATGGTGAAAGCAAAATCGTCAATAGCAAAACGGTTATCATGGGCGAGGACCTCCTGAGGGAAGACCCACGTATATCGTAAAATACTTCGTGCCCGAAATTAACGACGAGGTCGCCCGCCGGCGGACGTTCGCCATCATCTCGCACCCCGACGCGGGCAAGACCACACTCACCGAGAAGCTCCTATTGTACGGCGGGGCGATTCCGCTCGCCGGCTCGGTGACCGCGCGTAAGAACCAAAGCGCGTCGGCCTCGGATTGGATGGAGCTGGAGCGCAAGCGCGGGATCTCAGTAAGCTCGACGGTCCTGCAATTTGACTATGAAGGATACCGCATCAATTTGCTCGACACACCGGGCCACAAGGACTTTTCCGAGGACACTTATCGTGTGCTGACAGCGGTCGACGCAGCGGTGATGGTCATCGATGCGGGCAAGGGAATCGAAAGCCAGACGCGTAAGTTGTTCGAGGTGTGCCGTCTGCGCGGCATTCCCATTTTGACGTTCATGAACAAGCTCGATCGTCCGACGCGGGACTTGCTGGAGCTACTAGACGAGATCGAGAGCACGCTCCAAATCCATGCCTTTCCAATCAATTGGCCGATGGGCACAGGAGAGCGCTTCCGCGGCGTGTACGACCGGATGTCCCGGGAAGCGCACCTGTACGAGCGCACCGCCCGCGGCGCGTACCGCGCGCCGGTACATGTCGCCGGTATCGCCGACGCCGCCGTCAAAAATGCCCTGGACGCGGACTCGTACCATCACTTCGTCGAGCAATTGTCCCTGCTCGACCATGCGGGGCCGGCCCTCGACCGCGCCGACGCCTCACGGGGGGGCACGACGCCGGTCTTTTTCGGCTCTGCGGTCAACAATTTCGGCGTCGAGCTGCTGCTTAAAGCACTTTTGGAATACGCGCCGCCGCCATCTCCGCGTCGGTCGACGCGGGCCGGAGTGATCGACCCTATTAGCTCGAAGTTTTCCGCGTTCGTCTTCAAGATCCAGGGGAATATGGATCCAAAGCATCGCGACCGGGTGTCTTTCATGCGCGTCGTGTCGGGCAAATTCACGCGAGATTTGCCGGTTGTGCATACGCGCACAGGCAAGACCTACCGCCTGGCCAACGCGCATAAGATCTTTGGCCGTGAGCGCGAGATCGTCGAAGAGGCCTACGCGGGCGACGTGGTGGGACTCGTCGGCTACTCGGATTTTGGCATCGGCGATACGCTCGCTGAAAACCCCGATGTGGCTTTTGACGAGATTCCTCGCTTTGCGCCGGAGTGCTTCGCGCACCTGTTCAATCCGAACCCTTCCAAGTACAAACCGTTCGCCAAGGGACTCGAGCAGATGCTGCGCGAAGGCGTGATCCGGTCCGTAACTCTCAAGGATGCGTTGGACGCAAAATCCACCTTGCTCGCTGCAGTCGGCCCACTACAATTCGAGGTCGCGCAGTTCCGCATGCAGTCCGAGTACGGGGTGGAATCAAAGCTTGAGCCGGCGCCATGGACGTTGGCACGCTGGATAGGTTCCAAAACGCCAGCCGGGGCCATCGACGCGGTCGGCCTGCCGATGAAGTGCGCCCGCGCCAAAGATGAGGACGGGACGGAAATGATACTCTTCCCCACGGAGTGGTCGCTCCAGTATTTGGCCGAGCGCCATCCGGAAATCGAACTGCTGCGACTGCCCCCACGACCATGATCCTCGCGCTGATTTTCGCCTCGCTCGCATCGGCCTACAACCCGCTGGAGAAAAAAATTAGGCTTAACGCAGCACCGGGGCTTGAGTTTCATGCGATTTGCAAGGCTGCGGGCGTACCCTGCGCCATCGAGCTCGATTCCGCTGCAGCCGGCAGCGCACTCGGTCGCACCCCTCTTTTGGGCACCGATGAAACTGTGTCGGACGCGATGCGTCGGGCGATCCTGCGCTACCCGGGACACCGCTGGCGGCTGCGCAAGGGCGTAATCTACGTCACGCCCAATGAGGCGGTGCCCGGCACGCCGTTGGACCGTCCACTCGAGCATGACGATTTCGAAGGATCGATCGACACCCTGCGCGAAACATTTGGCGCCGCCGCCGGATTTTGTTCCGTGCCGCCGAGCGTTGCCGCCGGAGAAAATCCGGCGTCCGCTAAGAAGGTTTCATTTTCTTTGGACGAGGCAACGCCGCGCGCGGTGCTCAACGCCTTCGTCTTCCAGCAGGGCCATGCCGGCTGGGTGGTCGTTCGTTCGGCGCCGGTCGCCGGCCGTGCCCTTTTCTGCCTCGACCTGATCGATTACGGCCGTTAGCCGTTATTTCCCGACGAATTTTTTAAGAGCCTCTTCTAGCTCGGCGCTGTGTTTAGACGGGTCTACCTTCGGATTGGCCCAAACGATCACGCCGCGTTTGTCGATGATGAAGGTCGCCCGTTGGGCGAAAAGGATGCCGTCGACGCCGTAGGCCTTGGCGACTTTTTTATCGGCGTCGGACGCGAGAGGAAACGGCAGTCCGTTTTCCCTCGCGAACCTCCGGTGGGTTTTGATCGAGTCATAGCTGACGCCGATGACCGTCGCCTTAAAGTCCTGGAAGTGTGGGTAGGCGTCGCGTAGCGTGCAGGCTTCCCTGGTGCAGCCCGGCGTGAAGTCCTTGGGATAGAAATATAAGATGATCGGGGCTTTGGCGAGATTGTCGCTGAGCCTAAACGTAGTACCGTTGCTTAGCGGCATGGTGAAATCAGGAGCTTTGTCGCCAGCCTTGAGGGGTGCTGCGGCGACGGATCCGGCGAGCAACACGGTCAACGCGACGGCATTCCAGATGTTCATAAGTTCTCCTTTACGGCCACGGGTGTTTGGGGTAGCGTCGCGACAGTTCTTTTTTGACGGTCGGATACGTATTCGTCCAAAAAGACCCGAGGTCGTTCGTTTTTTGAACGGTACGGTAGTTCGGCGCCAGTATATCGAATGTGACGGGTATGCGGCCTTCGCAGAGAGAGAGCGTGCCGGTCATTTTAACAAAGTCGCCCAGACGCGCGGCCAATTCCGCTCGCGGAGGGTCGAAATAGCGGAATCGTCCGGTCTTTCCAGATGGAAGGCGGCGCGACGTCGGCAGTACACGGTCAAGATGAGCCTTTAAGGCTGGTCCGAGGTAGATTTCCAGTTGCGGGAGAAGTTCAACGCGCTCGATTTCCTTTAGGGAATTGCGGCCCGAGAAAGCTTCTCCATAGACGAGACGCCAATCATCGGCGTTCATCGCCGGATAACCGAGATCGGGGTAGAGTATCTTCGCCAAGCGAAGACGGACGACGAACTGCTCTACCTTATCATCGAAACCAGGATGCGTCGATTCGCCGGACGCGTATTTTTCGGCCCAAAGCTCCGCGGCGGCGCGGCGGTCCTCCTTATTCGCCTTGACCTCCCGTCGCGCCAAGGTCAATCCCCGAAATATAAGCCTTTCATCGGTGACGACTCGCTGTTTGCGTTCGTCGAAGCCCGATGACGGCGTCCACGAGCACTCGTTCGGGTACAAGCGCCGCACCTGCTCCGTTTCAAGAGGAAAGAACAAATTGATCGTCACCTGCTTGGCCAAACCGCCGCCGCCGCGTTCGCGTACGTCCAAGGCTAAGAGTGTCATAGGTGGATTTTTCGTCGCGGCGAGGTTTGCGCCGCGGCCGTCGCGCAGGCGATAGAATAACCCTTCGCCCTCGCGTGCGGCGAGGCGATCGGCGAAGGCGTCAAGCCATATCCGGGCGAAATCATCTGGCTCCGTATGGCCGGTCGACGAAGTCTTCCGGGTCGAGAGACGCGTGAGCTGGCGGAACGTCTCTTTCGTTTCCCACGGCCAGTCGCCGCCGCTGCCGCCGATCAAATCGTCGGCAAGCCCATTAAGATCGGCTTGTGCCCCGGGCGCAAGCTCAGAGGAAGTCTCGAACACGGCGGCCATCGCGCAGGCGCGTTGATAATAGGAAGGCCCCAGTCCGACCGCGGCCTCCAGCACCGCCGCCAGGCGCGGCGGTGTCGGGTAACGGGTCAACGCGCGTCCCGCCGCGGTCACGTGGCCCAATTCATCACTCGCGCCCAGGGCCGTTAGCGTCTGCCGCGCCTGCGTCCAGGTCGCGGCTCGCGGCGGCGTCAGCCAGGAAATCTCGCCGGGAAGTGAGGCAGCTTGAAGATAAAGCGCGCTGAGCTCGAGGCGCTCGATCTCGGGCTTGAGACTGGCGGCCATACCCGTTTCGTCGACGCGCGACCAAAGCCTCACGCAGCGGCCCGCAGCCGTGCGTCCGGCGCGACCCGTACGTTGCTCGGCGTTGGCCCGGCTGATACGCGATAGGTAGAGCGTGTTGATTCCGCGCGCGGGATCGTAGGCCGCCACACGGTGCAGTCCGCTGTCGATGACCATCGTCACCCCCGGAATCGTCAGCCCGGTTTCGGCGACGTTCGTCGCGATGATGACACGGCGTCCGCCGGCAGGATCCAGAGCCTTCTGCTGCTCGGCCAAGTCCATCGAGCCGTGCAGCGGCATCAAGTCCAGTCCCAGCGCGCGGCAATCAGGCCCAAGTGCCGCAAGCGCACGGCGGATTTCGCGCAAACCCGGCATGAACACGAGGACCGAACCGTCCAGGCCTTCGCGAGCCAAATCCCGGAGCGCGCGCGTCGCCCCCTGCGCCGGATCTTCGCGCGGGACCAAAGGGGCGTGGCGCACGTCCACGGTAAATAGGCGGCCGGGAACATCTAAGCGCGCGGCCTCCGGAAGATAAGAGGCCAATTCATCGTGGTCGAGGGTTGCGGACATGACGACGATCTTAAGTCCGGGTCGGCTGCGACGCAACGCTTTCAACCACGCCAAGGAGAGGTCGCTTTCCAGGGTCCTTTCGTGAAATTCGTCCAGGATGACGGCGTCGATACCCGGCAACTGCGGGGCGTCGCGCAATGTTTGGATGAAAAGGCCGTAGGTTTGGAACACGACCTTGGTCGTCGGCCGGCATGCAGAGTCGAAGCGTACTTGATAACCGATTTCGACACCGAGAGGTGTTGCCGTTTCCGCCGCAATGCGCGCGGCGAGGCTTCGCGCCGAGAGCCGGCGCGGTTCGAGAACGAGGATACGGCCGTCGACCTCTCCGCGCAAAAATTGCGGAACCTGGGTCGACTTCCCACTGCCCGTCGGCGCGCTTAAAATCAGGATCCCGGCGCGTTTCAGCTCGGCGAGGAGGCGGTCTCGAAACGGCAGGATAGGCAGAGGAGCGTTTGTCACAGGCTACTTGAGGGTAGCAAAACCTACACCGACTCAAATCGAAGGATGCGCTATAATGACGGCGTTATGCCCGGTCCGCGAGTGTCTTCGATCGAACATCTCGGAACCCTTTCCGGCATTAACCCCGAATCGGGGGAGGTCCGCCTGCGCGTGCGGCTCGAGGGAGGAAAGGAGTCGACGTTTCGCGCGGCGACCTTCGACCGTCCCGCCGCGTGGATCGCGGCCAGTCGCGCGGGCCATTCGTTTTCGGAGCCTGTGCTCTACGTGAGCCGTCTGGACGAGGGCCGCATTCGGACCGCGGTCGAGGCGATGGCGTGCGATCTCGGCGGATATTGGCTGCGCTATTACCGAGAAGCGCCGGGTGTGCCGTCAACGTGCGGCCTAGGTACTGGAAGCGTTGACCGCGTCGAGGACGGCTGCGGCGTCGTTGAAGTGGTGTTGAAAGACGGCCGAGAATTCTCGATTCTCGCGTGCACTCCTGTGTGGTGGAGCCGCGAGATGGAGCGCCGACAAGCCGCTTTTTATTTCGGCCCGATGGTCCTCTTTTTGGAAAAAATCGACGCGGCCCACGCCAAGCACGCGGCCAAGGAAATGGCGGCGGTCGATGAGCTTTTATTCTGCCGTTACGACACGCCACGTAAAACCCTTCCGGAAGTCCTAGACGTTTTTTTCGCACAAAGGCGCTGAGCTCCTAAGAGCGTCCCGCGCTCTCCGTCGAGGAATCTACGCCCGAGACCCGTTCGGCCCGAAATGAGGCGGCCAAGGTCCCACGCTTTGTTGGGACCAATGCCTGCGACAATCAGGGTCCCTGGGCCTGTTCTATTTGTAAGAGTCGCAATTATAATGAAGGCATGACCGCTTCCCCGATGTTCATCGTTGAGGACGACGACCATTTCCGAGAAACCTTCATCGATGTCATGTCGTTGAAAGGGGTGGAAGTCGAGGGAGTGAGGACTGGCGCCGAAGCCATCAAGGCCCTGAAGCAGGCGCACCCGTCCGTGATCATCATGGATGTGCAGCTTCCGGACGTTCACGGTTTCGATTTGTGCCGCAAGGTGAAGCGTTTGGACGGATACCGCGACACGCCTATCATCTTCGTCTCCGCGTCCACCCAATACTCCGACCCCCGCGACCGCAGCGAAGGCTTGCTGGCTGGCGCCTCGCAATTTCTCCCCAAGCCGATCAGCGTCGAACGTCTATGGGCGGCGATCGAGTCGGTGCTCACCACCGATGGTCGTCACCCGAGTTGACGCGTTGTAGCGGGCGCGCTTGACACTCGTCGTCGGGCCTGCTATCATGAACTAAGCCGTTCCTCCTGGAGACATTCCGATGGCCGAAATCCAACTGACCGACGACACCTTTGATAAGGAAGTTTTGGAGAGCACCCAGCCCGTGTTGGTCGATTTCTGGGCGCCATGGTGTGGTCCGTGTCGGATGTTGACGCCGGTCGTTGAGGAAGTCGCCAAAGAGTACGCGGGCAAGGTGAAGGTCGCCAAATTGAACACCGACGAACATCCGAATGCCCCGGGCCGTTTCCGCATCTCCGCAATTCCGACGTTGTTGTTTTTCAAGGGCGGGAAGCTCGTTGAGCAGCGTGTCGGCGTCTTATCGAAGGCCGACATTAAGAAGTTGCTCGACGGCCTGCTCGCCGTCGCATAGTCAATTAAGTCCGTCGTCCCCGTTCGACCGTTCGGTCGATGAAACCCCGTCTCTACCTCGTCGACGCACACGCCTATCTTCATCGGGCCTATCACGCACTCCCTCCGCTGACGGATTCAAAGGGAGCGCCGGTCGGCGCTTTGTACGGATTTGCGCGCACGCTAATCCAGATCCTGCGTCGCGACAAGCCGGAAGCAATTGCGGTGTGCTTCGACACTCCAGGGCCCACTTTCCGTCATAAGGCCTACGATCTCTACAAGGCCACGCGCAAGGAAATTGACTCCGATTTGATCGCGCAATTGGGCCGGGCTCGGCCGTTGGCCGAAACGCTCGGTTTCAGATGCATCGAAAAACAGGGCTTCGAGGCCGACGACGTGATGGCGACGATGGCCCGCAAGGCGGTCGCTCACGGGTGGGACGCCGTGCTGGTTACCGGCGACAAGGACGCACTGCAGTTGGTCGGACCCGGTATTCGCGTATTCAACGTCTCCAAAGACCAATGGATGGACCCGCCACAAGTCGAGGAGAAGTTCGGCATACCCCCTTCGGCGGTGCGTGATTACCTCGCCATTGTTGGCGATTCCTCCGACAACGTCCCGGGCCTTAAAGGGGTCGGGCCAGTCGGCGCGGTGAAGCTCATCAAAGCGTATGGTTCCTTAAAAGGAGCGATAGCGGCAGCAAAGAAAGGACATCAAGAGCTGACCCCAAAGCTCGCCAAGGCCCTCATTGACGGTGAGAAGACCGCCGATCTCGCGCTCGATTTGATCGCACTCGACGAAAAAGTTGCTTTGGACGTCGAGCCTGAGGATTGCCGGGTCGTCGCTCCGGATCCGACCGCGCTTGCGCGCGGTCTGGAGATGTTCGAATTCCGCTCGCTCGCCAAAGAGCTGGGGGCGTCCATTCTCACGTCCGCGCCCGCGGCCGCGGCGCCGGCGGCGCGGGAGAACGGCTCGCCGGGCCTGCCGGCGGCGCGTGAGATCGCGCTGACTGAATTTAAGTCTATCGCCAAGGATGTCGCCAAGGCCAAGACGGTCGTTGTTTGCGCTGTTCCCGATTCGGCAGCAGAAGGGGAATTGTTGACGACATCCCGGGTGCGCGTCGCGCTGGGACTCGAGGACGGTCGAGTGGCCGTACTCGACGAGCCCGCCGCGCGGGCCAAGCCGGTGTTGGCCGCCCTTCATGGCGGTGCGCTTAAGGTCGGCTGGGATTTAAAGGCGACTCGCGCCGCGATGGACCGAGCCGAAATGACGCTGGCGGGTCCCGATTTCGACGCGAAGCTGGCTGTGTATTGTCTCGACCCCGCCGCGGCGAAGGATCCCAAAGCCCGCGATGCCGTCGAGTCGGTCACGGCGCGCAGCGCGGCTTCCCTCGGCCATGAGGCCTTGATTCAGAAGATGAAAGAGGTAAAGGTCTACGCGCTCTTTACCAATGTAGAAACCCCGCTCTCCGACGTCTTGCGGAATATGGAGCGCGCGGGTGTGCTGCTGGACGACGCTTATTTGCGCTCCTTGTCTAAAGAATTCACCGGAACTTTGGCCTCACTACAAAAGGAAATTGATGCGCTCGCCGGGTCGCCTCTCAACGCGCATTCACCCAAGCAGGTCGGCGAAATCCTTTTTGATAAGCTCGGCCTCCCGGTGCTGCACAAGACCGCCAAGGGCGGGCGTTCTGTCGACGAGGAGACGTTGCAGGCGTTGGCCGCCCAGCATGCATTGCCCGGGAAAATACTCGAATACCGGGAAATCGCCAAGCTCGAATCGACGTACGTGCAGGGCCTTTTGCTGCGCTTCGATCCAGAAACCCGACGCGTGCACACGACGTTCGACCAAACCGGGGCGCTGACCGGGCGTCTGTCCAGTCTGGATCCGAATCTTCAGAATATTCCGATCCGGACCGAGGCGGGCCGCCGGATCCGGCGCGCATTCATCGCGCCGAAGGGGCGGTCGCTGGTGTCCCTCGACTACTCCCAAATCGACTTGCGCGTTCTGGCCCACGAGTCCGGCGACGAAACGCTAATCGAGTCTTTCCGAACCGGAGAGGATATTCATCGGCGCACCGCCGCGGAAATTTTCCATATTCCGGCAGATAAGGTGACGACGGATCAGCGTCGCGCAGCGAAGGCGATCAATTTCGGGATCGTGTATGGGCAAACCGCGTTCGGGCTGTCGGCCCAGCTGGCCATTTCTCAGCAGGAAGCCTCTGCTTACATCAAGGGCTATTTGCAGCGCTATCCCGGCGTGTCGGCGTGGTTTGAGTCGAACCTAGCCCGCGCGAAGGCTATGGGGTGCGTGCGTACCTTCATGGGACGGGTGCGTTGGCTGCCGGACCTGGCTGCTCGCAACGCCGCGGTTCGGCAATTCAATGAGCGCGCCGCGCGCAACACCCCGATTCAAGGCGGTTCGGCTGACATTATTAAGGTAGCGATGCTGGAAATTGCGCGGGGAATGGAGAAGAAGCACCGCAGTGCTGCAATGCTGCTCCAGGTTCACGACGAGCTTTTGTTCGAGGTAGACGACGCCGATATCCACCCCTTCGCCGCTTGGGCTCGGGACGTAATGGAGGGTGCAGCAAAGTTGCACGTCCCGCTGATCGTTGACGCAAAAGCCGGTTCTAATTGGCAGGATATGGAGAAAATACCCGCATGACGCGCATTTTCCGCCACGCCCCGATCGATTTTTCCGCAATGCCGACAGCTATCAAGTCCCTGATCATCGCCAACGTTGCGGGATTCTTGATCGCAAAACTGGTCGGCGCCCAGATCTACGACCTATTCGGCCTGGTCCCCCAGCATCTGATTTTTGACCGTTGGGTCTGGCAGCCGTTCACCTATTTGTTCCTGCACGGAAATCTGTGGCATCTGATCTTCAATTTGTTCGCCTTGTGGATGTTCGGCATGCCCGTGGAGTCGGAGTGGGGCGCTACGGAATTCCTTAAGTACTACTTTCTCTGTGGTCTCGGCGCGGCCCTCACGAGTGCTGCCTTGGCACCGCACTCGGCGGTCCCGGTGATCGGCGCGTCGGGGCCGGTGTACGGACTGCTCGTCGCTTTTGCGATGCTGTATCCGGACGCCGTGGTGTACCTGTATTTCCTAATCCCGATCCGCGCGGCGCACATGGCCATTCTGTTCGGCGCGCTGGAATTTTTTGCCGGCGCCGCCGGGACGACCCCGGGTATAGCGCGCTTCGCGCATTTCGGCGGGATGGTCACCGGTTACCTGTATATTCGGTGGTGGTGGGTGATCAAGCTCCACGCCAAGTCGCTGCTGCGTCGCATCTTCAATAGAGACTCCGACGAGGCTCCGGTTCCTCGCGCGGCGTCTACACGACGTTCGTCGGCGCGCGCCGCAGCTGCTTCGCCCGTTTTGGACGTCGAGATGGCCGAAGTCGATCGGATTCTCGATAAAATCCTGGCCTCGGGACTGGACTCCTTAAGCGAAGACGAGCGGGCGATCATGGATCGTCACTCCAAAAAGGACAAACCGTCGTGAGACCCGCGCGTTTCGTCGTCGGACTGACGGGGGGAATCGGGACTGGGAAATCCACGGCTCTGGCCGAATTCGGGCGTCGCGGCGTTACCACACTTAGCCTGGACCGATTGGCGCACGAGCAGAGGCGTAAGGGGCGCGAGGGCTGGAAGGCAATCGTTAGGGCTTTTGGGCGCGGCATTTTAGATTCGTGCGGAGAAGTCGACCGGAGAATGCTCGCCTACAGAATTTTTCGCTCTCCGGTCGCCCGAAAAAAATTGGAACAAGCGACCCATCCATTGATTTTGCGCGAGATGAAGAAAATACTAAGACACGTCCACGGTGTCGTGGTGGTAGACACCCCGCTGCTCTTCGAGGCGGGCCTTAAGTCCCTTTTTGACGCGACCGTGGTCATTTCGTGCCGTCCGAACGACCAATTGAGACGGCTGATGCGCCGTGATCGTCTCTCCGCGACGGTTGCGCGACGCCGGATCAGGGCGCAATGGCCGCTCGCACGCAAGCGCGCGCTGGCGGACCTGACCTTGGACAACATTGGGACGCCCGACGCATTGCGCGCCCAGGTT
The DNA here is from genome assembly GCA_031423795.1 of Elusimicrobiota bacterium. Lineage (GTDB taxonomy): Bacteria > Elusimicrobiota > Elusimicrobia > UBA1565 > UBA9628 > GWA2-66-18. The sequence goes on along the minus strand of JANPGH010000071.1, from coordinate 6,920 downwards.
CGCGCGGCCAGCGACGGACTCAATTTACTTTACGGAGGAACGCCTAATGGAAACCAAGTTGACTGACCCGATGAAGACACCCGGTGCAGACGTCTCCCCGGCCCCCGCGCCGGCCGCGACGCTGAAAGCCTTGGAGACGGCCGATTTGGCCAAAAAAACGATCTCGCAATTGACGGCGATCGCTACGGAGTTGAAATTGGAGACGGTGTCGGGTCTGCGCAAGCAGGAATTGATCGCGAAGATCGTCGAAGGCCAGTTGAAGGCCAATGGGATGATCTACGACGAGGGCGTACTCGAGGTGCTTCCGGACGGCTTCGGCTTCCTGCGCTCCCCGGATTACAGCTATCTGTCCGGCGCCGACGATATTTACATGTCTCCGTCCCAAATCAAGAAATTCGGCCTGCGCAAGGGCGACATGGTGGCGGGCTTCGTGCGCCCGCCGAAGGACGGCGAGCGGTTCTTCGCCCTGCTCCAGGTCAAGAAGATCAACGGCGTCGACGCGGAAACGCTGAAGGACCGACCGCTCTTTGACAACCTAACCGCGCTCCATCCGACGGCCCGTTATAATTTGGAGACCACGCGCGACGAGGTCACGACGCGCCTTTTAGACCTGATCTGCCCGATCGGCAAGGGCCAGCGCGGCTTGATCGTCGCACCCCCGAAAACCGGCAAAACCGTGATCCTTCAGAAAATCGCCAACGGGATCGCGAAAAATCACCCGGAGACCGTCATCTTGGTCCTTCTCATCGACGAGCGTCCGGAAGAGGTCACCGAGATGCAGCGCACGATCAAGGGCGAAGTGATCGCGTCCACTTTCGATGAAGCCGCCGACCGCCATATCCAGGTTTCGGAGATGGTGTTGGAAAAGGCCAAGCGCCAGGTCGAGCTGGGGAAAGACGTGGTGATCCTGCTCGACTCGATCACGCGTCTGGCCCGCGCCTACAATACCTGCGCCCCGTCTTCGGGGCGAGTGCTGTCTGGCGGCCTGGAAGCCACCGCGCTGCAGCGGCCGAAGCGCTTCCTGGGCGCTGCGCGAAACGTCGAGGAGGGGGGCAGCCTCACGATCCTTGCCACCGCCTTAGTCGAGACCGGCTCGAAAATGGACGACATCATTTTCGAGGAGTTCAAGGGCACCGGCAACTCCGAGGCGTATTTGGACCGCAAGCTGGCCGACCGGCGCATCTTCCCGGCAATCGAAATCAACCGCACCGGGACGCGCAAGGAAGAATTGCTCCTCAGTGAGGACGAGTACAACAAAATCTCGATTCTGCGCATGTTGCTGGCGCCGCTCGACTCCGTCAAGGCGATGGAGTTGTTGCGCGACAAGATCTTGACCACGAAGTCCAACAAGGATTTTATGAAGGCCATGGAGCTGTCGAACCTCGCCGGCGGATGAAAACCGTCGCTCTCATCGTGGCCGTTTATTGGGGAACGGTCTGCGCGTTAGCGCAGTCCGTTCCGATGCCGTCGGCGTTCGAGCGGTTTTCGGTGTTGACCCCCGCCGGGCCAGAAGAGGTGCGTCCCGAGGTTATGGCCAACGCCCGGCGCCTGCTGTACGCCGACCATCACGTTCAGAAAGGGGAGTATAATCCCGCGGCCGTTGCGAAAGCTTATGGCACGACCTTGGCGGCCCTCCAGGCCACGAACAACAACGAATTCGTCCTGATGTATCCCGGCATGCGCATGACCGTACTCAACCGTGACGGACAGCTATATGAGGTGCGCAAGGCCTCCGAGACGCTCGACGCAATCACTGCCCGCTACAAGATCGGCGCTGAAGAGCGCCGCCGGTTTCGGGAGATCCTGGTACGCGCCAATAACTTTCCCGGGATCGCCTTACTAGCACCCTATGAGCTCGACAGGGGCCAACGGCTACTCATTCCCGGGATCCGGCTTAACTTCGACACATATCGTTTCCCGTTTGAGTCTCAGGCGCGTCCGCGGATTTCCTCGTCGTTCGGCTACCGTTTCCATCCGGTCCTAAAATCGCGCCGCATGCACGACGGCCTTGACATTCCCAAACCCTACGGCACTCCCGTGTATGCGGCGCGCAGCGGCCGAGTCGTGGAAGCGGGTTGGCACGAAGGTTACGGCCAGTTGATAGAAATCCGCCATTTTAACGGCGAGACCACGCGCTACGGCCACCTGTCGAAAATTTACGTCAAAGCGGGAACCATCGTCCAGCGCGGAAAGACCATGATCGGCCGCGTCGGCTCGACGGGACTATCGACGGGGCCACACCTGCACTTCGAGGTGCGCGACAAGAACGGCCAGCCCGTCAACCCCAGCGCCACCATCGGCCAATCGTCGGCGACGCGCCAAAAGAAACACTGATTTCCCGCGTCCCCGAGGAGTTCTCGACGAGAAAAAAGCCATTGACAAGCGACATATATTTGCTGCTAGAATATGCGAATAGATGGAAAAACGAGGCAAACTATTGATCAAGATCAATCATGGGGGTTGATCTGAGGCTAGAAGGCCTAATTCGACTAGGCCTTTTGTATTTTTAAAAATTGCCCGTAAGACCCAGGCCAAAATGCTGGTAAACACGCACAATCCATAAACGCACATGGATTCAAATAGGGAGCCAAAAGTAATGAGAAGCCGACTCATGAAGTTTGCGACCGCGACCTCTATGGCGAGCGTCGTTCTCTGCGCCCCCGCGCTGACCTGTCAGGCGACTTCCGGCGCGTCCCCTGTACGCTTAGTTCATTCGCAGTCGGCATTACAGCAGGCCCCTGGAGCGAGCGCGGGATTGCACGTTGTGCCCATAGGGGGCGTATCGTTCCCTCTTTTTTCCCCTGCGGTATTGTTGGACCATCCCGCCTTCGAAGGTCTTTCGCACGTCGATTTAGCGGCAATTGCCCACCACGCGGGGGAATTCCAAGCAGTGGTAGCTCCGCCGTTAAATTTCGAATATAGCGCGGACGACCACCACGTTACCTTAATGCAGCAACAGGTGCCTATTTCCCCGCCCAGCTCCTTCGATCGCAGCACGTTGCCGGAGATGCGCAACAATTTGTTTGCATCAGGCAACGGAGTGGAGCGTATGCTCTACGACTTGGGCAAGGTGAAAAACGGGGATGAACTGCTCGCAGCCCTCGGTACTTTTTATGACCGTGCCCGGAATCCGGGTGCGGCAGTTCATTTTCCGGCGGTCGATCCGGTTGCCCGCACCATGGAATCTCTCGCCCAAGGCCTTTCCGCGAACGCCACCTTAGCCGCCGAATGGGAGAGTATCGCCAACGATGAGACCTTCGCCACCCGACAGAAGACGGCGCTCATAGGATGGATGAACGCACCGCGCCGCACTCACGTTTTCGTCAACTCATACTCATTCAAGCCGGACGGCACTCCGGGCCTCAATTTTTACGACATGCGGCCGTTGGCTGAAATCCTCCTCGCCAATGATCCGAACGTCAACGTCGTCTTCGTCACCGCCATGAGAGTAGATGACGCCATGATCGATCACGTGTTGCACGGCCATCCCAACGCCGCCCAGATAAAAAAACGCATTAAGATGGTTTATTTGAACGACGACGGGACTGATTTCCTGTCGCAGAAACTGCTTGATCCGAAACATGCCTCAAAGTTGGCGGAGATTCGAAGGGCGATCAAGCATTTTGCAGCACCGGCGGCCTTACAGCCTTATATGGGAGGACCTTACGAATGGATCCTCGCGAAGAGGCTCAAAATACCTGACGCAGTGAACGCGGCGCATCCTCGAAAGCTCTATTGGGGAACGAAGAGCGGTGGGATCAAACTTTTCGCTGAGGCGTATTCCAGATACAAAGGTACCCCAAAAGTCGTGATCAAGCAGCACGCTGGCGAAAGCGACGTCATCGACAGCATCCATGCAGCCAGAGTGGTCAAGGATCTCCTTGATCGAAATCCCCTCGCGGAGAGAATCGCGGTGAAGCTGAATTTGGGCTCATCCGGAGAAGGCAATAAATTCCCGGATGTGAACGTACCGACCCCCTGGAAAGACATGTCGTTACCTGAGCTGCAAAGGACCGTGGAAGCCTACCTTCGCGAGGCCAAGGTGGGTATAAAGGACGATAATGGCCGCAATTATACATTCCTCGAAATGATGGCCTCCGAAGGCGCGTGGATCGGGGAATACATCCCGGGAATCAGCCAAGCCAGTTTCCCTAGTGTGCAGATGGAAATACTTCCCAACGGAACGTACCAGATCCTCTCGAGTCACGAACAAATTCTTACCGACAAGAACAACTACGTCGGCGCCGAGCTCGGGGCCCATGGGGATTACCGCCGGGTGATCGAGAGAATATCTATGGAGATGGCCCAGTCGCTTGCCGAAAGGGGAGTCGTGGGCCGTTTCGGGGTTGATTTTGCGGTAGTTCCGAAGGGGCAGGGCCACTTCGAGGTTTATTACATCGAGAAAAACGTCCGTAAAACCGCGACGCTAACCTATCTTACCGCGGCAAAGGCGGTCACCCGGCAGTTGACTGGCGCGCACTACGAGAGAGGAGACCTAGTCGTCTCAGGTTTGCGCGGTGCTGCCCCTTACCGTTACCGGTACCGGGCCATGGATCATGATATGCGTCCGAATCTTGAGGGCATGGAAGTGGAGACATTTTTGGGCCATGTGAGGAGGGCTAGAAATCTCGAAGTTAGTGCCGAAGCGCGCGGGGGCGTGGTGTTCCATTTGGTGCCGGCGATCAAGGCGGCTGGGAACGTAGGCTATACGGTTATCGCCGCCGGGACCAAACTATTGGAGATGTATACCACTCGTTTGACGGCGTTCCTCAATGATCTCGAGATCGTGCATCTCAGCGGAGGCAGTGCCCTCGGCCAAATGCATCGTTATATTCCAGAGGATTTGCGGACCAATATGGCCGTGGACTTTGGCGACAGAAAGACGGCCAAAGCCTTCCGAGCTTACCTTAAAGCGTATCCGGATCAAATTTACGCCCGCGGGGCCAAGGCGGGAATCGTCTACCATCCCCGCGGGTACACCGTGATCGGGCGCGACGCGGTCGAGATCAAGGTCATGACGACCCAAGCGGAGAAATTTCTCGGATCCTTCCGTGGTTTTGCGGCGACGTGGGTAGACCCCGACGAGTGATTGGGTTCGAATTCAGTCGCTGAATCAATCCAGTGGCAGTGGGAAGACGATTCCTTTTCTCGTCGCCGTTCACCAGCGCTAGAGCCGACTCTATTCGTTGGCGTGGGGGACGAAGGTGCGACGCTTGATTTCGACGCTGCCGCCCGAAAGGGTGGCCGAAATGATCTCCGGCGTGCGGAAATGATTCCAGCTTTGCGCGTCGATCTCCTCACTGGCGAAGATCACGCGATTGTCGCGGCGCGCGTAGCTCATCCGGCCCCATTGCAGCTTCGGGTTAAACAGGCTGATTTTGGGATGCTTATTAGGGAATAGGCACATCGCGTGCAACGAGCGACCGTCGCTGACGAGCGTGTTGAGTCCGAGATAAGGGGCGTCTAGTTTCTTGCGGCGCGTGCGCCGACCGTATTCGAACAAGGTCCACTGTTCACGCACGCAGGCTTCCAGCGCTGCCGGGATGTCGCCGTAAAGGTCGTAGAACTTGCGGAACTGCCAGAAGTAAATTTCGCTATCGTTTGAGCCCTGCATGCGCTCGCGGTAGGGTCCGAGAAAGCGCCGGACGTCCTTGGCGATCAAAACCGTGCCATTATGGGCGAAAATGAATTTTCCGTCCGTGAACGGCTGGGCGTTTTCAGCCCGCATCAACTGTCGCTTGGACAGCCCCATAGGGTTGGACGCGGCGCGCAAATGGCCGATGACGATCTGGGAGCGAGTCTGGGACGCGACTCGGCGAAATCGCGGGGCTTCGTCGAAAACCGCCCGGGGACTTTTGACCAGCCGAGCCTGCGTTCCCTTAAAAGAGCCAATGCCCCACCCGTCCTGCTGGTAATCCTTGCGCCGGTAATTGCTTTGGCGAAAAAGCGAGCGATCGACATCCGCGAGGTAGTCGCTGGCGTTCTGGGAGGTGGAGCTAATTTGTCCGTATAATCTGCACATATTTTCTAAAAGTAGTGTAACACATTGACCCGGGCCGGCATTAGGCCCTTTGACCTAATTTTTTTCGGCCGATAGACTATTTTATTTGCGCCATTGGTCCCAGGTTATAAGCCTAAGATTCCAGTACACTGGTGGTATTGGCGGGACTATTTATGATGACACCGAGAGAAACGGTTCAAAAAAATTTCGTCGCGAGCGTGATGGCGAGCCTCGTTCTTTTATCGCTGCCGATCGGAGTTCTTGCCGGAACGAGTAAGGGGCCCCTGGGCGGAGGTGTTCTCCGTGTCACCGTTGACGCGACGCCGCTCAAGGGTGCCGGCGCGGTTTTGTCTCCCGGCGGCGATGTATCCGCGGCGCCGTCTCTTACGGCAACGAAGTTTGCTGCCTCCGCCGCTCTTGAGACACAATTGATTCCGGTGGCTGAGCCGGCTGCGGCGGCCGCGGAGCTCGTTATACCCGCTGAAGAAACGGGACTTACCGGGTCGGAAGGGCCTGCAAGCGTTGCGGCCGGCCTGGTGCGGCAAGCGGAGGCGCTATCGGCGGTCCCGACGGGCGAAACGGAACGGCAGTCCGAGACGATTTCACGGCTTTATGAAGGAATAGGACCCGGAGGTAAAGATTCCGCTGAATTTCTGGATGTCGAAGGCCATATCGAAGGCCCAGTTTTTCATGTGAGGTATCGTCCCGCCGAGCCCGTGGCTCTCCAGGCCAAACGTCCACAGGACTTGCGCACGCCGGTTCATATCATGCTCGGCTCGGGCGGGTCCTTGGGCCGAGGCTGGGTCAGTGATTGGCTGCAGGACGGCGTGGGGCCGCCCCCCCCGCGCCCCAAAAACCCCCCAAAAAAACACCAAATAGACCACGCCCAAATAACCCCCACCCCCGGGGGGAGATTATA
>JANPGH010000070.1:0-35297 GCA_031423795.1 Elusimicrobiota bacterium | reverse complement strand
AAAGCCGCCAGATCGGAAGATCGCTGTTGTTTTAAGACCGGAACCGTTCTCTCTGCTACAAAATGCGGCAGGCAAACGATGGCGGCACGCCCTTGTGTCCTGGTCGCCGTGCCTGTACGCGCGTCAAGATGCTCAACGCTTACGCCAGAAGAATTCTGATCGACGTTGAAAGCGAGAGAGGACGGCCTTAGATGGTCCTTAAGAATATCAGTCAGACGCCGAACAAGCCAACCATTGCCCTCAGGCCAGGTGAGGACCTGGTCGCCCGGACCCTCGCCGCGGCTGGCAAAATAATGAATGCCGGCCCAAGCTGATGTGTCAGCGAGTGAAGTCCCGAAGTCATCGCGGCAGCAGTATTCCACGAACCAGCGCAAGCGTGAAGAGTCCCATGCGTTGCGCTTGAGAAATTCCGCCATTGAGATACGATCGAGGTCCAGCAAATCCTTGCGCCTGGAGCTGCGCTCCATGGGGATAGCGAAAGCGCGCCTCCCCTCGCTGTCGCGCATATGCCGGTAAGCCGCCATCGCCGCATTGAAGGATTGATATTGGCGGAGGTCTTCGGGCGAAGCACCTACGCGCGGGAACAAGCCTTCCTGCCAGCGGCCGTGGATATAGATGCGCTCGGCGGGCGCAAAGCAAACATAGCGGTCATCATAAATTGGATGCCCCCGCCCATCTCGGCCCACCTCGACGCCCAGCTCCCGAAAGAGCTCTGAAACGGCACGCGAGTCAGCGGACGGGAACGGCACATAATGCGCGCCCCAGGGGTAGGCGCTCACCGCGTTCTGTCCCCACCGCGAGTTCCCGCCGAATTGCTCTTCCAGATCAAGAATTATGAAATCCTTGAATCCCGATCGGAGGAGTTTCCACCCAGCCGAGAGTCCCGAGATGCCTCCTCCCACGATAACAATCGTACTCCGGCTGGTGGCGGTCGGCGCAGGGAATACGCCTGCGCGCAACAGGTGGCCGATTTTATGCGAGGCCCCGACAATAGAGCCCGTTATCTCAGGAGGGACTAGCCCGAGGGCACGCCCCCAGCGCCTCCAAGGGGCAACAGCATACCCGCCAACCAGCGCCGCCGCACCAAACAAGAAGTCCCGGCGCGTGAGTCTCAGTGGTTTATTCTCTCCCATTCGGACTCGTAATAGCTGACGAGAACTTGGGTATTCAGGCGGTTGGGATCGGTCTGGACACGACTCATATCCTGCGGAAAATCGAACATGCCACGCGCTATGTCCCCATTCAAGTATTTCAATCCTGGAGGATACGTCTGCGGGACTTTATACGGGGCGGTGGTGCCTAGAATAAATCCCCATTCGCCAAATGATGGCACATAGGTATGGTAAGGCACCGCCTTAAATCCGGCCGCTTTTATCGTGTTCTCGATGCACCAGAATGACTTGCGGGCAAACAGGGGCGAAGTGGCCTGCACGACAATGAGCCCTCCAGGTTTAAGGTGACGACGAAGCCTGGCGTAAAAAGTGGTCGTATAAAGTTTTCCCAAGGAGAAGTTGTTTGGGTCCGGGAAATCGACAATCGCGAAATCAAAAAGTTTTTCGTTATTGACAAGCCAGGTGAAGGCGTCCGCGTTAATAATGCTCAGCTTGGGTGATTTAAGAGAGCCGCCATTAAGCCTGGCAAGCATTTCGTTGCGCGAAAACAGCTTCGTCATCTCCGGGTCAAGATCGACCAAGGTCATATGGTCCACCAGAGGATTTTTGAGTACCTCGCGCGCCGCTAAGCCGTCGCCGCCGCCCAAGATGAGGACTTCCCGCGGCTCTCGCAACGATGAGAGCCCCGGGTGCACGAGCGCCTCATGATAGCGGTATTCGTCGATTGAGCTAAATTGGAGGTTCGAATTGATGAAGAGGCGCAAGTCATTCTTCCAGCGCGTCAACACCAGGCGTTGATATGGCGTCGAGTGGGCCATGATGATTTCATCCGCATAAAGATTGCCTTCGGCGAAGGCGCTGATATGGGACGAGAAGACAAGCCCCACTAAAAGGCTTCCCAGAACCACAAGGCATAACGTGCGCAGTCCCGCGCGTGAGGGGATCTGGGTCTTGAAGATATGCAACGTCCACAGGGCCACAAAGACATTGGCTATCCCAAAAAGAAACGAGGTATTCAACAGGCCGATCCGTGGGACTAACACTAACGGGAATAATAGGGAGGCTACCAAGGCTCCCAGATAATCTAGGGATAAGACATTGGCAACAAGATCCTTGAATTCGAGCCGGTCCTTCAGGATGCGGATCAGCAGAGGAATTTCTAGTCCAACGAGGGTGCCAATGATAATGACTAAGACGTAAAGCAACAGGCGGAAGCCGGCGATATACGTGAAAGCCACGAACAAGATCGGCGCGGCGAATCCCCCGACAAGACCCACGAGAACTTCCACTTGGACAAAGCGCGCCACCAAGCCCCGCGCGATGAAGCGCGAGAGATAGGACCCGATGCCCATGGCGAAGAGATATGTGCCGATAACCGTTGAAAACTGGAGGATGGTATCGCCCAGCAAATAACTGGCCAGCGTACCTGCGATAAGCTCATAAACGAGCCCACAGGTAGCGATGAGAAATATCGACAAATACAGCGCAACGGCCATAAGGTGATCCGGCGCAACCGCTCAGCCTGCGAGGGAAGCGGCGATTATGATGCTGACGCCAAGGGTGATGGCTCCCACCACGACGGCCAGCGCGCGGTTCTGCTTTTGGACGATCTCCTGCCAAAGATCATAGGGCGTGCACTTATCCACTACAATGAACGCGATGAACAATACCACCAGACCTATGGCAGAGTAGACCAGCGCCGCGACAAGATGCATTGGGCTAAGCATGTCTTTCATGTTTTCCTCCTCACGTTTTATCTCGACTTATTTTCCGCCGTAATAGCGCGCATGGGAACGGTAATGGGCCCGATAAGCACCGGGGTTGTCCCGCACGTTTTTCGGCACCTGCTTGACCTCATCGATATCCGTAAAAGACCAACCGACATAGAGGACCCAGCCCATCAAGGCCAGGACTAGTCCGCCATAAAATTTATACCAACGTGCCATATTAGTCGTCGTCGTCCGAACTGGATTTTATGAGCGGAGCGATTGGGTGGTCGCTCTCCAGCCAGCGTGCATATTCAAAATTCCGGTTCCGCCACCAAAACCAAAGCATCGGCAGCGTCAATAAGCCCAAAGCCAGGAAAAGAAACATCACCCTGGGAACGTCTCGCGTGATCCCGACAGAATATTGGAAAGCACCGATGTCCGTTTCAGGCTCGATGCGCAGGTAATAACGCCCCGGTTTTACTCGAGGGAGGTACACCGTATCATACGACTTGCCTTCGGACCATGACTCTCCGTCGTCATAGCCGTGGTAATAACTCACTTCGCGGCCGAAGTCCAAGGCCTCATCCGTATCGGCGTTGATCAGCGCCATGCTGAAATAGGACCAGTGGTTATCCAGATTCGTCACGGTCTGAATTTTCAGGTTGGCCGTATGTCCGCCGACCTCGAAAAGATCCGTCACGCGGGATTTTTCCGGATCGCTGCTCGAATACTGGAAGGTGCCGTTGAAAACGGGGCGTTTTTGGGCTATCGAGGATAAAAAGACGAAAAGTCCGATACAGGCCGCAAAATAAATCCAGAATGCTCCGTTTACAGCCGAAAAAGATTCCGCGAAAGGATTAGGCTGAGCCGGCGCTACCCCGCTGCGCGGCGGCGGATTGCCCTCAAGGCTAAAGGCTTTCCATACCTCTTCGGGTTCGATGTATTCGCCATGCGACCAGACGGAATCTCCATCGCTGACATCTTCGGAAAGAAGGTACGGCGGGCAAATAAAATCACGGGCGCGGCCCTTGTCCCCGACGGCCACTTTCCAATTGAATTCGCCCAGCACATAGCTGACCACCGGCGCGGAAGTCTGAAAATGCCTATATTGCCGACCTTCATAGGTCAAGACAGGACCGGAATACGAGTCGGGGTTGTCCATACTCGAACCGTCCGGAGGCTCTACGGGACTATCCCCATCATCCTCGGATTTCGCGGGGCCCTTTTTCTTTGAACTAGGACCGCCGGAAGAAGATGGCTTCGCGGCAGTGTTCTCGGCCATGAAAGCGGCGAACGCCGCAGCCGGGAAAAGTGGGGCCGCAGGATCTGCCGCCCCTGGAGAGCCGATGACTCCCTCTACCCCCGAGAGCTTGCGTAGCTTTTGAATCTCTCCCGCATCAAACCATACTCCCTGGCATCCCATGCACTGCTCTAGGGTCAGCTGTCCGTTGTAAAGGGTGCCTACTTTCATCTGATCCTGGCATTTGGGGCAGACGTAGCCGGACCGGGTGAGATTCTCTACCTGGAGCGGGATGGCGATTTCGGCGGCGTCATAAAAGGCTCCCGAACAATGGGGGCAAGTCTCAATGTCGACATCATTGGGAAGATGGACTGCTTGCAGGGGAGCCGCGCACTTGGGGCAATTCATCGCTTCCCCTGCCTCTTAGGTTGGTCAGGAGGATTTGGCACGGGAGAAAGGAAGGTCCAATGCCCGTTGTATTCTAAAAGCCAGCGAAAGCCCTTGTAAGGATTATAGAGCAGGTATTCGGACCATTCGTAGTCCACGCCATAATAGCGCACCTTGCGGCGCATAAAACCGATGGCCTCGAAGTCATCGCCCTTGATGTTGCCTCGTTTGCCAAGAGGGATATAGGGCTCGTGCTTCAGGCGCGCCTTGTATTTGTTTAGGAGACGGTGCTTAGGATCTTGAGCATCGAGCACGCTGCCGCAATGCTCGCACGCGATCGACTGGCTGGCTCCGGGGGCTCGCAAGGACAGGGTCCCGCCGCAAGAAGGACAATTGAAAGCGGTGGCTACCATCCTTCGATTACCTTTAGGCCGTTCAGGCGCAGGGAGTCAAATTCCACGTACTGCCCCGTAAAAAGTAGGGCCGGTGACTCGCTGTAGTCGATAGTCGCAAAACGGCGCTCCGGGCCTGCGAGATCGGCGGCCGGGCATTGCTCTCCGAGCGGAACCTGGAAGGGGAGTTCGCCTTCCAAGGAAATATATTCTGCCAACCGCTTATCCCGCACTTGATAACTCGTATTTTCAATGAGGATTTCTTGATCCAATTCGAGTTTTTCATATTCCGGTAGCGGCGTCTTGGTCTTGGCAAGGAAACTCAAGGCGTAAAGGCCCTGCGCTTCACCCAGCCAACCTTGGCGGCCATCATCAAAGCCGAGATACCATTCGTTCCAATAGCCTTCCGGATAGCGCATCTGGATGCGGCCGAGCACGGAAAAAGAAATCTTATTAAACTCGCCGCGCACGCCGAGCTGCAGCGGCGAGCCATCCGGTTGTAGTTCCGCAATTTTTCCCAGATCCTCGACCTTGAGGTCCTGGCGCATCACCAGACTGCGGCAATAGGCGCAAACCGCCACAAGGGAAATAGTGGATTGAAATTTAACTTTCGCTCCGCAGGAAGGACAGTTAATCTCAGGCATCGAAGTGTGTTGAGGTTTAATTCTCCTTTATTGACGGATTTGAGTCAAGCGATGGCGGATTCTATGAAAATATATTATCCTTTCAAGGATAATTCGGCTCAGGCCGGGGAGGGATCATGGGATTTTTTGACCGCGTCGTAGGCCAGTTCATTGAGGTCATCGAATGGGTGGACGATTCTCCAAACACGCTCGTCTACCGTTTCCCGGTTTACTCCAAAGAAATCAAGATGGGCGCTCAACTGACCGTGCGCGAATCCCAGAATGCCCTGTTCGTCAATGAAGGCAAGGTGGCGGATCTGTTCCAGCCTGGGCGCTATCCGCTTTCCACGCAAAACCTACCCATACTGACCACTCTGCGGTCATGGTCGTTTGGATTCAATTCCCCTTTCAAGGCCGAAGTCTATTTCTTCAACATGCGGCAATATACGGACCAAAAATGGGGCAGCGCCAACCCCATCACGGTGCGCGATCCCGAACTTGGAGCGGCGCGCATTCGGGCCTTTGGCATTTACGCGATGCGCATCAAGGACCCCGCCAAGTTTTACCAGCAGGTTTCCGGGACCGAGGGGCTTTTCACCGTAGACGGCATCGCAGGGCAACTGCGGGGCACCATCATAAATCGCTTTAGCGATCTGATCGCCGAGTCCAAGATTCCGTTCTTGGATGTCTCCGCCCATCTTGAGGAGCTAAGCAAGTTCTGTCAGGAGCGCTTGACCGCGGAGTTCGAGTCCTTCGGTCTTGAGCTCACCAAATTCCTGATAGAGAACGTCTCTGTCCCGGCGGACGTCGAAAAAGTCATCGACCGGAAAACGGGAATGGGAGTGGTCGGCAACGAGATGGGCAAATATGCCCAATTCCAGGCGGCTGACTCCATAAAAGATGCCGCCCAGAATCCAGGCGGCATCGCCGGCGCAGGGGTAGGGATAGGCGTAGGGGTGGGCATGGGCCAGATGTTTTCGGAGGCCATGAAGGGCGGCTCCAGCTCCGTGGTTTGCTCGAAATGTTCCAAGCCCGGCCCGGCGGATGCTAAATTTTGTGCTGAATGCGGTCAGCCGCGGGTGACCGCCTGTCCGAAGTGCAAAAACGCCTTATCGGCTCCGGCTAAGTTCTGCCCGCATTGCGGGCAGGCTCTTTGACGCCTGCGGCGATAATTCTTCCCCAAAAAGATAAGAGCGCAGTCCGGGATTAGAGTCGTTCAATTTCCAAATCCACGCGTCCAGGACGTAATGCGTGGCTTGAGGCAAAATCAGAAACGGGACGAGAAAGTTCATCGCCGCTCGGGGCAGCTCCCAGCTAAATCCCAAGCCGCCGAACACGCTCGCGTGTTCTTTCCAGACCAAAATATCCCAAACCCCCTCCTCGAAATAGGCGGCCCCGAGTAAAGGCAGCAGAAACAGCGCCAACATGGCAGGCCGATGGATGAACTCGAGCCATGAACCCGTTCCCTTGAATTTCCTATTTCCATAAAGCCATACCAGCGCTATGTAAGGCACGCCGTGCGCAACGACATTGGTCACCGTGAAAGCGAAATCGGAATTAAGATAAACGATGCCGACGTACCACGCTGCCGCAGTCGAGGCCACGATCCCTATCTTGCCCCAGTTGATTGTGTTTCCTTGCGCATAGAGTTGAACCTGCCGCAAAGCGAACACCGCAAGGATGACGCCATAAAACCATCGGGACGCAAGAGCGACCGCGGTCGGCAATCTTAAAAAATCCCCCTGCACGAACCAGGCGAACTTCCGCGCGGGATCAGCATGCCAGAAGGCCAATGGATAGAGCATCGTCGCATAAATGGCGCAGGCGTCCAGGAAATCATCGAGGCGTGACCGCGCGCTCTGCAAGTATTGGTAAATCCGAAGGAAGCCGTATTGCTGACGCACGAAGTGAAATACAGCGACATAGGCCAAAACGCGCCAAAATGCGAGCGCGGAGTGCCGGTACAGCATCACTCCTACCACCCAGCAGGCAAGCGGCACGTTAAGATATAGCGATCTCCTCCTCGAGAACTCCTGTGGGTCCAGATAAATTCGATAGAGAGACGAATAAACGTGCGCCACGTCGATGAAAATGACAAAAAACACCCAGGCCCAAACGGGGGTATCCATGACACGAAGGCTTGGGATGAGCAGCGCGACCAGAGTCGATAAAAGAGGAGGCCCGAAAATAAGTCCGATATCAAAGGGGGCCGAGCGCATCCACCGGTGCGTCATCGCTTGCCGGGGAAGACGCTAAGGAAGAGGGCCAAAAGCTCTCATCCCACGGCGATGGAAGACCCGCGAAACTCGGCGTGGTTGAAGGAAGCGTTTCACGGCTTCAGCGACGGGCTTGGGATCATGGCTGCCGCAGGAGTAGATATCGAGGGCCAGGTATCCGTATTCAGGATAAGAGTGGAAAGCCGCATGCGACTGGGCAAGCATGAAAAATCCCGTGACTCCTTGCCCGCCGCCTTGGAATTTATGGGAATCCGACTGCCTGATTACGTTAAATCCTCTTTCCTTAAGAGCTGAGCCTAAAATCTGCATCAACTTTTTCCTGTCCCTGAGAAGAGCCGGCTTAACCCCGAAGAAATCAACCAAAATATGCCTACCAGCTTGGTTTTTCTTCATCGTATTTTTCACTTCTGTTCTGTCGGAGCTTGTTTGCCTTTTAATGACTGTATTCTATCAAGCTATGACGCCCAGAGCAAAAAGCTTGCGCTCGCCCGAGCAGCAATCACTTCGGAAATGGGATTTTGAATAAAGGCGCGAGAATGGGGAAACAACGGCCCGCGACCTGGTCGTAGCGGCGCTCATCTTCCGTAGGTCGCCGGGACCATATCTTGCGCCTGAGTTCCACGTGCTTGAGCAGTTCCTGCCTGGGCGTGGCCCCTGAGGAGCTGAACACGTATTGCTTCCAGCTGGGGCGGCGAGGCTTCCTGAGTTGCAGCCATTCCCGATAGGCCATCGCCCCGTCGTGTAGGGCTGATTTGATCTCAAGAACCAATATTTTTCCCCGAACCTTGGGCTGAATGACCTTGTCCCAGTAAGTCTGCGGCTTCTCGATGTCCTTTCCCGTGAGCTGACAGATCCATTCTCCGATCCAGACCCATCGGGGCTCCCCCGTCACATGCAGGGTGTACGGCACCAGGGCGGCCAGCCAGAAATAAAGCTCCGATCTTGTGATCGGCGGGCCGCGGAACGACCGCAACTTGGCTATGGATTCCGCTATGGAGCGAAGCTCGCCCAGCCTGGCGTCCGCCGCGAAGAGCGGGTCCCGGCTCAGTTGGGCGTGCAGCTTCACAAGCTGTCGCCCCCTTCTTGTGAGTTCTAAGAGCTGGCGGCGGGTGCGGGGTCGTGGAATCGGCGACTGCGGGTAGTTCCCGAGAAATTCCAGGAATCTTTTATCGCCGCCGAAGCTTTCAAACTTCTTGACCGAATTCCGAAGCAATCCGGCATCGGGCTCATAGGCGTCATTTTGATCGAGCAACTCGTTGGTTGAACTCACGGTACACCAAATCGCATCGATCGTAGTCCCTTTGGTCTGTCGTGTCGTTATCTTATCAATTTTATGATGAGGGCCAGGAGGTGATGACCACATGAAGATACTCACCGTCGCAGACGTGATCAGGCTGCTGGGGATCAGCCGCGCCAGGTTGTACTACCTCGAGGAGACAAAAAAGATTCCCGCGGCTCGCCGGACCTCGAACAGCAGAAGGTATTTCTTGCCGAAGGACCTGACTCAGATAAAGAAAAAGATCGGGAAGTAATCTCAAAAACATGGAGGACGTCATGGAACAAAACAACGGCAGCAAGACGGAAGCAGCAACGGATATGTTCGACCTCACAAGGCTGAGGTTGTCTCAGGACTTCGGCGCAAGCGTCGGCGTCAAGAAGGCGCTCTTGACCATTCCGGTCCGCAAGCCGGATCGGCAGTGGTTTGTTCGGGTCAACCCCGATCCACAGTGTCGGCTTGAAACGGCCATCCTCGAGATCAAGGAAGACCGGGAGAGCTACTTGGTCGACCCCTCTCTCTGGCCCGAGCTCGCCGGCGAAATCGTGCCCAAGGTCCTTCTGACGGCGATCAACCGGCAGGGAGTTCTCTTTCTCTGGCCGGTGCGCCTGCCAGGGGAGGACGGTAAGCAGGATGCGTGGAGCGCCTCGGCGCTCGAGGCGGGGAATCTTGCCATGAAAGGCTGGATTCGCATCGCGGCGAACATGCCCTTGGGAGCCTACGAGGTGTTTGAGGCCAGCGCGAATCTTCCGGAGCCCCAGTGGCCGGAGCTCAGCTTCCAACAGCTCGTCCGCATCGCATTCAAGGACCGGTTCATCAAGGATTTGGAGCACCCGGTTCTGCGCAAGCTGCGGGGCGCGGCGTAATGAGCGCCTGGCTTGTGAAGTCGGCCCGGATCGTTCTGGCGGTTTTGGCCGTCTATTCCCCTGCAAGCCACGCGGCGAGGTGTCCTATGCTCATCGGCTCAAAAGAAATTCGGGAAATATGGTTCGCGGACTTTGAGTTCTCAGCGCCACCGGGCGAGCGCCCGACGCCGGTATGCCTGGTGGCGCTGGAACTCAACAGCGGACGGAAAATCAGGCTATGGCAGGACGAACTCAAAGAACTGCCCTACTCCATCGGTCCCGATGCGTTGTTCGTTGCTTTCTATGCATCCGCTGAGCTCGGATGTCACCTGGCGCTGGGCTGGCCGACTCCAGCCAACGTCCTGGACCTCTACACCGAGTTCAGGTGCCTGACGAACGGAAAGGCCACGCCCTGCGGCGCAGGCCTCTTGGGAGCCATGGCTTACTATGGCCTGGACGCCATCGGGGCCGCGGAAAAAGAAACGATGCGCCAGCTGGTGCTTCGCGGAGGGCCGTGGTCCGATGAGGAGCGGCGGTCCATCCTGGATTATTGCGAAAGCGATGTTCTGGCCTTGGCCAAGCTTTTTGAGCGCATGCTGCCCGAGATTGATCTGGAGAGGGCCTTGCTCCGAGGCCGGTACATGGCGGCCGCCGCCAGGATCGAGGACCGCGGCGTTCCCATCGATGTCGGCGCATTAGGCCTGCTGCGTGAGAACTGGGAGGCCATTCAGGAGCGGCTCATCGGGCGGATCGACGCCGACTACGGAATCTTCGAGGGCCGCACCTTCAAGGCGGCGCGGTTGGAAAAGTATCTGGCGGCGCATGACATCCCCTGGCCCCGCCTCCCCTCCGGCACCCTGGCCCTGGACGACGACACCTTCAAGGAGATGTCCAGGTCTCATCCCGAGATAGCGCCGATTCGGGAACTCCGACTGGCTCTCTCTCAAATGCGACTCTCCGATCTGGCCGTTGGCTCCGACGGCCGCAACCGCTGCCTTCTGTCGGCCTTCCGCAGCATCACCGGCCGCAATCAGCCCTCCAACGCCCGTTTCATCTTTGGCCCCTCCGTGTGGCTCCGAAGTCTGATCCGACCGGAGCCTGGCTATGGGCTGGCCTACTTGGATTGGTGTCAGCAGGAGTTCGCCATCGCCGGCCACCTTTCCGGCGATCCGGCCATGATCCACGCCTATGAATCCGGCGACCCCTACCTGGCCTTCGCCAAGCAGGCAGGAGCCATTCCCCCCGACGGAACGAAGAAAACCCATGGCCCGGTCCGGGAGCAGTTCAAATCCTGCGCTCTGGCGGTCTTATTCGGCATGGGCCCGGAGTCACTGGCGCTGCGCATCAGGCAGCCGGTCTCTCGGGCCAGGGAGCTCTTGAAGCTCCACCGGGACACATTCCCCAAATTCTGGAACTGGTCGGACGGCGTCGTGGATCACGGAATGCTGACTGGCCGACTGTGGACGGTTTTCGGCTGGACCTACCATGTCGGCCAACAGGCCAATCCCAGGTCTCTTCGGAATTTCCCCATGCAGGCCAATGGGGCCGAGATGCTGCGCCTGGCCTGCTGTCTCGCCACCGAGCGCGGCGTCCGCGTCTGCGCCCCCGTTCATGACGCGCTCTTGATCGAGGCCCCGTTGGATCAGCTTGAGCGAGTCGTCGCGGAGACCCAAGCGATCATGGCCGAGGCCAGCTCCATCGTCTTGGGAGGGCCGCGGCTGCGCTCGGATGCCAAATTGGTCCGCTACCCGAACCGCTACATGGATGAGCGCGGTGAGAAAATGTGGAACCAGGTTTGGGCCTTGATCCATGAACTCCGGCCGGAGCTACCTGACCACCGGTGGTCACCCCACCTGACCGCCGGTGGGGCAATACCCGACCACGGGAGCACACCCGCTCTATCTACTTCTATCTCTCCTATGGCTGGTATCTCTTAAAACCATGGACCCCACCAACCATGATCTTGAAAAAATGCGCCTTCCGGCTCACAGGGTCCATGACCTTACCCAGAAGCGGGCCAAAATCCCAAGGCACAAGCCGGGCCAGAAGTTTCTCAAAGGGCCGATCCCCATGGACTGGCTGATCCCGGCCCTCAAGCTTCCCGGGAAGGCTCTCCACGTGAGCGTCATGCTCTGGTTCTATGCCAGCCTCAAGCGAAGCGGCGAAGTCGCCCTCTCGCTTTCCCGCCTCAAAGAGGTGGGCGTCAGCCGCTCTTCGGCCTCACGAGCCTTGGTCCATCTCGAAAAAGAAGGTCTTGTCGCGGTGAGCCGGGGTGCCGGGCGCAAGCCCGTTGTCAGATTGTTGGAAGTTCAAAATCAAGGAGGAATCACACCATGAAACGTCAGGGTCCACGACGGTACAGTCAGGAAGAAATCAAGGCGGCGCTCTTAAAGATTCAAGAGGGAAAGAGCCTCAGCGATGTCGCTCGGGACATGGAGGCTTCCAAATCCACCGTGTCCTACTGGGTTTCAAAGTCATCCCAGTACCTACCCGAGCAGGAGCTGCGGCCGGGAGTATTATCCCAGCACCAGCAAGACTTCGTCTCGCGCTCCTGGAGCAGCCTGTTCAAGGCTATGAAGCTCATCGACGGCAAGCTGGGTGAAGCCAGCTTCCCCGAGCTTCTCCGGCTCATGGAGAGCCTCTCCGAGATATTGGCCAAGATGGGACCTACGGTCCAGCTGCAAATTCACGCCAAGGCATCCCAAGAGCCGCACCCGGCCTCGCCCGAAACCAGACGGATCGTCGAGGCCTACCTCGAGAAAAACCGCGAAAAACCTGACGTAGGCGGCGGGCCCGTCGAACAGAATAAAACCGACCCCGAGCCGGAGGGCTAAAATCGTCCCCTATGGGCAATCGAGTCTCGACGACAGGTGGGCTTTCGTGCTACCGGTCTTGGTGCAGGTCTGTGCTGAAAACATGATTCCTCGACGGAGACACGGTGCCGAGCGCAGAAAAAATAGCGGAAAAATTGGACCCGAAATGGCCCACATACCCCCCAGACGCGTCTTTCGAACGTTTTCGCCGGAGCAGAAATTTTATTTTTCTGTACGAAACGCTCGACGGGTGGAAGTTCGCACAACCCTCGAACTTGACCGCGAATCCTTCGAACGGTCCAGGGGAGCTGGGGCAAGCCAGTTGACTTCGTCGGCCAGGGAAGGTAATTGATGGACAGCCGTGTGGCGCAGCAACTATTGACGGTGGATGACGTAGCCGGGAGGCTTCAGCTCTCGGCTTACACCATCCGTGAATGGGCCCGCCTGGGCAAGCTGCCCTGCATCCGGCTGACGCATAGGATTCGGTTCGAGCCGCGGGATATCGACAAGTGGCTCAAGGAGCGAAGGTGGTCTAATGGCGAACTTGATTAAGAGGGGCCGGGTCTGGTACGGGAGGTGGTGGCAGGACGGCAAGCCCGCCTGGAAGTCCCTCTCGGAGGACCGGGTGATCGCCCAACAGAAATTCACCGAGATTCTCATCAACCTCCGCGCCAAGAAAAACGGCGACGGCCCCAAGACCATCTCCTGGCAGGATTTCAAAGAGAAGTACCTGGCCTTCAGCCGGACGACCAAGGCCCCGACCTCCCTGGTGCGCGATGAGATCATCTTCAAGAATCTGGAAGAGGCCGTCGACGTTGGCCGGCTGACCGATATCTCGGCCGAGCTCATGGAGCAGTTCAAGCAGGTCCGCAAAGACGCGGGCATACAGTCCTCCACGATCAACCGCGAGGTCAACACCATCAAGTCGGCGTTGAAGCGCGCCAAGCAATGGGGTTATCAGGTCCCCGACCTCTCCTCCGTCGCCAAGCTGCCGCTGCCCAAGAAGAAGCCCATTTTCTTTTCGACCGCTGAGATCGATCTCATGCTGGAGACGGCCGAGCCGTTCATGAAGACGATCGTCTTGCTCGGATTTTACGCGGGATTACGATTGGGCGAAATGTTGAGCTTGGAGTGGGCCAACCTCGACTGGGATCGGCATATCTTGAAGGTCACGCCCAAGCCGCACTGGCATCCGAAGGACTATGACGAACGAGCCATCCCCATGAATCCGACGCTCGAAGCGCATCTAAAAGCCTGGCAGGCGGTCTCTGGCCAGAAGGTCAAGGTGGTGCTTTGGTCTGCGCCGCCTTGCCAGCTCTCCAGCCGCTTCAATTTTTTCCTGAGGAAGCGCTGCAAGATCATGCAGGGCTCGCTCCATACCTTGAGGCACAGCTTCGCCTCGCACATGGCCATGGCCGACGTCAGCCCCTACAAGATCGCTCGGCTCCTGGGCCACTCCGACATCAGGACCACCGAAATCTACTCTCACCTGTTTCCCTCAAGCCTCCAGGAAGCGGTCAACCGTCTCCCTGGCGTCGGCCTCCCCCCAGTCAAGCAACTCCCCTAAACCGCGTCGTTTCGCCTGGTTACGGTCCCTCCGGCCAGGTGTCATTTCCTGCACCAGTCGTGGTTCCAGTATTGGTTACGGTTGGGGCAACATTGGCCCTTTTTCGCCAACATTGAGCCACATGGCGAGATCCCGGGGAAAGACGCGACGTGGGCCAACGTGGGCGCGAACCGGGGCGTCAGGTCGCGGGCGCGGTAGGCGCTGCGGGGGCCGGAGGAGGTGGCGGAACGGGCTTTTCTCCTCGGAGAACGAAGGGAGTCTTCACTTCCTCCGGGAGTAGCTCGAGCTTTTCAAACACCGCGTGCTCGCGATTGGGTTGGCTATCGAGACTGGTCTGGTGACCCGCCAGCGTGGCGGTCGGCACCATCTTGATCGTCTCCCACGGACAGTCCTTCACGCAAAGCTGACAACCGATGCAGATCTCGTAATCGACGAATACGCCGAAATTTGACGGATCGTCGCCGAACTTGATGATGCAATTCGGGACCGGACAAACGGCGATGCAGACTTCGCAGCCGGTGCAGCTGGAGAGATTCACGTTCGCCTTGATCTTCGCTCGCGAGGCTCCCTTGACCAGGGCGGCGCGACGCGCGTCGTTTTGGATCGAGGGCATCAGACCGCTCCCAAGATCGCTTCAGCGTGGCCCGTCACAGAAACTTTCCGCAAAGCGTCCTTAATTTTGCCGTCCGTGCCGACGACGAAGGTCGAGCGCTCGACGCCCATGAATTTGCGGCCGTACATCGATTTTTCCTTCCAGACGCCGTAGGCAGTGCTGATCGCCTTGTCCTCGTCGAGGAGGAGCGGAAAGGGTATTGCGTGCTTGGCTTTAAAGCCGGCATGGGATTTGGCCGAATCAGGGCTTACGCCGAACAGAAGGACTTTCTTATTGGCGAAGGCGTCGTAACGATCGCGAAAATCGCACGCTTCGGTGGTGCAGCCTGGGGTGTTGTCCTTCGGATAAAAATATAGAACGAATGACTTCCCTTTCAACGCCTTCAACGACCACGTGCGGCCGTTCTCGTCCATGGTGTCGAAATCGGGAGCCTTATCGCCGACGCCGATCTCTTTCAATTGATTGGGCACTGGTTGATTTTACCTGTCTGGGCCCCGCGAGTCAAACAATGCCGCACGGCGATCGCCGCGTCACGCGCGGCCATCGGACGCCCCTGTGACGCGGCCCGTAAGCGCAACCGATCCAGTCGCTGGGGATCCTTCATCAGTAACGCCGCCAACGTCGCTGCCGAACGGTAATTATCCGCGCGTAAGGCCGCTCCACGTGCGACGAGATGACGCGCGTTGGCTTCCTCCTGGCCCGGGATCGGGCGCGTGAAAATCATCGGTAAGCCCATCGCCAGACTTTCCGCCGTCGTCACGCCTCCAGGCTTGCCGACGTGAATATCGCTTGCGGACATGAGTGCTGCGACCGACGTCGGCGGCTGGGGACCGTACACGCGAAATCGCGCCTCCCCACCTCCGCGCGTCACCATCGCTCTGCGCAATGAATCGTCCGCTCCGCAAAGTGCCAGGATGGTTGCCCTCGGGCATTCTTCGAGGATAGCCTCGGCCGTGCGGTCAATTCCGCCCAACCCTTTGGTGCCGCCGGAAAGTAAAATTATTGGAGCGGAAATGGGTAGTCCAAGGGCCTGGCGAACCGCGCGGCGCTCGGGAGCTTGGCGGTAGGCCGAGTGGATGGGAATTCCACACACACTGATCCTGTCCCGTGGCACTCCCATCGCATTAAGCTCATCTGCGGCCGACTCGTTTGGGGCAATAAAAAAATCGGGGAATGGCTCGCCCCAAAATGGGTCAACCGTGAAATCTGTGAGCACAGATACGACGGGCACAGGCAACTCCCCCCGCCGCCGCGCCTCGCATAAAACGGCCGCGATCGTGGCCTGAGGACAAATGATGGCCAATGGCGCGTCGCGGTCGATGCGGCGACGAATTTTGGCTCCACCTCCAAACGATAAATAGGCCCGACGCAGAGATTTAAGCGCCCGGCGCGTCACCCCCGATCGATGCAGACGGCCCCAAATCCACGGCGACTGACGGATCACACGGTGGTACGCACGGGCGACCGCTTTTCCCGCCCATGGATGATGGTCAGCCGCGACCTCCAAGCACGACGGCAAAAAACCCTCGGCCCGCAAGGCTTCCTCCAAAGCAAAGGCCGCCACGGCGTGCCCGCTCGGCTGAGAGCCGTAAACGAGCAGAACGCGCGTGGCGGCCTCGGTCAAAGGTCGCTACAACTTATAAGTCGTTGGCGGCCTTCAATTCCTCGTACCGCTTCGGGTACTTGGCCTTGAATTCATCGACGAGCTTATGGCGGTGTCCGGCCCACTTCGCTGCATTTTCGCCCACCTTACGGTGCGCGCCATCATACTGGAGGAACTCCCAGATTTTTTTGCCTTCCGCCTTCTCGATGTTGCAACCCGGCTTGTTCATCATCCGCTTCACGTAGCGGTTCCAAACCTTGACCTCGGGCTGCCAAACGGAGAGATCCTTGAATATTTCTGGGTTTGCTTTCTTCCACGCATCGAGGTTCGCCTGCTGCTTCACGTCGTCAATACCGCCTTCGGGTTCGACGAAGCGGCTGTTCAAAGGCCGATTGGGCTGATGGCACTGTGCGCAGCGCACCAGGAGGAGCTTATAGCCTTCCTGGACGTTGGCCGGGTACGCCTTCAATGTCTCTGCGGGCAGAGCTCCGGGCCCAAAGTCGTTCGGATACGGGCTGGCTAAAGCTTTCTCTTTTTCAGTCATTTCTGCGGACCGCGCTCCGGGAACAGCGGCCATTGCGAGAAGGGCAGCGGCAACGACGAACGTCCAATTGCGATTCATGGTCTTCCCCTTTATAGTCATCTTACGTTCAATAATGCGTGTGGTGCGCAAATCAGAAGCCGCTATCATCCTTTTTAGCCGTACTCAGCAGCCAATCGGACAAATCTTCAAGCTCGCGCTTGGTGAGTTTATCTTTCCAAGCCGGCATGTAAACGATCGGAGAGGGGCCATCCGGGCTCCATTTCTTCGCCTCTGAGGCGGCGACTCCCGCCTGGAGCTTGGCGACGAGCTCCGTCTTGGTGTACGTACCCATCAACTCACGCAAATGCGGCTCGCGGCCCAGTTCCATGTACTTCTGTTTGTCGGCCTCGGACATCTTGGGGTCGAACTCGGGCTGGCCTTTTCCGAGGGCGTTGAAGCGGCGGCGTCCTTCCATCGCGTCGACGCCGTGACATCCGGCGCATCCGGCCTTCTGGAACACATAGTGTCCGTGCTCCTTTGAATCGGCGAAATTCGGCTCACGCGCCGGCGTAGCCGAAACGTGATACCGGTATGGAATCATCTCTTCCTTGGTCAGTCCGGACAAATAAGCGGTAATCGCGTCAGCGTCGGCGATCGAAAGCTCCTTTGAAAAGTCCGGCATCGCGGACGGCGGGACCGGCTCCGCATTGAAGTGCGCGAAGGGGTCGTTTGGCGTCACGTAGGCCGGGTCGTTCTCCAAATGCCCGAGTATCCAGTTCTGGATGTTCCACTCGGTCTCTTGGTCCAAAGGCTTGCCGTTCACGCGCACGCGATTGAAGCTGTAACCCTGGATTCGTTCGATGGGCTTGTCGGCGATGTCGTCCAACGAGACGGAGATGACTCCGCCCCAACCGCCGACCTGGTGGCAGCCCTGGCAGCCGTGCATCTTGACCAATTTGGCCCCGCGCGCGGCGATCTCGGCTCCCTTAAGCTTCTCGAAGTCGCCGTGACATTTCACGCAAGCGCCTTGGATGTGCGCGCCCATCAGCATCGGGCGCTCCCAGTTCTTGACCCAACCGTGGGCTTGTTCCTTCTTGGTGGACAATCCCTGCCCCTGGTGGCAGACGGTGCAGCCAAACTTCGTGAAGGGATGGGCTTTGACCAGCGCCGAGTCCACCTGGGGGTGGCCTTTATAAGGAGACTTCCAGTCCGCGGGCGTCTTCAGCGTGGGATTGGTGTATTCGTCCATGCCCACGTGGCAAGTCACACAGCGGTCGAAACGGCCCAGGTCGTTGGAGATGATTTGGCGTATCTCCAGCGGGGAGTTGCGAACCTTGCGCGCCTCGGCGCGGAGGTCCGACGCCTTCTTCGGGTCCGGCTGCGCGGAGGCTTGCTTTTCAAGCTCTGCGGCGCTCATCTTGAAGTAATGGCGCTGGTAGACCTTCCACTCGGCGTTGTAGTCCTTAAGGAATGCCCAGGCGAAAAGGACCAGCAGCAGGACGTTCGCGGCGTAGAATAATTTTCGGTAGCTCATGTCAGATGTTCATGCTGATCGCGGGGATCGTGATCACGTATTTGATGTTGAACGCCAAGCGGGCGCACATTTTCAGGAGAATGCCCATCGTGCACACCACGAGGAGCATCGTCACCAGATATCGCGGCCAGTCCAACGCCCGGATGTGCCGCTGCGGCATCACGAAGCCAAAGTAGAACGACATACCGGTGAAGAACAGGAGGAAAAAACCCTGTACTGGCCCGATTTTGTGGGTCAGGATCCCGACGATCGAAACCAGCGCGACCAACCCCAGGAAAGCGCCCATGGTTTTCAGGCCGTTGAGCTCCTTTTGTATCAGCTTCGGAAGCATCATCGCCGCGCCGAACATCGCGCCGACGACGGGGATGCCCAGGAGCAACGGGAACGCGCCGACTCCCTTCGGGCCGAACACGCTCCAGGTTGCGGGCGGCGCGGCCTTGATCGAAAGCCAGGATTCCCACGGCCAGTACCACGCGTAGTTGGGGCCGCGCAGGAATTGGCCAATCCCGATCAGCACGAACCACATCACGATGCCCAGAATAAACATCGTGTTGGCGAATTTGCGCTCCTTCCAATCGTACGTTCCCACGCCCTTCGGGTTCGTGTCGATGAACGGCAGCGCCATCAGGCCGACGATGATGAGTCCCGGCAGCAGCACGCCGGCGATCCACGGATCGAAGTAAACTAAAAGCTCTTGAAGGCCGACGAAGTACCACGGCGCCTTCGACGGATTGGTCGTTACGTTCGGATTGGCGATCACCTCGAGCGGGGCGTTCTGCAGGATCGACCAGAGGAAAATGAATAAAGTGGTGCCGCAAGCGGCGATGTATTCGCGCTTGACCAAGTGCGGCCAGACATCAATTTTCTCCTCGTTGGCCTGGTAGGGTGCTGCCGAGAACGAGTCCTTGCGGATGCGCCAGAAGTGCAGGATCAAGAGGATTCCTACGACAAGCGGAACCGCCACGCAGTGCATCACGTAAAATCGCAGCAACGTGTTTTCGCCGACCATCGTGCCGCCCAGCAAGGTGAAGCGTATGTCGTTGTTAATGCGCATCCCCATCAAGCCGCTGAACGGGCCTTCGTTGCCGAGGAACGGCGTAGCACCCGCCATGTTCGTGCCGACCGTGATCGCCCATATCGCCAATTGGTCCCAGGGCAAAAGGTAGCCGGTGAACGAGAGGAAGAGCGTCAGCGTCAACAACAGAACGCCGATGGCCCAATTGAACTCTCGCGGCTTTTTATAGCCGCCGCGCAAGAACACCGAAATCATGTGCAAAATGACAGCCACGACCATCGCCTGTGCGGCCCAACGATGCGAGTTGCGCAGGAACGTTCCCAAGGTGACCGCAAACTCCAGGTCCTTAATATCACGATAGGCCAACCCGATAGTCGGACGGTAATAGAACATCAACGCGACTCCGGTCAGGGTCAACAACAAATATAATGCAAAAGAAATCCCCCCCATCCCCCAGGTGTAACTCCACTTGGCCGCGCGCGGGCGGACCTTGACCGGGTGAAGGTGCAGCCAAACGTTGCCGATGATGTGGCCCGCGCGGTCGCGCGGTGTGTCTTTCCAAACTCCGCCCCGGAACACCGAACGCCAGAGCTGTGAGTCGATAACTTCTTTCTTGATTTTCTCGAAATCGAGCGTGGGCATAGGTTCCTTAGGCCGCGGCGGCGACGTTGACGAAGTACGGGGCCAGATCGCGTTTCCCGGGTTTGTTTTCCAGAACGGCCTTGTCGACGATCAAGTCGCCGGTCGCGGCGAGCTCTACCTTCGCGCGCCACAGCGGCTGCGGCGCCGGTCCCGCGATCACGTCTCCGGCGACAGTGTAATTCGAGCCGTGGCACGGACATTTGAACCGGTTCTGATCGCCCCACCAATTCGGTGTGCAACCCAGATGCGTGCACCGCGCCCAAAGAGCGTAAATACCCGATGGCGTGCGCACGATCCAAACGCGTTGTTCGTTAAGCCATTTGGTAGAGACTCCGACGTCGTAACTGGAGGCCGGCCCGGCGTTGAATTTTTGCGAGGGCTCGTAAATCACATTCGGAAACATGAATCGCGCGCCAGCGGCAGCGCTGGCCGCGAAAAAAGCCGCCAAGGTGCTCCAGCCCAGCCACAAAAAATCGCCGCGCGTCATCGCGGCCGCCGGGGCCGCCGAGGCCGCGGGCTTGGCGGGCGCGGCGGGAGGTACATTCGTCGTGGGTTCGCTCATTTCGTTCGCAATTATCCTTGTTGATTTCGAGCTGCGCGTATCAGTCGCGGTGAGAGAATAGCAATCGCTCGATGAGGTGTCAAACTTCGGAATTCCGAAGCTTACGAGGACGGGTATTCGCCGAATTAGTCGCCGCCGCCAGTATCAGCGGAGGAGCGCACGATGACCTGGCGCTCCTCCAGCAAATCCCCGACGGCCGCCATCAGCTGCGGGCGACTCACCGGCTTGGTAATAAAGCCGTTGCCTCCCGCTGAGAAATTTTTCAAGTAATCGGAATGTTCGTGGGAGCCCGTCAAAAAAAGCACCGGGACATGCTCGCGTCCTGGCGTGGAACGAACCTGGCGGCACAGTTCCAGACCGTCGACTCCTGGCAGGATCAAATCCATGATAATGAGGTCGGGCGCGCGTTTGCTCAACGCGCCGAGGAATTCATCGCCGCGATGGAACTCGGTGTGCTCATACTCCGGCTCGAGCCAGGAACGAAGTATGGAATGCATTTCCGGCTCGTCGTCGACCACATAAACAAGAGGCTTCTGGGTCATCGATTCCTCCCTGCCACGCAGCGCGGCACCACTGATCGGCCTATCATACATCAGATTTTGGAACGTCTTTAAGGGGATTTTGGGGTGGCGGGGGCGACGGCCGAGGAGAGACGGGAGAACACCCACTTCTCGAATCCTTCATGCGGCATTAACGTACGACCATCCCAGGCGTATTTGAGTCCGGCGAGATCATTTGCGATCTTGTCTTCGATCCCGCCGCGAGCGATTAAGACTGGGATCACTATCGTCCGCCCCGATTTGGCGCCAGCCGCCACGCTTGCGCGAAATCCTGCGACCGAGGCGGCGCGAACCGGGGGAGCGGCGTCGTCACGTAGTACCGCGAAAGTGGCCACATGAAATTTGCCTTCTCGCTGCACGAATTCAGCATGATGCCCCAAAGTCTTTAGCCAATCGGCGAGGGCACCATTGTCAACGGGACCGTGAGCGACCAGGATGACTGTTTCACGGGCGGGATCGCGGCTCAAGGTCCGCGCATGCTCTAAAAGGATGCGCGAAACGAAAGCATCGTCATCGAGTGCTGGGGTCATGATGATCGGAAGAGTGGTCTTCACTCGTTTAAGCGAAAACATATGGTGGTGCATTGGGGCGCCATGCATGGCGACTTTCATCTGCTCGGCCGCTAGACGCAAAACCTCGGAGGGATGGTCCGAGAGACCCAACACGTACCGGATCTGGTCGATCACTTCCGATCGAGTATGCACGAAAAGAGGGATCGCGACCACTCTCTTGACTCTCCGCGCGGAAAGACGATCCAGCGCGGCCTGAAGCGTCGTGGGATCGGCCATGCCCAGGGCGGACTCGGTCGGGACCTGGGCATTGACGCGAACGCGCAAAGACTCGATCTCCGCGTTCCATCTGAGATCCCCCCCATGCGCGAGCAAAAGAATTCCAATGTCGGGTATTGTCGAATAGGCGGGCGTGGCCGCGCAAAGAGCCACGAACAGCAATACGAGAAGTCTCACTTAGAAGAACGGCGTGAATGCTTAAGGCTCAGCTCTCGCCCGGTGGAAAGGGATTTCGCCCACGCGTCGAACTCCGCCGCCTTGGACGCGACGATTCGCCCCGCCGCCGCCATCGCTTCGACGCGAGACGAGACGTTTTTAGCGACGATCGATTCTAAATCCTCAAGTCGGTACAAATATACGCCGTCTAAGGCGTGGACTGATTCCTCGATATCGCGCGGCATCGCAATGTCGATGAGAAACAACGAGCGTCCCCCGCGACGGCGGCATGCGTCAGCGACGATGCTCTTCGTCAAAACCGCAGTCGGAGATCCCGTCGAAGAGATAACCACATCAGCCTCAGCAAGCGCTTCGGGGATTGCCGACCAGGCCACCGCTTCCCCTTGGAAGCGCGCCGCCAACGCATAAGCGCGTTCCCATGTGCGATTGGCCACCGAAAGGCGTCCAACCCCGCGCGCGGCCAGGTGTTTAGCGGAAAGTTCGGCCATGGCCCCCGCACCCAGGATCAAGGCCGCCTTGCCTTCAAGTCGGCCAAAAATGTTTTCGGCCATCTGGACTGCCACCGAAGGCACCGACATTGCTCCCGCGCCGATCGCCGTCTCAGCGCGAGCCTTCTTTCCGACATAGAGCGCGCGTTGAAAAAGGACGTTGAGGCGCTTGCCCGTCATCCCCTTCGACCTGGCGGACTCGTACCCACTTCTAACCTGGCCCAGGATCTCGCTCTCGCCAACGACCAAGGAATCGAGGCCCGAAGACACTGCAAAAAGGTGCCGGACTGCTTCGTGATCCTCTCGCGTTTCCACGGTGGCCGATATCTCGTGTCCGGCGACTTCAGAAAGGGCGCAGTACAGCGCCGACAGGTCTAGTCGCTGGCCCTCCTTCCCGGCCACGTACAACTCGAAACGATTACACGTTGAAATGGCGACCGCCTCTTGAACCCCCGCCTTTTGAATTTGAGTCAATGCGTATTCCAACGGCACCCCGGCCAAAGCTTCTCGCGCCGGGGACGCGGCTGATTTATGACTCCAAATCAACGCGACCAGCTTCATCGCGCTCCTCCCATGAACACGTGACGGCCGCTCAAGAGTTCGGCGCCAAAAAAAGTCATGAGAACTGAGGCAAATCCCAGCAAGGAAACATATACCGGCCGGCGTCCGCGGCGCCCTGCGACGTATCTCATATAGAGGAAAGCGCCGTAGAACGTCGCGGTCATAAGGGCCAAGATCATTTTGGGATCGGAGGTCCACATTCGTCCCCACTCGTAGTATGCCCAGGCGAACCCCATCGCAAGGCCGGCCAGGAGGACTGGGTAGGCGCTGGCGATGACTTTCCCGTTCAACGAATCGAGCTCATCGAGCGAGGGCAGACGGTAACAAAGGTTCGTCGGTTTTCGCGACTTGATTTGCGCTTCCTGGATCAGCATCGCCACGGCGACGCCGAAGGCGTTGGCGAACGCCGCATACGCCGTCATCAGCAACATTGGATGGATGTTTAGCCAATACGACCTCAGCGGCTGAGCCAACGGCGCCGCCGAAGGATCGGCGAAAGTCACCGCGAGTCCCAACGCCCCCGCGGCCAAAGGCAGGACAAAAGCCCCCAGTATCCCCAGGCGATTGCGTCCTTCGACGACGAAAAACGCCGCAGCCAGCGCCAGTGACATGTAGGACAGCGCGCCGTAAAATGACATCAACGGCAGGTAAAACCTATTCTCCGGGTACGCCCAAAACGCCGCGAGATAGGCGATAAACGAGATCGTATGGAAAAAAAGTCCGACGCCGAGCAGGCTCAGCATCACTCGGCTGGCCCGCGAATCCTTGGAAAGTAAATATCCGAACGCCGCGAAAGTTGCCGCGCTGTAAAGTGCGAATGCCGTCCACGCCGTGATCGTCTGCAACGTCAAGCGTCAGATTCTAACATTTCGCCGTAAACGCGTCGCGATGTCCGTATCGACTTCGGCGAATTAAGGAGTCCGATCGCGAAGCCACTTCAACAACATCTCGATGGGAACAGCACCTTGCCCGCCATCGGAGCCGTGGACGCCCATCATCCTTGCCGGATTCATTCCCTGGCCCGAGATCGCCAGGACGATAACCAACAGGGTCATAAGCACAAGTGCCGTAGTCCGCCAATCTCTGGAGCCGCCCGAAGCCGAATCCGCCTCGACAACCGCGTTTGCTGCCGCGATTCTCGAACCCTTTTGTCTTATCTCCTGCCAATGCAACTGTAGCGCGGTGCTAACTTCATCCGGCTTGACACCTAGCGTCAGCTTCGAGCCCGTGTTGCGGCAT
This sequence comes from Elusimicrobiota bacterium, assembly GCA_031423795.1. Lineage (GTDB taxonomy): Bacteria > Elusimicrobiota > Elusimicrobia > UBA1565 > UBA9628 > GWA2-66-18. The sequence continues at coordinate 10,791 of JANPGH010000070.1, read as the reverse complement.
CTCTCCAAGCGATCAACCGGCAAATGCTCCATCATACCCACAATCGAATCGGCCGGAACGCCTAAGCGATACTTGCCTTCCAGCGAGGACACCTCGACGCTCTCGACGATAATCGATTGGTCCGGCGCCAAACGATGCAGGACGGTGGCCACATATTCATTGCCCACCTGTCCAGATTCGAGGCGCGGCGTCATAAAATAAATTTTCCAGACTTCTCCGGAAGCGTCGGGTATCGCCTCAGCGTGAGTAAAATCAAAATTCTCGCTCGGCAGTCGTGATTCGACGGCCCTTCGTCGAACAGCGGAGAACGCTTGCGTATATAGATCACCGCCGTGCGCGTTTGCCTGCGCAGTAGTGTCCATTGTTGCGCCACTCACGACCGCACCTATCGACGCGCCGAGTATGGGTAAGTGGGGCTGAAGAACCTGGGAAACCTGGGTAAACAAATCTGAGAACATGTGGAACAACCCGATATGGCCAGCGACTCCGGCGGCGAGCAATGCCGCGGCGGGCACTAGATAGCCTGAGCCCTCGTTTTTTTGCAGTTTCGCAAATCCGCGCCACCTCACGGGCGAAAATTCACGATTTATTCGAACTATGTCTCCTATATCGACCGGCACCGCCAGCGAGGTCGTCACACCGAAGGGCGACCTTGTTTGCAATTGATCCCAAGCAGAACGGGGGGTAGATGACTCGTCGGGTTGCTCTTGAGGGCCCAAAGGGAAATCGGCGATCACGGCCCGGTGTCTCGGCATGTCGGCCAGCAATTCCCCACCCACAACCGTGTCAGCGCCTGGCGGTAATTCTGCCTGCGCATGCTGAGCCCCTGCGGCCAGTGCGGCCGCTTCCCATACATTGGCCGGCGCAGGCGCGATCCCTTTTGTCGGTCCCACGCCAATTGTGGCCACTGTCGCGCGGATGCCGCTTCCAACGGGCGCGCCATCCAAATGAATTATGGCGGGCAGCGGTGTTTTTACGCCTCGCGCGGCGAATAGGTTTGCGGGAACGAACGTCACAGTGGCGAGAAGTCCGCAGGTGGCGAAAAAATACGAGCGGGGCATGGTCATTTCTCCAAAGGGAATTTTTGCAACGTGAAATCATAGCACGCACCCCGCAGCACGTGATGGACCAAACGCGCCTTTTTGCGAGCGCCAAAGGACCCAGGTCTTAGGACCTATTACAATATAGGCCTAATGGTTCTGACCGGGATGGGCAGCGTGGTGTATATTCCCCTCGACGGGCGTCGGAATGTTCTCGCCTCACCCCGGGCGCGTTCCGGAACAAACCGGCGCCCGTCGTCTTTACTCCGCGGATCGGCTAAAGGCGAACGGACCGAAGGCCTGCATCACAGGCATCAATTGCACGCGGTTGACGTTGACGTGGGCGGGCACGCCGCAGGACCAAAATACGGCTTCTGCGACGTCATCGGCGGACAAGGGTGTCAGGCCTTGATACGGCGCGGCGGCCTTTTTTGCGTCGCCCGAGAAGCGCACCAATGAAAATTCAGTTTTCGCCAGTCCTGGCTCGATGCTCGTCACCCGGACTCGGGATCCCAGGAGATCCGCCCGAAGATTCAGTGCGAATTGTTTGACGAAGGCCTTGGTCGCTCCGTAAACGTTGCCCCCCGGATACGGATAGTCCCCCGCCGTCGATCCGATCAAAACCACGTGTCCGCGGTCGCGCTTCACCATACCCGGCAAAGCCGCGCGCACGGTGTAAATCAGACCGTTGATGTTGGTGGCGATCATATCGTCCCAATCCTCGATGGCCGCGCGCTGCGCGGGGTCAAGCCCCAGCGCCAGTCCCGCGTTGGCAACGACGATGTCGATCTCCGAAAATTCATCGGGCAGTCGAGAGACGAGCGCCTGGGTATTGCGCCAACTTCGGACGTCGGAGATGACGGCATGGCAACGCGCACCGAGCTCTTTTTTAACGGTCGCCAGCCTCTCGCCTCGGCGTCCAGTAATGATGACGCGATCGCCTTCGGAAATGAACCGTCGCGCAATCGCAACTCCAAATCCCGAAGTGGCACCCGTGATCAAAACCGTTCGCAAAATCGCGCGCTGTGGTTTTCTCTTCATTCAATCCCCCTCCCCGACGCCCCGACGCGTCTCCAATTGCTCCCAACGCACGTACAACCCCGCCACCGCCGCTTCAGCTTCGACGAGGCGCTGGTGGCGCTCGGCCAATGCCCGCGCGTCGACAGCGACGCCGGGATCTTCAAGATCGCGCCGAGCCTGCGCGACTTTCGCCTCCGCGCTTGCGATGGACGATTCCATTTTCGAGAATTCGCGGTGTTCCTTGCCGCTCAAACCGCCTCGCGGCGCAGGCTTCGGCCGGGAAGGTTGCGCGTCCTGCTGATCCGTTTTTAGGGAAGCCTCCCACTGCTCCAAATCCGCGAAGGCGTGTGCCCCGCCTTTGCCGTCCAGCGCCAATATCGACCGGCTGATTCGGTCCAATAGATATCGGTCATGGGTGACCAGCACGACGGCACCAGAAAAATCGCGCAAGCTCGCCTCGAGCACCTCCAGAGACGGAAGATCGAGGTCGTTGGTCGGCTCATCAAGTAGTAGGATGTCGGCGGGCCGCAGCATCAGGCGAGCGATGAGCACGCGCGAGCGCTCACCCCCCGAGAGGCGTCTAAGAGGCTGCTCCATCTGTTCTTGCCGGAACAAGAATCGCGCGGCCCAGCCGTAAACGTGGATCCGGCTGCCCTTGTATTCGACGTGCTCACCCGCAAGACACAGCGCCCGCTTAAGACTCATGTCGAGATCCAATTGCTCGCGATGTTGATCGAAAACTACGACTTCGAGCTTGTCGGCCCGTTTGACCTGTCCCGCGTCGGGCTCGAGTTGCCCCGAAATGATTTTCAGCAACGTGCTTTTGCCGCTGCCGTTGGCGCCGAGAAGTCCTAGGCAGTCTCCGGGACCCAGCGCCAAGTCCAAGGGGCCAAACAGCCGCCGGCCACCCATACTTTTCTCGATTTTCGAGAAACGCACGAGGCTCTTGGTCTGGCGCTCGCTGCCGCTGAAATCGATGTCCGCGGATCGCACTTGGGCGTTTCTGTATTTCAGCTCGGCGAGGTCCCCGATCATCTCCCCGGCGCGGTCGATGCGCGCCTGCTGCTTTGTCGAGCGGGCTTTCGGGCCTTTGCGCAGCCAGGCGATTTCACCGCGGACGATGTTCTGCAGCGAATCCGCGCGGACCTGCTGGGCGGCAAACAAGGCTTCTCGTTTCTCCAAAAAATCGCTATAGCTTCCCGCGCTCGAGAAATGGCCGTCTCCATAGCGCTTGTTCAGCTCGATCACGCGATTGGAAACGCGTTCCAAGAAGCGACGGTCGTGAGTGACCGCGAGGAACGCGAATCGAAGTCCAGACAAAAAGCGTTCCAGCCACATGACCCCGTCTAAATCCAGGTGGTTCGTCGGTTCGTCGAGCAGTAGTAAGTCGGGCTCACGCGCGACCTGGGTGACGATCGCCAGCCTTTTACGCCAGCCTCCCGATAGCGCGCTGACACCAAGTGAAGGATCGCTAAAACCGGCCGATTCAAGCCAGGAGTCGGCCCGGATATCGATCTCATATTCCTCTAAACCGAGGTCTTGGAGTGCGCCCACCAAATGATCACGCACGCTGGCCGCGCTCTCTTCGAAATGGTCCTCTTGCGGGAGATAGCCCACGCGCAATCCGCGACGGGAAACCACTTCGCCCTCGTCGACCGTCTCCAACCCTGCCAGAATGCGCAATAATGTGGATTTTCCAGAACCGTTTGGGCCGATAAGTCCCGTCCGCTCGCCCTCGAAAAGCCCGAACGTCAAATGCTCGAACAACGGCCGCACGCCGTAGCTTTTCGAAAGACGCTGACAGCTCAGAAGGATGCCCACGGCCTATAGTCTACGAAATCCGGTAGAATCCCCGTATGGTCAATATGAAAGCCGTCTACACCGGTAGCCTCCATTGTCGCCTGACCCATGGCCCTTCCGGCGCCCTGATTGAGACCGACGCACCCAAGGACAATATGGGCAAGGGAGAGTGTTTTTCCCCCACTGACATGGTCGGCGCCGCCTTGGCCGCCTGCATATTGACCACGATGGCGATCGTGGCTAAACGGGACGCGGTCGCCTTCGAAGGCGCCAGCGCGGAGGTGACTAAGGAAATGTTGACCACGCCAACCCGCCGTATCGGCGCCTTGCCGGTGATGGTTAGTATGCCCGCGTCAATTCCCATGGATTACCGTGCTAAGCTTGAAAACGCCGCGCGCACCTGTCCAGTGCACAGAAGTCTGCACCCAGACGTACGCGTCGAAATTAGCTTCATTTATAAATCTTAAAGTATATGGTGCCAGGCATTAATCCATTGACCAGAATCAATGACGAGAAAAATAGCAGGAGCTAAAATCACCCCATGAGCGATAAATCTCCATTAGATTTCCACGGTTCGGGATTATGGGCTGTAATTCTCGGTGGATCTTCCGGTTTCGGGCTCGCCACGGCTAAAAGACTGGCACGCGCCGGTTTCAATATATTGATCGGCCATAAAGACAAGGAAGGAACCGTCGAGACCGTGATCAAGCCGCATTTCGACGAAATAAGGTCTTCCGGCGTCAAATTGGTCACTCACAACGTCAATCTTTTCGACGACGAGGGGCGCGGCGAGGTCTTCGAAAGTATCGTGTCCTCTTGCGGGACCGGGAAAGTACACCTGTTCATGCAATCGATTGCGGCCGGCTCCTGCCGGCTCATGATTGAGGACAAGACCCCCGATTTTCGCGGTCAAGCCATTAAGGGCCTGGCCGACGCTTTGGGATTGCCCGCTGAAAAGGTCCGCACCGCCGTCAATTCCGCCTTCCACGATAAGGGCTGCGACGCCCTCCATACGCTGGCCGATTCCCGTATTCCCTACCGCGAGGAGCTGCTCACTCAAGACGATCTCTCTCGAACGATCTTCATGATGGGATACGATTATCTGCTGTGGAGCCGCGAATTGTGCAAGGAAGGGCTTCTCACCAAGGACGCGCGCGTGGTGGCGATGACGTCCGAGGGCAATGAAGTGGCCTGGAAGGGATATGCGGCGGTCTCCGCGGCCAAAACCGCCCTGGAAGCATCTTGCCGGGCGATGGCCGTTGAATTGGCGCCTTACGGTGTTTCTTCATATATCATTCAAGCCGGAGTCACGGACACGCCCGCCGGCAACGCCATACCGAATTTCGATTTAATGAAAGCACAAGCGCGCCTGCGCAATCCCTTTCACCGGCTGACCACTCCTGAGGACATCGCCGAGACGATACTTGGACTGTGTGGCCCGACCTTGCGGTGGGCCAACGGCACCATCCTCCGCATCGACGGCGGCGAGGCGATTTCCGGCCTGTGAGCACTCCCTTCCAAATCCTCGGAATGGGGTGGGCTCTCCCCGAGACGGTCATCGACAATGATTTCCTGCACAAGCAAGTGGGGCTCAAAAAGGGAGAAGATTGGGTGCGCTCACGCCTCGGCATTTACGAGCGTCACTCGGTACTTTCCCGCGAATACATCCTCAACACGAAAAATGCCGACCCGCTGGCCGCCATCGTGCAAGCCCGCTCGCGCGGCGAGACTCCGGTGACTCTCGGCGCCCGCGCCGCCCAAATGGCTCTGTCGCGGGCGGGGATACGCGTCGATCAAGTCGGCATGATCGTTTGCAATTGCGACCTGCCGTTCGATCTCGTGCCCAACACCGCAAGCTTTATCGGCCAGAAGCTCGGCGTGCGCTCGGGCCAACACATCGACATGAACGCCGCCTGCTCGTCTTTCGCGCGTCACATGCAGTATCTGTCGGATCTGCGCGACACGGCGTGGCCTGAATTTGTATTGACCGTCCAAACGTCTTGCTACACGACACGAACCAACTACGCGGCGGATTCCATCGACGGCTATATTTGGGGAGACGGCGCCGCCGCCCAGGTCAGCTCTTTTCGCCACCCGGGTCGCCTGCGCATCGAACCCCTGGTTTACGCTTCCGAGCCCAACGGTGCTACCGATGTGCTGGTTGATGGAACCAAGCACTTCTGGCAGGACGGCGGAAAAATCCGCGAGTTTTCCATTCGCAAGACTGTTGAGACCTTCGAAGCTGTCGCGGCCGCCAAAAAGCTCTATGCCGAGGATGTATACACTGTCACCCACCAGGCCAATAAGGTGATGATGGACTCGATCCTCGGGCACCTGCATCTTCCCCGCGAGCGCCACATCCATAATGTCGAGAAGCAAGGCAACATCGCCGCCGCCGGTATGCCCTCAGCGGTCGCGCAGCATCTCGATAAGCTTCATAAAGGCGATAAAATCGTTTACGCGGTGCTGGGCGCGGGACTGGCCTGGGGCGGCGGGTTAATGGAGGTGCTCTGATGTCGGACATGGTGGCGGTGGTAACGGGCGCTTCCGGAGGCATCGGGGCGGCGATCGCGCGGATGATCCATGCCAAATCGGAGGGCCATCTCAAGGTCTGTCTGCATTACAACGGCAACGAGGCCGCCGCCAAAGCGATCTCGGCGGAAATCCCCGATTCATTTATTGTAAAGGCGGACCTATCCTCGTCCGCGGGGCGAACGACGCTTCTGGATGCGGCTCTGGCGCAGGGTTCGCCGTTCTGCCTCGTCAATAACGCGGGCATCGATAAGCCCCATGAGCCCGCGCTGATGATCAATGACGCCTCTTTCGACAAGATCATCGCCACCAATCTCAAGGCGCCTCTTTTCCTCATGCGCGATTTCGCCAAGGAAATGGCGCGCAACGAAAGCGGTGTCATCGTCAATGTCTCGTCGATCCTGGCTCGAAAGGCCGTGATCGGCTCAGCACTTTATCGCGCGTCGAAGGCGGCTTTGGAAGCGCTGACGCAGCAATTTGCCTCAGAACTCGGACCCAAAGGCGTGCGCGTCGTCGCCGTTGCGCCAGGGTTCATCGAAACCGCGATGACGGCCGACATCCCCGAGGAACAGCGAGCGTCGATTCGAAAAGACGTGGCTCTCGGCCAATTCGGTGCGCCGCTTGCGGTCGCGGAAACAGTTTGGCACGTGATTGAAAACCAATATTTGACGGGTGCGGTGATCGCCGTCGACGGCGGGATGAACCTCTGATGAGTCCCTTATCACCTGCCGAAATTTTGAAGAAGCTGCCGCGAACCCGCCCCAGTCGCTTCATCGACGAAATTCTTGTGGTCGACGCTGACCACATCGTCGCCAAATACACTTGGACCGAGGAAGACTGCGCCGGACATTTTCCCGGCAACCCCGTCGTTCCGGGCGTAAAGATGCTAGAGATGGCCGCACAGACCGCGATCGCATGCTGGGGTTGTTATCTAGATGGCGGCACGAAAGGCCCGCAAGACTCGTTTTTCACGGAAACCGAACGCGTTTCATTTCGGATGAGCGTGCGGCCCGGCGAGACGGTGGTGTGCCGAGCGAGATTCGGCGTCAACGGATCATTTCGCGAAGGACACTTGTCGGCGGAAATCGAACTCCAATTCCTCGGTGGGCCGAAAGACGGCGAGGTGATTCTTGCCGGAAGGATTTCGGGGCTTTGGGTTCTCCAGAATTCGGAGGATCTCTCATGAGCCGATTCAATAAAAGGATCGTGGTGACCGGACTCGGTGCGGTCGCGCCGAACGGACTGGGCCTGGCCGATTATCGCGCGGCCTTGCAGGCCGGCCGTTCCGGAATTTCATTCCATGAAGAGCTGAAGAAACTCAACTTCGCGTGTCAAATCGGAGGCAAGCCGCCGGTTGGCCCCGATGAGGCCGAGGCCTTGATTCCAGCCGCGGACCTGGCCAAACTCAACGAAGCTATGGTTTACGCCGCGATGGCGGCCATCGAGGCCGCCCGCATGTCGGGCGTTGAAGTAGATCTTAAGAAAGGCTACTCAGATTCTCCCGTCGATTGGAATACCGGAGCGATCGTGGGTTGCGGCATCGGCGGCATGGATACATTAATCGACGAGCTTGCTCCCGCGATGGCCGAAGCTCCGGGTGCTGAACCCGCGATGGGCTGCCGCTCAATGGGGACAGACATCGTTCCAAAAATCATGGAAAGCTCGGTGTCGGTGGCAATCGGCAAGTTCCTCGGACTGGGCGGGCAGACCACGACAAATTCCTCGGCCTGCAACACCGGCACCGAGGCAATTTTTGAGGCCTTCAAGCATATGCAGCTCGGATACTGCGCGTCGATGTACGCAGGCGGCGCCGAAGGCACCCACTACGGAACCTGGTCGGGCTTTGACGCGATGCGCGACGTGCTCTGCTCCAAATTCAACGACATGCCCGAAAAAGGCTGCCAGCCGATGGGCGCCGGCGCTTGCGGCTTTGTGCCCGCGGGCGGAGCGGGCATTTTGCGTCTCGAGACGCTGGAGCACGCGCGCGCGCGCGGCGCCAAAATACTGGCGGAAATCGTGGCTGCCTATTGCAATTCCGGCGGCCAGCGGGACGGCGGGACGATGACTTTCCCCAACCCAGACGGGGTCGCCCGCTGCATACGGACGGTGCTTAAGGATTCGGGCGTGGACCCCGCGCGAATTTCTTTAATAAACGGCCATTTAACCTCCACCGGTGCCGATCCCCGTGAAGTCGGCAGCTGGATTAAGGCGCTCGAACTGCCGTTGGCCCGATTCCCGTTGATACAGTCGACAAAATCGATGATCGGACACACGTTGGGTGCTGCCGGCGCGCTCGAGTCGGTCGCCGTCGTCGACCAAATTATGAACGGATACGTCCATCCGTCCATCAACAGCGAGGACGTGCATCCCCAGATCCCGATCGGCGCCAGCATCCCCCATGTCATGGTGAAAAAAGATCTTGAGTATGTGATCAAGGCCTCCTTTGGCTTCGGGGACGTTAACGGCTGCTTGCTCTTCAAACGATGGGACGGCAAGTGATAGAATAAGGCGTTCGAACCCCACACTCCAGGAGAATCAAAACATGGCATTCATGCGCAAGCAAGCGGTCATCGAGGCGACGGATCTCAGTACCATCACCCCGGAGGACGCCGAGACGCGTATCACCGCTGGCGTGAAGAAATACGCGACGAATGAGGCGAATTTCGCCAAGGCCGACGCCAACACGCCTTATCTTGGCTATATCGTAGGCATGGGAATCGAATCTTCGAACCTGGCCGACATCACGATGTCGATCGAGCGTCAATTCCTCACCAAAATGACGACCAAAACCCCCGTCTCCAATGATTCTTCTGAATATCGCCTGACTCCGGGCGAATTGGGCAAGTTGCGCATTCTCGACGGTCAGGACGCCTTGGCCGCGACTCCCGGCTTGTCGGTCAAGATGCTGATGGATCTAGGCCACATGGCTCCCTCTCCCGCCTACCTCGAGAAAGTGATCTCCTTCGCCTATATCATGGCCGTCGGCGACGGCTGGAAAATGGCCGACGCCCTCAAAAAAATGACGGCGAAGATCGAGAAACTACAAGGTAACGAACGTAGCGAGGCGACCGCCAACGTGCGCACGCTCGCCGCCCAAGCCAAGGACTACGAAGCCCTTCTCGCCGACCCGGCGAAACTGGCCGCCGCTAAGCAGAAAACCTACGTCAATGACAAAACCTCGAGTGACGCGCTGTCTCAAGAGCTCGACATCGCCCTTGACAAGATCAAGGGCATGTCCGCCGGTGGCGATGCGGCAGCTTTAGCGAAACTGCGTACCGAAGAAGCCGAAATCCGCACTCGCCTTAAAATGAGTGCCGCGAAGTTGCGCGTCTCACATGAAGTCGCGGAATCGGCCGGCAAGCGTCGCCCGGTGGAAGAGACGAAAGTTTCCGAGGTCCGCCAAGCCTTGAAGGACGTCGTCGCGCAAGCCGAAAAAATCTCATAGGGGGTCGCCTTATATCCCTATGACGGCCGAGGACCTCAAAGGCCTCCGCCTCCAACGGTTGATCTGCCGTTTGGTCGCCGCCCCGCTCTGGTTTCTGGTGGCGGCGACCGCGCGTTTTTGTTTCGGCTACCGCGTGGCCGACGTCGAGAGCCTGCGCGCGAAAATTTGGCCCCAGCTCGACGCGCACGACGGACCGATCATCTGGGCCGCCAATCACCTGACACTAATTGATTCCTTCCTGGTCTATTGGGCGATTTTCCCGCTCAGTCGCTGTCTGGAAGACGATCGCACCCCGTGGTCGACGCCGGAATACACCAACTACTACAAGCTCGGCGGCCCGGTTCAATCCGCCATCATCCGCGCGTTTCTTTACGGCTGCCGTTGCATCCCGTTCTTACGTGGCGGCGAGGACGCGGAGTCCGAAATGTGGCGCCAACGCGCATACGACAAGTGCGTGTGGCTTTTGCGCGAGGGTGCGGCTGTCTTCGTCTACCCGGAGGCGGGGCGCTCTCGCTCCGGCTGGTTTGAAGCCAAACGCCCGAAAGATTTCCTGGGTAAAATGGCCATCGACGTGCCCAATGCCAAATTTTTGTGTGTGTACATGCGCGCCGACAACCAAATCGGGACCACAGTCCGTCCTCCGACGAATTCCGTATTCCGCGTCCGTTGCGCGCTGATCGACGGCGCGCTTCCTGATGAAACGAACCCCCGAGCCGTCTCGCAAAGACTTTTCAACCGCATTGCCGAACTTCAGCTTGATTGGTGGAAGGATAGCACGCTGTCGAAGAATTGCGCAGGAAACGACATCGTCGATCTTTCGCTAACACTGTTGCGGGAGAATTTCACGGAGGATCTTACCGACGCCGACCCGGAATGGTTGGATCGCCACCTGACAGCCAAGGAGCTCGTAGCACTCCGACAAAAAATCGGCGTCGAGTTTTTTAAATCATTTTG